>QFOV01000016.1 GCA_003248565.1 Stenotrophomonas sp.
AGCAATCACCTTCGTCGACGCCAACAACTACACCATCGATGGCGCTGGCCCCTACCCGTACACGCCGGGCCAGACCATCAGCGCCAATGGCTGGAGCGTCGTCCTCGATGGCAAGCCGGCCGCTGGCGACCGTTTCGACATCGGCAAGACCGCTGCAGGCTCCAGTGACAACGGCAACGCCTCGCGTCTTGCCAATGTTGAAGATGCCAAGGCATTCAATGGCGGCACCGTCACCTTGAACGGCGCGCTGGGCGGGTTGACCACGCAGATTGGTTCTGCCGCGCGTGCCGCCGATTACTCGCTGCAGGCGCAGCAGGTGATCAACGACAACGCCAAGGCATCGCGCGATTCAATCTCGGGTGTGAACCTTGATGAGGAAGCGGCGGACATGCTCCGGCTGCAGCAGGCCTACCAGGCAGCGTCGCAGCTGATCTCCACCGCCGACACCATGTTCCAGACGATCTTGAAGGCGGTGGGCTGATGAGTAACCGTATCTCCAGCAACATGATGTACGACCAGTCGGTCTCGCTGATGCTGTCCAAGCAGAGCAAGATGAATCATCTTGAGCAGCAGCTGGCAACCGGCAAGAAGATCGTCACTGCCAAGGATGATCCCGTCGCCTCCGGCACCGCGGTCAATCTGGATCGCGTGCTGGCCGAGATGGAACAGCTGGGCAAGAACGCCAATACCGCTCAGAACCGACTCGGCCTGCAGGAAAACGCCCTGGCGCAGGCCAATGAGCTGTTGGCAAGGGTTTCCGATCTGACCGTACAGGCCAACAACGCCGCGCTGTCCGTCGAGGACCGCAAGACGGTGTCGGCCGAGTTGCAGGCGATCAAGGACCAGATGCTGGCCTTGGCCAACACCACCGATGGCAACGGCCGCTACCTGTTTGGCGGCGCCGCCGACGGTGCCGCACCGTTTACCCTTGCCAATGGGACCGTCACCTACAACGGCGACCAGATCCAGCGCCAGGTCGAGATCGCGCCGGGCACCTTCGTCAAGGATGCTCTGCCAGGCAGCGAAGTGTTCCTGCGCATCCGTACCGGCGACGGCACGGTTGATGCGGCCGCTGTCGCCGGCAACACCGGCAAGGCAGTGCTCACCGATATCAGCCGCGACGGCTCCGGCAACTGGAACGGCGACAGCTACACCTTGCGCTTCACCGCGGCAGATACCTACGAAGTAGTGGATGCCAGCAACACCGTGGTTGGCACCGGCACCTACAAGACTGGCGAGGATATCGTCTTCCAGGGGCTGCGCGTGCGCATTGAAGGCACGCCAGCCGCGGGCGATGCATTCACCGCCGGCCAGGCCAGCACCCGTGATGTGTTCAGCACCATCGACCAGCTGGTGCAGACACTGCAGATGGATACCTCCACCGAAGCCGGCCGCACCGCGCAACAGAACGCACTGCAGGCAAGCATCCGCGATGTCGCCCGCGCATCGGGCAGCCTGATCGATGCACGCGCCGCCGGCGGCGCCCAACTCAAGTCGATCGATGATGCGGCATCGCTGCGCGAGGCCAGCAGCATCACGCTTGAAAGTTCCCTGTCGCAGTTACGCGACCTCAACTACGCCGAAGCCATCGGGCAATACCAGCTCGAAGGTGCGGCTTTGCAAGCGGCACAGACCATCTTCACCCAGATGCAGTCGATGTCGTTGTTCAACATGATCCGCTGATTCCGCAATCCGCACCGCTTCCGCCTCCTCACACGCAGTACGTCACCGAACACAACGGAGAAGTCCCATGGCACAAGTCATCAATACCAACATCATGTCGCTGAACGCTCAGCGCAACTTGAACACCAGCGGCAGCAGCCTGGCGACGTCCATCCAGCGTCTGTCCTCGGGCCTGCGCATCAACAGCGCCAAGGACGATGCTGCCGGCCTGGCCATCTCCGAGCGTTTCAGCACCCAGATCCGCGGGCTGGATGTCGCCGTGCGCAATGCCAACGACGGCATCTCGCTGGCCCAGACCGCCGAAGGCGCGATGGTCGAGATCGGCAACAACCTGCAGCGCATCCGTGAGCTGGCGGTGCAGTCGTCCAATGCAACCAACTCGCCCAGCGACCGTGAAGCACTGAACGCCGAAGTCGACCAGCTGCTGTCGGAAATCGACCGCGTTGCCAACCAGACCGGCTTCAACGGCACCAAGCTGCTGGACGGCAGCTTCACCGGTGCCCTGTTCCAGGTCGGTGCCAACTCCGGCCAGACCATCGGCATCAACGCCATCGTCGATGCCAACATCGACACGCTCGGCAAGTCGGGCTTCGCCGACAACGTGACTGGCGCCGGCATCGGCGGCACCGCAGCGACTGCCTCCGGTTCGATCAGCGGCATCACCGTCAGCGTCACCCCGGCCGGCGCGGCCTCCGCTTCGCAGATCAAGCTTGACGACATCAAGATTGAAGTCGGTGACGATGCAGCGGCCGTGCAGAAGAAGGTTGCACAGGCCTTCAACAACAAGCTGGACCAGACCGGCATGTACGCAACCATCGAAGGCGGCCAGCTGAAGCTGACCTCGGTCAAGGCCGGCCAGGACTTCGGCGGCATCACCAACGGCACCTTGACTGGCGGCACCGGCATCACCGTCTCGCTGGCGGCCGATCTGGGCGCAACCACCGCAGCAGCCGGCGTCGCTGCCAATGGTGGCGGCACCCGCCACATGGAAGACCTGGACATTTCCGATTTCGCTGGTTCGCAGCGCGCAATTGAAATCGTCGACAAGGCACTGACCGCGGTGAGCAGCTCGCGTGCGGAAATGGGTGCGATCCAGAACCGCTTCACCTCGACCATCGCCAACCTGGCCACCACCTCGGAGAATCTCTCCGCTTCCCGTAGCCGTATCCGCGATGCGGACTACGCCAAGGAAACCGCCGAGATGACCCGCACCCAGATCCTGCAGCAGGCCGGTACGGCCATGCTGGCCCAGGCCAACCAGGTGCCGCAGAACGTGCTGAGCCTGCTGAAGTAAGCACGCTCCACATGTTCAAACAAAAACCCCGGCTTGCCGGGGTTTTCTGTTCTTGATGTTTGTGGGAGCGGCGTGAGCCGCGAAACTGGCACATTGTCGGATCGCAGAACCCACAGGGCCGTATGCACTACCGGCTTCGCGGTTTACACCGCTCCCACAAACATATCCAAGGCGCCCCCGCCCGTTGGACGGCGATTTTTGTCAATCAGATCTTACGGAAGCCCTAAAGCGTGGCAGGGTGCTGCCGTTATTGATATCAGCAGCGGTACTGCGGCCCCTACGGCACCTCCCACTGCACCCAGTACCGGTCAGGTTGAGCTGCCGGATCAAACGACAAAAAGGAATCCGAAATCATGGCACAAGTCATCAACACCAACATCATGTCGCTCAACGCTCAGCGCAACCTGAACACGAGCGGCAGCAGCCTGGCCACCTCGATCCAGCGCCTGTCCTCGGGCCTGCGCATCAACAGCGCCAAGGACGACGCCGCTGGCCTGGCCATCTCCGAGCGTTTCACCACCCAGATCCGCGGTCTGGACGTTGCTACCCGCAACGCCAACGACGGCATCTCGCTGGCCCAGACCGCTGAAGGCGCAATGGTCGAAATCGGCAACAACCTGCAGCGTATCCGCGAGCTGGCTGTGCAGTCGTCCAACGCCACCAACTCCTCGACCGACCGAGAAGCGCTGAACTCGGAAGTCAACCAGCTGTTGAAGGAAATCGACCGCGTCTCCAACCAGACCAACTTCAACGGCACCAAGTTGCTGGACGGCACCTTCTCCGGCGCCCTGTTCCAGGTTGGTGCTGACGCTGGCCAGACCATCGGCATCAACAGCATCGTCGATTCCAACATCGATGCGCTGGGCCGCGCCGGCTTCGCTGCTACCCAGACCTCGACCGCTGCGCTGGCATCGGGTGCAGCCACCTCGGCTGGCTCCATCGGCGGCATGAAGGTGAACAACATCGACATCGAAGCCGTCAAGGTTGCCGTCGGCGATACCGGTACCGACGTAAGCAAGAAGATGGCAGCAGCCATCAACGAGAAGATGGACCAGACCGGTGTTTACGCAGCAGTCGACAAGGACGGCAAGCTGACCATGACTTCGGTCAAGGCTGGCAAGGACTTCACCTTCACCGACGCCACCAAGACCGACGCCGCTGGCCTGACCTACTCAGGCGCTGGCATCGTCGCCGGCACCGTGGCCGCCAACGCTGCCAATGGCACCAAGTTCCTGAAGGATCTGGACATCTCCAGCGTCGCCGGTTCGCAGCAGGCACTGGAAATCGTCGACAAGGCACTGACCGCCGTCAACAGCTCGCGTGCCGACATGGGTGCGATTCAGAACCGCTTCAGCTCCACCATCTCCAACCTGTCGACCACCTCGGAAAACCTGTCCGCCTCGCGTAGCCGCATCCGTGACGCTGACTACGCCAAGGAAACCGCAGAGCTGACCCGCAACCAGATCCTGCAGCAGGCCGGTACCGCCATGCTCTCCCAGGCCAACAGCTCCACCCAGAGCGTGCTCAGCCTGCTGGGCTAAGCACAAGGCGGCGCCCTTACACCGGCGCCGATCCATATGTAGCCAAAACCCCTGCCAGTCGGCAGGGGTTTTGTGCATGGGAAGGCCTTGGTCCGCCGCAACGTCGTAACGGCACGCGGCTTGCATGGAGTGCACGCAAACGCCGCCGCCTGCCTAAAGTTGCTGGGCATGTGTGCCGATACAAGGGATACCTGCAAGGGCGTCCTTCAGCCTAGACCAAGGAAATAGCATGGCCACCTCCTCCCTCGCTGCTGTCGGCTCCGGCCTCGACATCCCGACCATCGTTGCCAAACTGGTCGCTGCCGAGCGCAAGCCTGCGGACAACCGCATCAATTCGCAGGGAACGGCGGCCACCGCCAAGCTGTCGGCACTGGGCAACATCAAGAGCTCGCTGACTGGCCTGCAGGCCTCGCTGGAGGCCATGGTCAAGAGCGCGGACACCCGTTCCTACAAGGCTACCGTTCCGGAGAACTCCGGCTTCAGCGCCAGCATCATCACCGATGCCGGTACCGGCAAGACACTGGCGACAGCAGGCACGTACAACGTTGAAGTGCTGAGCCTGGCGACAACCCAGAAACTGAGCTCCGGCGCCTTCGCCGCTGATGCAAAGGTGGGTGACGGAAAACTGTCTTTCGCATGGGGCGACAACAAGACGCTTGACGTCGATATCGCCGAAGGGGCAACGCTGACCGAGATTGCCGCCGCCATCAACAAGGCCGCCAACGGCAAGGGCGTCAACGCCACCATCATCACCGCCAGCGATGGCCAGCACCTGGTGATGAATGCCGTCGACGCCGGCACCGAGGGAGCGCTGAAGGTCACCGCCAGCGGTGGCAATGGTGGTTTGTCGGCGCTGACCTGGGACGGAACCGCCGGCGGCATGGCACAGACCACCGCCGCCGCCAATGCCAAGGTGAGCGTGGATGGCTTCGAACGCGAATCCAGCAGCAACTCGATCACCGACATCATTCCCGGCGTCACTCTCAACCTCAGCAAGGCCGAGGTCGGCACCACCCGCACATTGACCGTGGCACAGGACAACTCGCCGCTGAAGATCAACCTGCAGGCCTTCATCAGCGCCTACAACGCGACGACCAGCATGCTGAAGAGCGCGACCAGCTACGACGCCACCAATGACAAGGCATCCACCTTGACCGGCGACTCGATGATCCGCGGCCTGCAGCAGCAGATGCGCAGTCAGTTGAGCGCGAACGTCGTCGACCTGAAGGCGCTCGGCGTTGCCATCAACAAGGACGGCACCCTCAGCTTCAGCGCTACCACCTTCGACAAGACCGTTGCGGAGAACCCCGGCGCAGCCGAGGCACTGTTTGGCAGCAAGGGCGCGCTTTCCACTGGCATGACCATCATGCTCAAGAGCAACCTGGACAGCACCGGCACGTTGACCCAGCGCACCGACTCCCTGAACAAGCAGATCAAGAAGCTGGAAAAGGATCTGGACGCACTGGATGCGCGCATGGAGAAGGTGTCCGAGCGCTACACCAAGCAGTTCACCGCGATGGACACGCTGGTCGCGGGCATGCAAAGCACCAGCAACTACCTGAGCCAGCAGCTGGCTTCCAAGTCCTGATAAACGCCGTACCGCAGCGACCAGCGACCTGTACCCACCACCTGCCGCAATGACGAACACCTCGCCAAGCGGCTGATAACAAGGAGTCCCATCCACATGTACGGTGCCAACCGACACTATGCCGAGCAATACCGCAAGGTCGGCGTTTCCAGCCGTGTCGTCGATGCGGACCCTCATCGCCTTGTTGCCTTGCTGCTTGAAGGTGCAGGCGAGCGCATCCGCCGCGCCGAAGCCTGCCTGGCCAGTGGCGACCAAGCCCTGAAGGGCAAGGCCATCGGTGAAGCCTGTGCCATCATTGGCCATCTCAACGGCTCGCTGGACCATGAGGCTGGCGGCGACGTCGCGGCCAATCTGTCCTCGCTGTACGAGTACGTATTGCACCGCCTGACCGAGGGCAACCTCAACAATGACGTCAACGCCTTGCAGGAGTCCTTGTCGCTGATGACCGAAATCGAATCTGCCTGGAATGCCATTCCCTCCGAGCAGCGCACCCTGCCCGTTGCCAGTGAGGCGCGCTGATGGCCGATACCGCCAGCCAGGTGCTTGATGCCCTGCATGCAGACCTGGACGCCCTGAAGAACGCCATCGACGCGGAAGACCACGACGGCGCCGAACAGATCGTCGCCGCTCACGACGCGCGCCTGCGGGGCTACATCGAGGCCAACGGCGCAACGGGTAGCGCAGATGCATTGCAGGCCTTGCTGGAACAGCAGCACGCTCTTGCCACCCGGATGCGCGAACTGCGTGACGAGGCGGCCATGCAACTGCGCGCCGAACGCCAGACCAGCCGCGCCGTCAACGCCTACCAGCAAGCCGGAACGCTGGGATGAACAGCACCGGCATCGACCATCCCGCTGAAACCGAGCTGTTCAACGACACGCTCAGTTGCGAGCTGTCGTTGCCGGCGGTATTTGAAGCAAACACCAAGCTGCGCCGACCAGGTAGCGCGGAAATGCTCCTGCGCAGCATCGCGCTGGTCGAAGATGCCCGAAATGCGGACGACGGCAGCGATGATCGCAACGACAACAGCCTGCAGTTGCAGAGGCTGGAGGCACGGCTCGACCTGACCCTGGTCTTGTTGGGCCGCCTGCTGCAGCGCGAGTCCCCCGCTGCGAGCCCGGTCGCCCTGCGCTGGTCGCGGCACGGCCTGCGGCTGCAACGCGATCAGCTTGAAGGAATTGCCCCGGGAACACCCGGCATTGTCAGCCTGCAACCCGCCGAATGGCTACCGGACGCCATCGAACTGCCGGTGGTCGTACTTGGCGAGGCAGATACCGAACAAGGTCCGCAGCTCTGGGTACACCTTGAAACCCAGAATGATGCGCTGATGGCGGCACTGGAGCGGCATTTGTTCCGCCTGCACCGCAAACAGATTGCCGACAGTCGCCGCAACCGGTGAGCACCCTACCAATAGTCACGCTGGCGCCTGCGCCCCTGCTCCGCTAAGGTGCAGCATTCCGATATGACCCGGTCCACTGTGCGCGTTCTTATTGTCGACGACCATACCCTGGTTCGCGCCGGGCTTACCCGGCTGCTGCAGACATTTGACGGCATCCAGGTGGTGGCCGAAGCCAGCAATGCCGACCAGGCGCTGGAGATGGCCCTGTTCCATGTGCCGGACCTGATCCTGCTGGATCTTTCCCTGCCGGGCCGTTCCGGGCTCGAGGCGCTGAGCGATATCCGCCAACGGCTGCCACATGCGCGTGCGGTGATGATGTCCATGCACGATGACGTCGCGCATGTCCGCGATGCACTCGATCGCGGCGCAGTGGGCTTCCTGGTAAAGGACGCAGCGCCCGCAGAACTGGAACTGGCACTGCGTGCAGCACACGCAGGCCAGGTTTTCCTCAGCCCGCATATCTCGGCGAAGATGCTTGCGCCACTGATGGGCAAGGAGCGTGCGACTGGCATTGGTGCCCTGTCCCCAAGACAGAAGCAGATCCTGAGGCGCCTGGGCAGCGGCCAGACCACCAAGGAGATCGCCGCCGATCTGGGCATCAGCATCAAAACGGTGGAGACACACCGGGCGAGGATGATGGAGTCGCTCGGTTGCCGGCGCGCCAATGACCTGCTCCTGCTGGCCTTGCGTCATGAAAATGACCTCGTCTGACACCGCCCCCTCAGTAAAAGACGTTCCACGTCACGAAATCGGAAATCCGACACCCAAACGGGGCGACGCATTAAAATCAATAGCTTGCGATGAATTCCCGTATTTATTGCGCCAATAAATCGACGCAATGTAGGGGTTTCACCTACACGATGTAAGGGTGCTTTTGACAGGTATCAGGTCAACACCTATTACCGCCCTGACATGAACCACGCAAGATGCGTTCCACAACGCAGCCATCCACTGGCCGCAACGGGGAAACGCATGAAAGCCGCACTGTCCGCCCAGCTGGGCCAGCAACTTCACCTCACGCCTGCCTTGCTGCAGTCGATCCGCTTGCTGCAGCTCAACGGCATGCAGCTGGAGCTGGAAGTCCGCCAGGCGCTGGAGAGCAACCCCCTGCTGGAGCTGCAGGAGCAGGCCGAGGACGCGCCGGCAACGACGGATGCCGAGGTTGCGCAGACTGAAACTGCAGCGTTCGATGAATTGCCCGAAAGCAATCTGTGGGATGTACCCGGCGCCAGCTGGAACGCCGACGACGAAGACCGCATGGCGCGCGTAGCGGCCGGTGAGTCCACCGACCCGCAGCTGCGCATCCTCAACGCACTTGCCTATGAACTGGATGACGCCGATCTGGCCGTGGTCAGCTTCTGGCTGGACCACTGCGATGAAGCCGGCTACCTGCAAGCCCCGCTTGCGCAGCTGACCCAGCTGGCCAGCGCCCGCCTGGACCGTACCAGCACCGATGTCGAAGCCCTGCGCCAGCGCCTGCTGCACGGCGAGCCGGCCGGCATGGCCGCCGTCGATCTGCGCGAATGCCTGCTGGCCCAGCTCACCGCCCTGCCCGGCCTGGTGCCGGCGCGCAACCTCGCACAGCGCCTGCTCGACGCCGACATGCAACTGCTGGCGAACCACGACTATCCGGCCCTGGCGCGCGCCCTGGATGCCGAGCTCGAGGACGTGCAGGAAGCTTTCCGCCTGGTCCTGTCGCTGCAGCCCCGCCCGGGCGAGACCCTGCTGCCACAGCAGGAATTGAGCGTGATCCCGGACGTGGTCGCTTGGCACGCCGATGGCCAATGGCGGGTTGCGCTGAATCCGGCAACCACACCGCGCCTGGCCATCAACAGCAGTTACGAGCGGGTTGTCGCCGACAGCAGCGGTGAATCCGCGCAGCCCCTGCGCGAAATGCTGCAGGAGGCGCGCTGGCTGACCCGCGGCCTGTCGATGCGCTACGACACCCTGCTGCGCACCGCGCGGGTCATCATCGAACGCCAGGCGGCCTTCCTGGTCAACGGCGACGAATCGATGGCGCCACTGACCCTGAAGGAAGTGGCCGACCTGATCGGCATGCACGAGTCCACTGTCTCGCGGATCACCTCCGGCAAGTACCTGCAGACCCCGCGTGGCACCTTTGAACTGAAGCACTTCTTCGCCGTGCGCCTGGAAGGCGCCAGTGTCTCCGGGCAGGCCGTCAAGGCCATGGTCAAGCGCCTGATCGATGCCGAACCGGCCGCCCGTCCGCTGGCCGACGAGGCCATTGCAGGCCTGCTGGCGCGCCAGGGAGTGAACATTGCACGCCGGACCGTCGCAAAATACCGCGAACAGCTTGATATCGCCCCGGCCCGCGAGCGTCGCCGCCAGAGCAGCAAGCCCCAGCTGGCCCGTGTGGGCTGAGACCAAGGATTCCCATGAACAAGCTCACCGTAGTGCTGGTCGACGACCATGAAGGCTTCATCAACGCCGCCATGCGTCATTTCCGCAAGATCGACTGGCTGGAAGTGGTCGGCAGCGCCGCCAACGGACTCGAGGCGATCGAGCGCTCCGAAGCGCTGCGCCCGCAGGTCGTGCTGATGGACCTGGCCATGCCGGAAATGGGCGGGTTGCAGGCCACGCGCCTGATCAAGACCCAGGACCAGCCACCGTACATCGTGATAGCCAGTCATTTCGATGACGCCGAACACCGCGAACACGCACTGCGCGCCGGTGCCGATAATTTCGTCAGCAAGCTGTCCTATATCCAGGAAGTGATGCCGATCCTGGAAGGGCTCAAGGTACAAGAAGATGAGTGAGTCACGCATTCTGGTGATCGACGCCGACGGCATGCGTGCCGAGCGCACCTTGGCCCTGCTCGAGTTCATGGATTTCAATCCGCGCTGGGTCAGCGACGCGCAGGATATCGACGTCAGCCGTCACCGCAGCAACGACTGGATGGCCGTGGTGGTGGGCGCGCTTGAAGACGCCGATCGTGCCGCGGGCTTCTTCACCTGGCTGGCCGGCAACTCGTTGCCGCCGCCGATCCTGTTGGCTGAAGGCGACCCGTTGGCATTCTCGCGCCACTATGGCCTGCACGAAGCCAATGTCTGGCCGCTGGAGCAGCCGATGCGCCACGCGCAGATGGAAACGCTGCTGCGCCGCGCCAGCCTGAAACGACTGGACGCCGAACACCAGGCCGACAGCGCTGGTGACAGCGGTCCGACCGGGCACAGCCCGGCGGTCACCGAGCTGCGCCAGCTGATCGAGCAGGTTTCCAATTTCGATACAACCGTGTTGGTGCTGGGCGAGTCCGGTACCGGCAAGGAAGTGGTTTCGCGCGCCATCCATCAGCGCTCGCCACGCCGCGATGGCCCGTTCATCGCCATCAACTGCGGCGCGATTCCGCCGGATCTGCTGGAAAGCGAGTTGTTTGGCCACGAGAAAGGCGCCTTTACCGGTGCGTTGAGTGCACGCAAGGGCCGCTTTGAAATGGCCGAAGGCGGCACCCTGCTGCTGGACGAAATTGGCGACATGAGCCTGCCGATGCAGGTCAAGTTGCTGCGTGTGCTGCAGGAGCGCAGCTTCGAGCGCGTCGGCGGCAACCAGACCATCCGCTGCAATGTGCGGGTGATCGCCGCCACCCACCGTGACCTGGAATCACGTATCGCCGATGGCAAGTTCCGCGAGGACCTGTTCTATCGCCTCAACGTGTTCCCGATCGAAGTACCTGCACTGCGTGAGCGCGCCAGCGATCTTCCGGTGCTGGTCGAAACCATCGCCACCCAGCTTGCACGTACCGGCCGCGGTGAAGTCCGCTTCGCACCAGAGGCGCTGCAGGCACTTGCCAGCTACGCCTGGCCCGGCAATGTGCGCGAGCTGACCAACCTGGTCGAACGCCTTGCCGTGCTGCATCCTGGCGGCACCGTACGCGTGCAGGACCTGCCCAGCCGTTACCGCGGTGACCAGGCAAGCATTGTCGCCGCGGGCAGCAACGACGAACGCCCGATGCTGCTGGGCAAGCAGGTCCCAGCACCGGCACAACCCAGCAGCCAGCCCACTGGCCTGATCAACAAGATCAGCGCCCCGGACAATGGCAACCAGTTGCCACGCGAAGGCATGGACCTGCGCGACCATATGGCCGGCATCGAGCTGACCCTGATCAACGAAGCACTGGAGCGTACCCAGGGCGTGGTCGCCCACGCTGCGCAGCTGCTCGGCCTGCGCCGCACCACGCTGGTTGAAAAACTGCGCAAGTACGGCATCGAGCGCGATCCTGTTACGGAATAAACGCAGTGGATAGCAACGAAGCAACAGCAACACCGCTCACCGAGCGCAGCGAGCTGCGCGACGAACGTGGCAACAGAGTGATAGCCCCTGTTGCCCTGAGCAACCTCAGTACCTTGTTCAAAGGCAGCAACTGCACGCTGGAGATCCACCCGCAAGCGCGATTGGGGCCATTGGCCATCGAGTTCCACGGCTCCAACGCACAGTGCCGGATAGGCCCCGCCGGTCCGGCGGGCAGCTTCTCAGCGACCATCCGTCTGGGTGAGGACTGCGTGGTCGAGATAGGTGCCGGCGTAACCACGACCGCAAGAGCCTTCATCGCCACCAGCGAAGGAGCGCGGCTGATAGTAGGCGATGACTGCATGTTCGCCTCGGACGTGCAGTTGCGCGGTGACGACGCACATCCCATCTTCGACATTCATACCGGCATTCGCATCAATCCGGCCGAAGACATCGTGATCGGCGCCCATGTCTGGCTTGCCTATGCTGTGCGCTGCCTCGGCGGTGCGCGCATTGGCGATGGCAGCGTGATTGGCATGGATAGCGTTGTAACCGGCACGATACCTAACAACTGCGTGGCCGTTGGCACCCCAGCTCGCGTGATCCGCCGCGACGTCGCCTGGGAGCGCCCGCATCTGTCGATAGCGCAGCCGCCATACAAGCCCAACGGTGACTGTATCGCCCGCTCGAATTACTGGAATCCAACCCGCGAGTAAATCGCCCGTGATCCGTGGCATGGAACTTGCCTGAGTCAGTTGGACCATGGCTGCACGAACTTCCCACTCATGACGATCGTTCTTACCTACGGGACCTTTGACCTTTTGCATGTCGGTCACGTCAACCTGCTGCGCCGTGCCCGAGCGCTGGGCGACCGCCTGATCGTGGGCCTGTCCTCGGACCGGTTCAACGCGATAAAAGGCAAAATGTCCACCCAGTGTTACGCAGACCGCGAAGCTGTTGTGCGCGCGATCCGCTACGTGGACGACGTCTTCCCTGAAGACAACTGGGAACAGAAAGCCGAGGACATCCGCCACCACGGTGCCGACATCCTGGTGATGGGCTCGGACTGGGCGGGGCAGTTCGATTCCCTCAGCTCCCAATGCCAGGTGCGTTACCTACCCCGGACAGAAGACATTTCCAGCTCCTCGATCAAGGCGCGCATCCGCTTGGATGGAATCGAACTGACACCCGCCGGCACTGCTTCGCTATCCGTTGCTTTCCCTGGCAGGGGTCGCTGATGCTGCCCGTCTTCCAGATCCACACCCCTGGCGAAGAAAATGCCCACGGTGCCCCGTGGCTGCAGTTGCAGCCTGCACCTCGTGGCATCAGCGCCCTGCGTCTGCGTAGCCGTGACGGCAAGCGCGTCCTGGCCCTGACACTCCATGTGGATGGAGACGCCGTACGCGCCCAGCTGCCTGCCCCGGCGCTGCTGGAAGACACTCCGCAACGCTGGGATGTACAGATCGAGCTGGGCAGCACTGGCATGTTCGAGCAACTGGTAGGAACAACCGCCGATGGCAGCGACCGCCACTTCTTTCGCGAAACCGTGCATGGTCACGGATTGTCTGCGTACCTGAGCGACAGCGCCAGCTCACTGGCGCTGTTCACTGCGCCACTGGAGCAGCACGCGATGACGGTGGAGTCCGAGAATCTGCGCGCGGCGTTCCCGTCGTTGCTTGATGAGCTGCCGCTGCAGGAAGATCTCGTAATATTCGAGAGCTTCTTCGGCAAAGCCTACGGCGGCAACCCGCGCTACGTGTACGCCGCGTTGCGCAGGAAGCGCCCCGACCTGCACTGCGTATGGGCCTATAGCGGTGACGAGCAGATTCCGGGCAACCCCCAACAGGTGATCCGCGGCTCCTGCGAGTACCTTCGCCTGTTGGCGCAGGCGAAGTACCGAGTCAACAACATCCTGTTCGCTGCACACGGCCGCAAGGCGGAGACGCGTTACCTGCAAACCTGGCATGGCACACCGCTCAAACGGCTTGGTTATGACATCACCGTGACCGGCCCGGAAGTAGACGCGCGAGACAATCTATACCGTGAGTCTCGTGCATGGACGCTGCTGCTGAGTGAGAACGGCTATTCCAGCGAGGTGCTGCCGCGCGCATTCCGTTATGAAGGCCCGGTGCTCGAAGCCGGTTACCCATTGACTGACCCACTGACAAACCAAAGCGCGGCGCGCGAGGCTACCCTTGCCCACCTGGCGCTTCCGTCAGGTCATCGTTTCGTGCTGTATGCCCCCACCTGGCGCGACAGCCATCAAGTCGGCCACTGGCGGTTCGACTTCGACCTGCAGCTGGACCTGGTGAAGATCGCAGCGGCGCTGGCCCCGGATCAGATCCTTTTGTTGCGGGGCCACCACCTGATCAGCGCCGGTTTGCAGGATCTGGAGCTTCCCTCAAACGTCCGCGATGTCTCGCATGTCGATGATGCCAGTGAGCTGTGCGCGATTGCCGATATCCTCATCACCGACTACTCCTCGATCTTCTTTGACTACGCCACCACCGGCCGACCGATCCTGTTCTATTGTTACGACCTAGAGCACTACGCCAAGCAAGTGCGCGGTTTCTACCTGAACGTTGAGCAGGAGTTGCCCGGCCCGGTCGCGCGTACCACCGATGAACTGATAGCCCTTCTCGGCGACCTGCCTGCGGTGCAGGCAGCCCATGCTGATCAATACGCGACCTTCAGAGAGCGCTTCTGCCCATTCAACGACGGCCAAGCAGCCGAACGGGTTGTCGATGCATTTTTCGGCCCGTTTCCCGCCCAGAATCAATTCATGACCGATCTGGTTGCAGTGGCTGCTGGCGGCGTCGGCGAAGACGACGCGCGCCTGCGCAACCTCTTGAAGCGCTACCTGCCCAGCTCCGACGAAATCTCCAACTTGCTGTATGAGCGTCTCAGCCGCGCCGAACAGCAGCGGTTCCTGGTGTGGTTCCTGAAGCGCTGGGCGGGCATCGACCGCATCCCTCCTGAGGACCTTGCGCACTACCTTGCAGAGGTTGCCCGCATTCGCGGTGAGCAGCGTGTACCGATCATGGTCGGTGGTGGCCAGTACGTGCTTCAGGATCTTCGCTCGCAAGGCCATGACTTCCGGCTGGCAAGCTATGCGTGGGCACTGAGTATCGATGACATCCTGTTCGACCAGTACCAGAGCGATGGATTCCGCGTTCGCCCTGGCGAGGTGATCATCGATGCTGGTGGATTCATCGGCGACACTACTGTCCTGTTCTGCACAAAGACCGGTAACGATTGCGAGGTGCATGCTTTCGAGCTTCTGGACGAGAACATCGCATTGTTCGAGTACAACCTGCAGCTCAACGGCGTGGCTGACCGTGTCGTTCTCAACAAGCTGGCACTGTCGGACCACAGTAATGGTTCACTCCTGATCAAACCGGCCGAGCTTCAGGGTGCAACGTCAGTCAGTGCCGGGGATGGCCCGGGCGAGCGCATTGCCACCATCACCCTCGACGACTATGTCGCACAGCACGGGCTGCAACGCGTGGACCTGATCAAGATGGACATCGAGGGATCGGAAATTCCAGCATTGCAGGGCGCCCTGCAGACCATTCGCCGTTTCAGACCAAAACTGGCGCTATGCCTTTATCACAAGTGGGACGATGTGCTTACCATTCCCCGCTTCATCTCCGAGCTAGGCATTCCCTACCGTTTCAACTTCAAATGGGTGCAACTGCCACAGGGCTGGGAAGCGGTGCTGCTGGCACAGCCCTGCGAGGACGCACAGCCATGACGGTGAACGTGCTCGTGTTCCCCTGCGGTTCGGAGATAGGACTGGAAATACACGCCGCCCTGTGCCGTGCCAAGGATATCCGCCTGCATGGTGCGTCTTCCGTATCGGACCACGGTGAGTTCGTCTACGCGCGGTACCAGCAGATCTCGGCGCAGGCAGGCTCTGCCGAGCTTGTCCCTCAGCTCAATGCACTGATCGATGCATGGAGCATCGATCTGGTGGTGCCGGCGCATGACAGCGTGATCCCTGTCTTTGCCGACAACGGAGACCGGTTGCATGCCCCGGCAATGGTGCCTGATCAGCATCTTGCCGCCATCTGCCGAAACAAGAACCTGACCTATGAACGACTGCAGCGATTGGGCATCGTGCCACGCAGCGTCGAACTGGGCACCACCGGATACCCGATCTTCGCCAAGCCCGCGATCGGTCAGGGCAGCCAGGGCGCTGAGCGCGTTGATGAGGCTGCGCGGCACCAGCAATTGGCCAACAGCGGCATCGAATATGTTTTCAGTGAGTACCTGCCAGGCACCGAGTACACCGTGGACTGCATTTCCAGCGCCAGCGGTGTCCTGCTGCACGCCGCACCGCGCGTGCGTGGGCGTGTCAAGTCCGGAATCAGCGTGCGTACGGAACCCGTAGAAACGGCTCCCGAGCTCGAGGCGATGGCGCAGGCCATAGCTACCGAGCTGGGCCTGAAGGGTGCATGGTTCTTCCAGGCACGCCGCGACCGAGACGGCGTCCCCAAGCTGCTGGAGGTAGCACCGCGCATCGCCGGCTCCATGGCACTAAACCGTATGCGCGGCATCAACTACCCGTTGCTCGGCATCTACGCGTACATGGGCCATACCTTCAATGTCATGCCCCAGCAGTACCCTCTGGTCATGGACCGGGCACTGGGTAACCGTTGGCGCGCGGAACTGGCCTACAAACGCGTCTATCTGGATCTGGATGACACGCTGCTGGTGCGTGGCAGCCCGGAGCCACAGCTGATGGCTTTGCTGTACCAATGGAGTGCGCGAAACGTGCCAGTCGTGCTGGTCACCCGCCATGCCTGCGCACCTGAGCAGACACTCGCACAGCACCGCATCTGTGTGGATCTGTTCGAGCGGATCGTTCACCTGCGCGATGGCTCGCCCAAGAGTGCATCCATTACGCCCGGAGAGGCGGCAATCTTCATAGACGATGCCTTCAGTGAGCGCGCCGAGGTGGCTGCCGCTCGTGCCATCCCGGTATTCGACGTCGACGCACTGGAGCAGTTGATGGAGGTTCGCGCATGACCCCGGATCATAATGTCAGCGATGGTGAAGCCACTCTGCTTTCCATCGTTGTGCTGGTCTACAACACCGCGCAATACCTGCCGGAGTGTTTTGATTCACTGCTTCAGCAGGACTATCGCTGCATCGAGATAATCGCCATTGATGACGCCAGCACCGACGAAAGTCTGGCAATCTGCCGCGATTACGAGCGGCGCTATCCCAACTTCCGCTGCGTCAGCAAGCACAACGAGGGCGGCGCTGTCTCAGGCAACCTCGGCATATCACTGGCCCGTGGGCGCTATGTCGCCTTGGTCGATTCTGATGACAAGGTGACCCCCGACGGCTACCGCCTGTTGATGGAGCAGGCAATGCAGGCTGATGCCGATATCGTCATCGGTCGCGCTGCGCGATTGCAGGATGACAAGGTTTCATCGGTGGCGTTTCTTTATGAGCCCTACGTCTGGGCACGGCGCCGAAGCTTCGATTCCGTGGACGAATTTCCTGATGTGATCCACGACTGCTTCTATTGGAACAAGGTCTTCCGCACCGAATTTCTCCGGGAGAATGGACTCGGGATGGTTCCAGGCCTGTTGTATGCGGATCGCCCCTTCATCCATCGCGCCTATTGGTGCAGCCGACGTACCGTGGTCATTCCCAACCTGGTCTACTATTGGCGTCGTCGCCCAGAAGGGGCCATTGCCTCGATTTCGCAGAATATCCGCCAGGCCGACAACTTCCTCGACCGCATCCGATCGATGAAGCTTGAATGGCATGACTTCGACGACGTCGCAGAAGCCGCGGGCTATCGCCGTGCAATCGCAGTTGCCAACCTGCAGCGCGCCCTGCACGCTGCGTCCGGGATTGTCGCGTCCCCGGCTTTCCGTCGTGTATTCATCGAAGCAATGCAGGAACTGCTCGCGCTGTACGGAGATCTGGATTGCCGCGCGCTCGGCGCCAGACGCTGCCTGTACCTGGAGCTGATCAAACGTGGCGAGGTGGGAGGTCTGTGTTTCCTGCTGGGTGTCACCAGCGAGCGCGGCTGGATCGCGGAGATCGACGGCGCCTGCTATTGGAAGCAGCCATTCCTGGATAACCAAGAGATCGTTCTGCCACGGGCCGCAATGCGCCTGGAGTTCCCGAACATCGGCTTCTTCCGCCTCAGCGACATTTCCCTTGACGAGAACAGCCTGGGCCTCACCCTGGAACTGCACGACAGCATCATGGCCGGATGTGAAGTCTGGTTCGAACTGCATTCAATCTATGGCGAAGGCAGCTGGCAGTTCCAGTCCGATGGCAGGACCGGCGCGCACCGTTGGCGCTACTGTCTGGACACGCAGGCACCGGACTGGGATGTCGGTGCCCTTTACGGACTCGTCTTGCACTATCGCACCATGGACGGCATCCATGGCCGTTACCGCATCGGTCCGGGCATGGTTCCGCCGGGCTGGGCGGCCTCACTTCCGCTGCGCGCATCGCTCGGTAGCCTGATGTTCTCGCCGGAGGCAGGCGGCATGGCCCTGGCCGTCAACTAAGTGGCGACGCACTCGGGCACAGGAATTGCATGGCTCTGTAAGCCGGCCTCCCGCCGAAACCTTTCCTATTGGTCCGCTTGCGATGACTACCAAGAAGCCTATCCCGGTCACCAGCCCCTTGCTGCCTCCTCTGGAAGACTTCGTTCCCTACCTCGAACGGATCTGGGAGAGCCGCATCCTGACCAACGGCGGCAGCATGCACCAGGCGCTCGAGAAGGCGCTATGCGCCTATCTCGGGGTCGAACATATCGCATTGTTCGCCAACGGCACGCTGGCGTTGCTGACCGCACTTCAGTCGCTGCGCATCACCGGCGAAGTGATTACTACACCATACTCATTCGTGGCCACCGGCCATTCACTTCTGTGGAACGGCATCAAACCAGTGTTCGTCGATGTCGACCCGGTTACCTTCAACCTGGATCCTGCACGGATCGAAGCAGCCATCACCCCGCAGACCACCGCCATCATGCCGGTGCATTGTTATGGCACGCCATGCGACGTGGATGCCATTGACCGCATCGCAGAAAACTACAATCTGCGCGTGATCTACGACGCGGCCCACGCCTTCGCTGTCAGTGACACTCGTGGCAGCGTACTGCGGCATGGTGACCTGTCTGTCCTCAGCTTTCATGCAACAAAGGTGTTCAACACCTTTGAAGGCGGCGCCATCATCTGCCCGGATGCGCGCACCAAGCAACGTATTGACCACCTGAAGAACTTCGGCTTCGTCAACGAAACCACCGTGGTGGCGCCCGGCATCAATGGCAAGATGAACGAGGTCAGCGCAGCATTCGGTCTGCTCCAACTCAAGCATATCGACAAGGCGCTGGCCCGCAGGGCATCCATAGATGCCCTCTACCGGCAACGCCTGTCGGGTATCGCCGGCATAAAATGCCTGACCCGGCCACCAGAGGTACTCCACAATCACGCATATTTCCCGATACTCGTCGGCGACGACTACCGGCTGCAGCGCGATGAGCTGTACCACTTGCTGCGCGCCGAGAATATCCTGGTGCGCCGCTACTTCTACCCGCTGATCAGCGAGTTCCCGATGTACCGGGGCTTCCCGTCTGCGGCTCCGGACAACCTGCCTGTAGCCCACGCCGCCGCTCGACAGATATTGTGCCTGCCAATCCACCCGGACCTGCAGGATGCCGAGGTCGACCATATCTGCGATCTGCTGACCGCGCATGCGCAGGTCCGCGCTGCCTGATGGACGCATGACCGTGATGCCCGCGTGGTTGGGAACCCCGCTGCTACTCGTCTGGCGGTTGCTGGATCTGTTGATACCCAAACGGAGCGACCACTGGGCGTTCTTCGACCACCCGCTCAAGCGCGGGCAGTTCATCGAAAATGCACGCGCGGTCTATGAACAGGTGAAGGACGACCCGCGTGTTCGTTGCCAGGTGTTCGTGCGTACCGATCAATGGCCTACTGGTGTCGAGGAAAGCGAGCGCGTGCGCGTGGTCCGCCTCGACTCAGTGGCAGGTCTCTGGGCACTGGCCCGTTGCCGTGTATTGCTGCTGACAAACTCCACGTCGTTGGACATGTCGCTGGCCTGGCGCAACAGTCGTTATGGTGCGCCGAGGCCATGGCTGCACCGGCGTATCACGATCAACCTGTGGCACGGCATCCCCCTCAAGCGGTTGTTTGCGCTGGCCAATCCGGAGCAACGTCAGCATGGTGACCGCGATCGCCATCGTCGTCGCGAGCGCCGTTTCTACACTGGGTTGGTCGCCTCATCGGAAACCGACGCCTACGCCATGGCAGCAATTTTTCATCCCTTGCCACCGCGCAATGTGTGGGTCACCGGCCTGCCTCGCAACGACTTCCTTCGCATCGCTGAAGACGCCCTGCCCGTGGGCCTGCGCGACGAGGTTGCCAGCGTGCGAGCGCTGTGCACCGGCCGACGGCTGGTGCTCTACGCGCCAACTTATCGCGATGCCAGCGTCAGCATGGAGCGCTCCTATTGTTTCAGCGATGGTGAAGTGGCTCAACTCAAGAACCTACTGCGCCGGCATGACGCAGTACTCGGCATCCGCGGCCACTACCTGGTCAACGGGCCGGCGCCGCTGGATCCAGTGCGCCATCTGGATGGCGATGTACTGCTGGACCTGGGCCATGAGCACTTTCAGGAAATTGCGCCATTGCTGCGCGAGAGCGCGCTGGTCATCACGGACTACTCGTCGGTCTACATCGACGCACTCTATCTTGACCTGCCAGTACTTTGCTTCGCCTACGACCTTGAGCACTACCGCACCCGTCAGAACGGGCTGTTGTACGACCTGGAGCTGGCATTTCCTGGACCAGTTACCAACACCTTCGATGCCCTGCTCACCGCTCTGGATGCCTTGCTGGCACAGCCAAAGCACCTCCCCGATGAGCGCTACCTCGTTGCCCGTCGCCTGTTCTTCCAGTACCTGGACACCAACAATTCGCAACGCGTGGTGCAACGCATCCATGCAGCGATTGCGGGAAATAATGCTGCCTGATGCCAATGAGCCTTACTCCTTCATCTTCTCCGCTGGTCAGCGTGGTTATTCCAGCATACAAGGCCCGCTGGCTGCTGCAGGCACTGGAAAGCGTAGGTCGACAGACGCATCGCCCACTGGAAATCGTCGTCTGCGACGATTCGGCTGCGGGATACGTACAGACGGCCGTGGATGCCTTTGCTGCACGGGTAGACTTCCCGGTGCGCTATTCGCGCAACCCCGGCCGGTTGTGGGAAGTACGCAGTACCGCGCGAGCGATAAGCCTTGCCGAAGGCGAGTACATCAAGTTTCTGCACGATGACGACGTGCTGCATGAGGACTGCATCGCAACCCTGCTTGAGTCGTTCGAACGGGTCCCAGACCTGGCTTTGGCAACCGCCCGCCGCCAGCTCATCGACGAGGCAGGCATGCCACTGCCCGATGAGCTGCCCACCGCATTCCCCGCCAATCATGACGTACTGGTGGACGGAAGGGACCTGATCGACTTCTTCGGCGACCACACCCTGAATTTTCTTGGCGAGCCAAGCGTCGCACTGTGCCGGCGCGCACCGCTGCTTGAAATGGGCGAACAGCTGGCCGTACTCAACGGCACCCACATGTCCTGGCTGGCCGACGTGACAATGTACGTCAAACTGCTGCATCAAGGCCCGGTCGCCATCACTGCTCGCCCGCTGGTCGACTTCCGTATATCGCGCTTCCAGTTCAGTCAGCGCGGGCGGGACCAGCCCGGCATTGCAGAGAGCTGGCACCAGGCATTCCGCGAGGCCCTGCGTGACCTTGGCTGGTATCGAGGCGGCAACTCTCGCGAAGTGTCCATTGCGCCACTTGACGGACACCAACCCGCAGAGAAAGTGGACTTGATCGAAGCATTGGATCAAGCGCTGCTCATATCAAAAGCCCGCTGGCCGCTGCGCGATTGGCAAGCACGACGCCAGCTCAACCAGGCACACCGCCTGCCATTGCAGACCGCCTTGCGGCAGCTACCAGACAGCTGTGTGGAGATCGTGATTCGCGCCGGAGGCCATCCAGCCAGTGCGTTGCGCAGGACACTGGGCAGTTTGCCCTTGCAGGCACGAATTGCCGAGGTCATCGGCATCTGCATTCAGGGTGCCGCCAACGTGCCCGAACATCTCAACGGGCTCCATCGCCGACTCGCAGCGGACACGACGCTGGATGATGCTCTGCGGACCAGTCCTGCTGACTGGGTATTGTTCGTGGATGCAGGCGTCGAGTTTCACGCCTCCGGACTGCGAAGGTTGCTTGCTGAGCTTGCCCACAATGGCGGTCCCATATGTGCCATGTACGCCGACGAGTGGCATGTGGATGCACAGCGCAACTTGGCGCCCTCACTGCGACCGGATATCAATCTGAGCCTGCTGCTGGAGAACCCGACGCTGCTAGCTGGGCACTGGCTGTTCCACCGGCCCACTGCGCTGGCGATCGGCGGCATGGATGATGATGCAGGAACAGCAGCCGAACTCGACCTGATCCTGCGCCTGATCCAGCACGGAGGACTGGAGGGCATCGCGCACATTCCGGAGCCCCTACTCAGCTGTGCCCCACCACATGCCGATCACCCTGCCCACCAGCGCGCGATCACCGCCTATCTGCACGCACGCGGTTATCCCGATGCAACCGTTACGCTGCGTGGCGAAGGTCTGTATCGGATCGCTCATGGCCATTCCGGGCGGCCACTGGTCTCTATTATCCTGGTAGTCCCGCAGGACGCCGCAATCGCATCTATCGAACGCTGCGTGATCTCCCTGCTGGAGAAAACCACCTACCCGCATTACGAAATACTGTTGATCGATAACGGCGCCAAGCCCGACGCCAGTAACTGGATGCGGAAAGTCGAACCATTGGCGGCAGGGAGAATCCGCGCCTTTGCTTTTGACCCTCCGTTGCCGCACGCAGCCGCCTGCAATGTTGCTACCGGGCAGGCAGCAGGTGAGTTCCTGCTTTTTCTCCGCGCGGACGTGGCCATATTGCAGTCGCATTGGCTCGACGCGCTCATGAACCATGCGCTTCGCAGCGAAGTCGGCATCGTCGGCGGCAAGACCATTGCCGCCGACGGCACGATCACCCATGCAGGTCTGGTACCCGGCCTGCTCGCCAGTGGTGGGCGAGCGTTCGCGGGCATGGCCATGGATGCATCCGGCTACATGAATCGCCTGCAGGTGGCGCAGGATTACTCAGCGGTGGCAGACAGCTGTCTGCTGATCAGTAGCGAACTATTCACCGCACTGGAAGGCTTCGACCACGCCGCCTTCGCTGACCACGGCGCCGACGTGGACCTGTGCTTGCGCGCTCGCCAACGCGGTTACCTCACGGTATGGACGCCAGATGCACTGCTCCTGCACTCCGCTCAGCTCGGGCCATTACCCGAGCCTGCAGAGTCGGTGTTGCTGGACCGCTGGCTGCCTATCCTCGCCCATGATCCCGCCTACAACCCCAGCCTGCGCCTGGATGTCGCTGGCGGCTTCCGACTGGGCGAGTCCGAGTTCTCATGGAAGCCATTGCCGTGGCGCCCTGTCCCGCGCGTGTTGGCACAACCCGCTGATCCCTGGGGTAGCGGCCAATACCGGGTGATCCAACCACTCGAGGCCTTGAAGTCTGGGGGCCATGTAGAAGATGTGCTCTATGCAACGCTGCTCGATCCGGTCGAGCAGGCGCGCATCGATCCGGATGTGGTGATCCTGCAGCGCCGCGTCAGCGAGGACGACCTGCACAGCATCCAGCGCATGGGCCGTTATTCGTCCGCTCTGAAGATCTACGAGCTGGACGACTACCTGCCCAACCTGCCGGCCAAAAGCGCACACCGTGAACACATGCCGCGCGATGTGCTGCGCAGCCTGCGCAAGGCACTCGGGCTCGTGGACCGCTTCGTGGTATCGACCCCGGCGATGGCCGAGGCATTTGCCGGCCTGCATCCGGATATCCGCATTGCCGCCAACCGGCTGCCGGTGAACTGGTGGAAGCAGCTGCCGCTGGTCCGTCGCGACGGCGGCCCACGACCGCGGGTAGGCTGGGCCGGTGGACTTGGCCATACCGGTGACCTGGAGATGATCGCCGACGTCGTCAGCGAATTGGCGCAGGAAGTGGATTGGGTGTTCTTCGGCATGTGCCCGGATCGCCTGCGCCCGTATATCGCTGAGTTCCATCCGGGCGTGGACATTGCGCTCTACCCACGCGCCTTGGCGGGTCTGCAACTGGATCTGGCAGTCGCACCACTGGAAGACAACCGCTTCAACGCCTGCAAGAGCAACCTGCGCCTGCTCGAATACGGTGCCTGCGCCATACCGGTGGTTTGCAGCGATGTCGGCCCCTACCAGGACCCTGCCCTGCCCGTCACCCGCGTACGCAACCGACACCGCGAATGGGTGGGGGCCATCCGCGAGCATCTGACCGACACCGCTGCGCGCCACAAAGCCGGCGACGCATTGAAGACCGTCGTCCACCGCGACTGGATGCTGGAAGGTGCTGGTCTGGACGAATGGCGCGCAGCCTGGCTGCCCTGACCCACAAATCCATGTCCCGCCTGCTCGACGGCCGCCGGTTCTCCGGCGGCCGTTTCGATTTGCGCTTCAAAACCGGCGCCGGCCTTGAGAGCCCAACCAGCAGCGTCGGGTTTCCGTCACGTACCGCACCACCGCGCGACGCATTCACGAACATCAAGGCCTTCACGGTTCCGGCACGCAACTTGCAGCTGTCCCAGCAGCTCCCCCACACGTTGCCCGGAACCCCGCACGATGTCCCACTCCATCACCTCTGTTCTCTCCCAGATCCGCACGCTGCAGAACCAGGTCGGGCAAGCCGCGCCTCTTGGTGATGTGCCGCGCAGCAATGCGATCCAGGGGCTGGCCGAAGGCAATGCCGTTGCCGCGCCTTCGTTCAGCCAGGCCTTGCAGGGCGCCATCCAGGGCGTCAACGAAGCCCAGCAGAAGTCCGGGCAGTTGGCTGCCGCGTTCGAACGTGGCGATGCCAATGCCGATCTGGCCAAGGTCATGGTCGCCTCCCAACAGTCCTCGCTGGCGTTCCGCGCCACCGTGGAAGTCCGTAACCGTCTCGTCCAGGCTTACCAGGACGTGATGAACATGCCGCTGTAAGGATCCGCACGCATGGCACTCGCGCTGTCCAGAGAATCACTGAATCCGGAACGGGCTGGCGCCTGGTTCGACCGTCTGCAGAGCCTGCAGATCACCCGCCGTCTGGGTTTGATGGCAATGATCACGGTTGCCGTGGCAGCCGGTCTGTTCGTGTTCTTCTGGGCGCAGAAGCCGCAGATGATGCCGCTCTACACCGGGCTGGACCAGAAGGCGACCGCCGAAGCCACCGACCTGCTGCGCTCCGCACAGATTCCGTTTGAGCTGGACGCCACCACCGGTGCCATCAGCGTGCCGGAGAAGAACGTGCACGACGCACGCCTGAAACTGGCCGGCTCCGGCCTGACCGAGAGCGGCCGCCTTGGCTTTGAGATGATGGAGCGCGATCCCGGCTTCGGCGTCAGCCAGTTCGTCGAAACCGCGCGCTACCAGCACGCGCTGGAAACCGAGCTGGTGCGCACCATCAGCAGCCTGCGACCGGTCCGCGATGCACGCGTGCACCTGGCCATTCCCAAGCCCAGCGCCTTCACCCGCCAGCGCGATGTCGCCAGTGCCTCGGTGGTGCTGGAACTGCGCGG
>QFOV01000017.1 GCA_003248565.1 Stenotrophomonas sp.
GCACGGCCTTCGCCACCGTTGTAGGCAGCCAATGCGTACTCGATGTTCTTGTTGAGCCCACGCATGCGCTCATTCATGTAATCGGCGCTGGCACTGGCAGCGCTGCGCGGGTCAAAGCGGGTATCGAAGCCGGTGCCATCCGGGCCCAGCCCGAAACGGCGGCCGGTGGCCGGCATGAACTGCATCAGCCCGGCCGCACCCACACGTGAGGAGGCATGCACGCGGCCATTGGATTCCTTGGCCATGATGCCGAACAGCAGCGCTTCGGGCAGGCCATCCTTTTCCCACTCCGGCCACATGACACCGCGCAGGTTCATGTAGTTCTCGTAGCTGGTCAGCAGCGAGGGACGCATATCGGTGAGCCAGCGGCGGATGCCGGCCTGGATCGCCGGGTTGTACTCGACCATGTCGTCGAAGGCATGCCGGTGGTCATTGAGCAATGCAGCTGCGCGCGCGGCTTCGGGCACATCGGCCACCAGCGGCGCGATGTGGTCCGGATCGGCCTCCAATGGGCCACCGTCCTCGTCCTGAGCCTCGCCGTTGGCATCGGTCCGCTGCTTGAGCAGGCGCTTGTAGGTCGCCAGCAGATTGCTGACCTGGCAGCCCTTCTGTGCGATGCAGGCGCTGATCACGTCTTCCATGTCTTCCAGCGCGGCGTCGCCCTCGGCCGTGCCCTTGGGGTCGGCATTGGCAACCAGCACCAAGGCATCGCTGTAGCGCTTCTCGGCCGCCGTCATCCGCGCCTCGATGGCATCAACCTTGACCTTGTCACGGGCGGAGATCGCCTGGGCGGCCGGAACCACGGTCAACAGCGAAGTCGCAACCAACATCGACCAGGCACGGGCAGAAAACAGGGATACGGGCATCAGCAGCACTGCATGACAAAGGTGAGGCAGGGTAGCTGGCGGACAGACCCGGGGGCAACATTGCCACCGCCGCGATACAGTCGGCCGTTAGAATCCTTCCTTCATTCATCAATGAGTGCCTCCATGGACCCGATCCTGCTCGGCAAAGGCGTCACCGACGACATCGCCGTCACCCTGCTCCCGCGCTTCGGCAACCGTCACGGCCTGGTGGCAGGCGCCACCGGTACCGGCAAGACGGTGACCTTGATGACGCTGGCCGAGGGTTTCTCGCGGCTGGGGGTGCCGGTGTTCATGGCCGATGTGAAGGGCGACGTGGCCGGCCTTGCGGTTGCCGGCGAAGGCGGCGAGAAGCTGGCCCAGCGCGCCGCCGAGATTGGCGTCGACGGCTTCGCCCCGGCTGCCAGCCCGGTGGTGTTCTGGGACCTGTACGGCAAGCTCGGCCATCCGGTGCGCACCACCGTCAGCGAAATGGGCCCAACCCTGCTGGCCCGCATCCTCGAACTCAACGACACCCAGTCCGGCGTGCTCGACATCGTCTTCAAGCTGGCCGACGACCGCGGCCTGCTGCTGCTGGACCTGGATGACCTGCGCGCCCTGCTCGGCCTGGTGGCCGAGGAGCGCAAGGACATCTCCACCGAATACGGCCTGGTCAGCACGCAGTCGGTGGCGGCCATCCAGCGCTCGCTGCTGCGCCTGTCGCAGGACGGCGGCGAAGCCTTCTTCGGCGAGCCGGCACTGGAGCTGGCCGACATCATGCGGGTCAACCATGACGGCCGTGGCGTGGTCGGCATCCTTGCCGCCGCGCAGCTGATCCTCAAGCCGCGCCTGTACTCGACCTTCCTGCTGTGGCTGCTGTCCGAGCTGTTCGAGCAGCTGCCGGAAGTGGGCGACCTTGAGAAGCCCAAGCTGGTCTTCATCTTCGACGAAGCCCACCTGTTGTTCGACGATGCACCGCCGGCACTGGTGCAGCGTATCGAGCAGGTGGTGCGATTGATCCGCTCCAAGGGCGTGGGCGTGTATTTCTGCTCGCAGTTCCCGGATGACGTGCCCGGCAACATCCTTGGCCAGCTAGGCAACCGCGTACAGCACGCACTGCGCGCCTTCACCCCGCGTGACCAGAAGGCAGTCAAGACCGCGGCCGAGACCTTCGTGCAGAACCCCAAGCTCGACGTGGTCGCCAGCTTGTCGCAACTGGGCACCGGCGAAGCACTGGTGTCCACGCTGCAGGACAAGGGCATTCCCTCGCCGGTGCAGAAGACCCTGATCGCACCGCCACGCTGCCGGATGGGCTCGATCACCGACGCCGAACGCAGCCAGGTACGCGCAGGCAGCCCGGTCGGCACCCGCTACGACACTGCCGTCAATCGCGAATCCGCAGCGGAGCTGCTGGCGCAGCGCGCGGAGAAAGCCGTCGAGCAGGTGCAGGCCCCGGCCGCCCGCACCCGCCAGCAGGATGAAGAACAGGAAGGTGGCTTCGGCCAGAGCATCAAGGACGCCATCTTCGGCACCAAGCGCCGCCAGGGCATGATCGAAACCATGGCCAAGCAGACCACCCGCACTGTCGGCACCAAGCTGGGCAACCAGATCGTACGCGGCATCCTGGGCAGCATCTTCGGCGGCAAGCGCTGAGTGTCCCAAGCGGGCCGGCCCATTGCCGGCCCGCTGGCGCAGCAGCCACAATCAGCCCCTGACTCACGGGGGAATGTCATGGAAGACCGCAAGCGCGGCGCGAATGCGCAACGCCTACAACCGTTCTGGCAACGACTGCCTGCGATCACGCTCTATCCTGTGCGTGGTCCGGCACTGTATTCGCTGATCGCACTCACCCTATGCACCTTGCTGACCTGGCTGCCAGCCATTGGCTGGTTGCTTGGTATCGTCACCTGGGTGGCGATCTACCGCTACGCCTTCGAGATCCTGCGCGAAACCGCAAACGGACGCATGGCCTCGCCGGAGAACACCCTCAACAGCAGCGATGGCACCGTCATCCGGCTATTGGGGTTGATGATACTGATGGGTATCTTCGTGGTGACGGTGGCGATCTTCACCGGCCCCGTGATCGGCCTGGTGACACTCGGCGCGGTCGTCCTGCTGCAACCCGGATGCGTGATCTCGCTGGCGATGGATGGCAGCCTGCGCCACGCTGCCAATCCAGTCACTTCGATCACCATCGCCTTCCGCATCGGCTGGCCCTACCTGGCCGCCTTCCTGCTGCTGTTCGTCATCCAGGCCAGCGCATTGACCGCTGGCCAATGGCTGCACACCTTCACGCCGCCCGTCGTTGGCGAGTTGGTGCTCAACCTCTTCAGCATCTGGGGCTTGTTCAGCGCCTTCCATCTGCTCGGCTATCTGGTCTACCAGTACCACGATGCGCTGGGCTTCGAACCGGAAGGTACGCACGACGCCTTTGCACGGCATGACCCGGACCAGAAACTGCTGGATGAAGCCGAACACTTCATCCGCGAAGGGCAGCCGGATGCCGCGCTGGATGCGCTACGCGGCTCGGTGCGCTCGCGTGCAGTCAGCCTGCCGGTACACCAGCTGTACCAGCGCCTGCTTCGCCGCAAAGGCGCATCGGATGCTTTGCGCGACCATGCCCGTCAGTACATCAGCCGCCTGCTGATCGAGAAGCAGGAGCGCGAGGCGATGAACGTGTTGCGTGACATGCTCGAGGTCGACCCAGACTTTACCCCTGCCGAGCCGCAGCAGGCAGCGCATCTGGCCGAACGTGCCCGCCTCGGCGGTCAGCTGCAACTGCAGATGGATACCTTGCGCGCGATGTTCAAGGCATGGCCGCGCGCACCTGATGCACCACAGTGGGCCTTGCAGGCCGCCCTGTTGCTGGGCGAACGTTACAACCGCGACGCCGAAGCACTGCAACTGATCGAAGATGCGCTGCAACGCTGCGAAGACGATGAGCAACGCCGCAAGCTCGAGGCCGCCAAGCGGGCACTGCAGACCAGCCCAGCCTGAAACACCTCGTAATCGCGCCACCTCATGCAGCGACCGTAGCCCGGATACTCACAGCGCAGCCGGGATCGCTGGCGACCGACCAGGTGTTCCTGGCCCCCTTGCCTCCCGGGTGCGCTGCGCTTACCCGGGCTACGGGCGGAGCCGCCGCGCGGGCTCGCAGCGGCAGACACCTGCCACACGCCGTTCCGCCCGGAAAACGAACCCTGCAGGTCGCTTATTCGTTCTCCAGCAGGAACCGAGCCTTGCCAGCTTGTGGCGTGGTGGAGAAGCGCTGCTGCAGCAGCTCCAGCAAGCGCCGGCGCTGCGCATGCGCATGGGCCTCGCCGTGCCGCAATGCCAGCCGCAACCAACCCTGCGCCTGCATCTCGGCGGCCAGTTGAATGGCCTGCTCCCACACTGCCTCGGCTTCCTGCAGCCAGCCGGCCTTGAGGCAGCGCTCGAACGCTGGCTGCGCAAGCTCGGCAACCCCGCCATCGGCCAGCAGCTGCTTCACGATGCCGCGCTGTGCAGCGAGGGCTGACGCATCATCCGCATCCAGCCGCAATACATCGGCGGCACGCGCCCGCATCTCGGCGCTATTGCCGGCATTGGCAGCCACCCGGTAGCGCGCCAGCGCAATATCCAACCGTTGTGGTTGCTCGACCGCCAGCGCACTCAACACGCGCTCGGCAGCCGCATTTTCAAGACGCCCCATGTAGTACTGGGCCTGCTCCCAACGCTGATCGTCGAGCGACACCTCGGTGTCGTCCGCCATATAGTCCGCGCGGGTCTGCCGGCCCAGCACCAGCACGCCACCCAGCAACGCACCGCAGATCAGCCCACCAGCGTGCGCGTCGAAGCCAATGCCTGCTTCATCATTGGTCAGCAGGTTGAACACCTCCCAGCCCAACCACAACGGCAACAGCCATATCGCCGGCGCGCGCACATAGTCGAAGATCACCCCGAACCAGTAGAAGAAGCGCACCGGGCGCATTCCCCAGACCACGCAGAACGCCCCCATCACCGCTGCGATCGCACCGGATGCGCCGAGCCCGCCGCCGACTTCGCCCCAGCGCCACAACACGCTGGCCACACTGGAACCCATCGCTCCCAACAGATACAGGCCGAGAAAGCGCCAGCCCCCGAGCGCGCCTTCCAGCAACAGGCCAAGTACCACCAGGAACAGCATGTTGCCCAGCAGATGCATCACGCTGCCGTGCAGGAAGGCGGCTGACAGCAATCGCCGCGGCGACCATTCCGAACTGCGCAGGATATGTCGCAGGGTGAATACCTGGTCCAGCTGCGCCTGGTACTCGCGGCGCAATGGCGCCCATGCCGCCTGTTCGTCTTCCGACTCGAACAGGCCACCACTCTCCAGCGCTCGCTGGAACGCAACATCGCTCAAAGTCGCCATGCCAACGTAGCGGCCCCGCTGCCCTGCCGGAACTGATTCCAGTTCGGCCAAGGCATCGCCCTGCGCAGTCATACGCAGATGCTTCTCGTAGACGGGCAGCTCGTATTCGGCCAGTCCGGACTGCTGGTACCAGTCCTGCGCCGCCTGCACCTTCTGCTCATCACCGGCCTGCCAGGCGAAAAACACGTAGATATTGATCAGCACCAGCAACACGGTTACCAAGGGCAGCGTGCTCAGGTTCAGCGGTTTGTGCAGCGGCAGGATCAACATCGACCGGACTTCCTTGTCAGAGAACGCAGAGCTTCAGCCATGGATTGGCCTTGCGCAAGCAAGCCCGGCTACCATGCCGGCATCCACGCAACGCATGACCGCAATGAGCCGCTGGCGTCCCCCCGCAGAAAAAAGCACCGCCCTGATCACCGCCCAGGGCCATGCCCGGCTCAAGGCCGAGCTGGATGACTTGTGGCGGCAACGTCGGCCGGAAGTGGTCAAGGCGCTGGCAGCAGCAGCCGCCGAAGGTGATCGCTCGGAGAACGCCGAATACACCTACCGCAAGAAGCAGCTGGGTGAAATCGACCGCCGCGTACGCTATCTGAGCAAGCGACTGGAAGCCCTGCGCGTGGTCGACACCACACCCAACGATCCGGAAGCCGTGTTCTTCGGCGCGACGGTGGAGCTGGAGAATGTCGATTCCGGGCAGACCGTCATCTACCGGATCGTCGGTCCCGATGAGACCGATGCACCGGCTGGTTGGATCAGCATCGATTCGCCATTGGCGCGGGCATTGCTGAAAAAGCGCATCGACGATGAGTTCGCGGTGGAGCTGCCGAGCGGCCTGACCCGCTTCGCGATCATCGACGTCAACTACGGCTGAGCCTGAGCGGCACCGGATAGGCGCGACCTTCGCGTAACGGACGGAAGTAGTCAGTCAATTGGTAAAAGACCGCATCTTGGGGCGCATGCCAACCGGGGATGCCGGCCAGCGGCAGTGGACGCAGCTCGGCGGGGTCCGCAAGCAAACTGGCGTCTTCGATTGCTGCAGCCACTGCGGCAACGCAGGCCACGTCGTCATCGCCAACGACCACCAGGCACTTTCCGACGAGAAGGCGTTCGGGCAGCAACGCCTGCTCCATCAGCGCATGGCCAATCACCGCGCAGACCGCGATATCGCCCGCGCGCCATCCATCCGGATTGAACAGCGCTGACCAGTCATGCCGATCCCATGCCGCCAGCACGCCCGCATCGCGCACACGCACGATCAGCCCGGTCTCATCGAACTGGGTCAATGCAGCCTGCGCGCGATTGCGCTGGCTTGCCCCCATCACTGCGATATGCCGGCACTGCTGCGCGTTGAGCGCGCGTTTGATAGCGAAGTGACGCGCCCACACCATCGCGTTGAACAGGTCATGCCAGTTCTGCTCGCGGGTGGCGATACGGCCCTGTGCAATACGCTGCTCGTAGTGCAGGCCGTCAGCCAGCAACGCCTCGTCCTGGGCGACAAAGCACTTGCCTTGCACGGGCAACTGCACAGTGAGTGCATCGATGCCCGGCCAATCGGCAGCTCGCATCAACGCCTCGAAATCACGGAAGTCCGCGAACAGCGGATGATCAAAGCACTGCGATTCAACCTGCCCGCGCAATGGCGCTACAAAACGACGCCGGCTCACGCCGGCATCGTTTGCGGCCGCTGCGGTGGTCACAGCACCTTGAGGTCGAACGGTGCAGCCTTGGCTTCGATAAGCGCATCACCGAACAGATCGTGCTCGTCGCTGTCGGTGATCTCGACGTTGACGAACTCGCCCACGCGCAGTTTGGCTTCGGTGGCATTCTGGATGTGCACCAGACCGTCGATTTCCGGTGCATCGGCCTTGGAGCGCGCCACGGCGATGCCGTCTTCGATGGCATCGACCAGGCATTGCTGCACGCTGCCGATCTTGGCTTCGAGCTTGGCGGCGGAAATGGCCGCCTGCTTTTCCATGAAACGGGCAAGACGCTCCTGCTTCACTTCTTCAGGCACCGGGTCCGGCAGCTGGTTGGCGGTTGCACCTTCCACCGGCGAGTAGGCGAAGGCGCCAACGCGGTCGAGCTGGGCGGTATCAAGGAAGTCCAGCAGCTGCTCGAACTCGGCATCGGTCTCGCCCGGGAAGCCAACGATGAAGGTCGAGCGCACCGTGATCTGCGGTGCGATCTCGCGCCAGCGCAGCACGCGTTCCAGGGTCTTGTCGACCGCACCCGGGCGCTTCATCAGCTTGAGGATGCGCGGGCTGGCATGCTGGAACGGAATATCCAGGTACGGCAGGATCTTGCCCTCGGCCATCAACGGCACCACGTCGTCGACGTGCGGGTACGGATAGACGTAGTGCAGGCGGGTCCAGGCATCGAGCTCGGACAGGCCTTCGCACAACGCCTTCATGCGCGTGGCGTATTCCTTGCCGCGCCAGGTGCCCGGCGCGTACTTGCGGTCCACGCCATACGCCGAGGTGTCCTGCGACACCACCAACAGCTCACGCACGCCGCCCTTGACCAGGCGCTCGGCCTCGCGCAGCACCTCATCAACCGGACGCGAGACCAGATCGCCACGCATCGAGGGAATGATGCAGAAGCTGCAACGGTGGTTGCAGCCTTCAGAAATCTTCAGGTAGGCATAGTGCCGCGGGGTCAGCTTGATGCCGTAATCGGGCACCAGGTCGACGAACGGGTCGTGCTTGGGCGGCAGTGCGGCATGCACCGCCTCCATCACCGTGGTGTAGTCCTGCGGACCGGACACCGACAGCACGTCCGGGTAATGCTCGCGGATCATGTCGCCCTTCTTGCCCAGGCAACCGGTGACGATGACCTTGCCGTTCTCGTTCATCGCCTCGCCGATCGCATCCAGCGATTCAGCCACGGCCGAGTCGATGAAGCCACAGGTATTGACCACCACCACGTCGGCCGAGTCGTAGGACGGCACGATGCTATAGCCCTCCACCCGCAGCTGGGTGAGGATGCGCTCGGAATCGACTAGGGCCTTCGGGCAGCCAAGGCTGACGAAGCCGACTTTGGGGTTCAGCTGGGACATGATCTGGAAATCCTGGGGCCGGGCCGGAATGGCAGCGAGGCCGGAAAGCCGGGCAGTATACCGGGCCACGGCCGCGGCGCCCTGCGGCTGGCTTAATACGCGAGAGAGCTGATAATCAATCTCATCTTGGCAACAACTAACTAGAGCCCCTCTCCCGCTTGCGGGGTGAAAGAGGGGGCGCTTACGAACCACCGGTTCGTGCCCTGTTGAACGCCCTTGCGCCAGCGCAAGGGCCGGGGCGTCGAGCGAGGGTTGGGGTGAGGGGAAGCTTCTAGCAAGCTGACCCCGCTCCAAAAGCTCCCCTCATCCGCCCCTGCGGGGCACCTTCTCCCGCAGGCGGGAGAAGGAACACCGCCTTTCGCCCCTTACCCCGGAGCCCCCAATGCCCAACTGGATCACCCTCCCCACCCCACTCGGCCCGGTCCGCGCCTGGCAGGCCCTGCCCTCCGGCAGCCCACGCGCCGGCCTGGTGGTCATACAGGAAATCTTCGGCGCCAATGCGCATATCCGCCATGTCGCCGAGCAGTACGCCGCCGAGGGCTATGCGGTGCTGGCGCCCTCCTTCTTCGATCTGATCGAACCGGACCTGCAGCTGGACTACGACGCGGCCGGCGTCACTCGCGGCAAGGCGCTGGTCGACGAGCTGGGCGTGGACCGTGCAATAACCGTGGTCGAAGCCGCCGCTGCCGTGCTGGCGCCCTATGGCAAGGTCGGCACGGTCGGCTATTGCTGGGGCGGCACCATCGCCATGTTGGCCGCGCAACGGCTGGGCCTGCCCTCGGCCAGCTACTACGGCGCGCGCAACGTGCCGTTCCTGGGTACAGCGTTCAAAGCCCCGGCCATCTTCCACTTTGGCGACCAGGACGCCTCGATCCCGGCCGCCGCCGTTGCAGCGCACCGTGAAAAGCAACCCGACTTGCCTGTATATGTCTATCCAGCCGACCACGCCTTCAACCGCGAGGTCGGCATGCACTACCACCCAGCCAGCGCCGACCTGGCGCGCGAACGCACCTTGGCCTTCTTCAGCGAGAACCTGCGATGACCGAAGCTGTGACGTCCGATTTCGTACTTGATACCCGCCTTGCCGCCGACAGCGTATTGATTGCCGATGGCCCCCTGTCGCAGATCCGCTTGATGAACGACGACCGCTTCCCCTGGGTCGTGCTGGTACCGCGTGTGCCCAATGCCAGCGAGTGGATCGACCTGGACGGTGCCCAGCAACGCCTGCTGCTGGCCGAGATCAACCAGATCTCCCAGCACCTCAAGCACAAGCCCAATGTCAGCAAGATCAACATCGGTGCGCTCGGCAATATCGTGCGCCAGCTGCACGTGCATCTGATCGGCCGCAACGAGAACGACGCCGCGTGGCCGGGCCCGGTCTGGGGCAGCGGCAAGGCACAGCGTTTCGATCCGGAGGTGCTGGCCCAACGTGTCGAAATTTGGCGCCAACGGCTACGATAAGCACCTTCCCCCTTTACGGACTCCGCAAGCCGATGCGCTCCAATCTGATCGCCGCCCTGATCCTGATCATCGTTGGCCTGTTCTTCCTGGCCAAGAACCTCGGCTGGATCAACGGCAACATCGGCAGCATGCTCGCCACCTGGTGGCCTGCCATCCTGGTGGCTGTCGGTATCGGCATGTTGTTCGGACGCGGCAAATAAGCCGCTCCGACGGATCCTGCATACAGAAAAAGGCGCCGAAAGGCGCCTTTTTCATTCCAGCCCAGACCGCACTCAGGTGCGCGGCAGAGTAACGCCGGTCTGGCCCTGGTACTTGCCACCACGATCCTTGTACGAGGTCTCGCAGATGTCGTCCTTGTCAGCCTGGAAGAACAGCATCTGCGCCACGCCCTCGTTGGCATAGATGCGCGCCGGCAGCGGCGTGGTGTTGGAGAACTCCAGCGTCACGTGGCCTTCCCATTCCGGCTCCAGCGGGGTCACGTTGACGATGATGCCGCAGCGCGCATAGGTGCTCTTGCCCAGGCACACCACCAGGGTGTCGCGCGGGATGCGGAAGAACTCCACCGTGCGTGCCAGCGCAAACGAATTCGGCGGGATGATGCACTCATCGGCCTCGATGTCGACAAAGCTCTTCGGGTCGAAGTGCTTGGGGTCGACGATGGTCGAGTTGATGTTGGTGAACACCTTGAACTCACGCGAGCAACGCACGTCGTAGCCATAGCTGGAGGTGCCGTAACTGACGATGCGCTGGCCATCCACCTGCTTGACCTGGCCGGCTTCGTACGGCGCGATCATGCCGTGCTGTTCGGACATTTGGCGGATCCAACGGTCGCTCTTGATGCTCATTCAGTGATCCTGTTCACGTTGTGCCGCAGCATGCCTGCGGCCGGGGGGTTAGTCGATTCTAGCCTAGAGCCGGCCAGGAGCCGGCAAGCAATCGCCTGCCAGCAACTTCTGCACATTCAATCTATATGAGAAAGGCCCGCAGAACGGGCCCTCCTTGCCACAGCGCTGGCAGCTGCCTCAGATCAACGAGGACAGGATCGGAATGCTGGCGCGTGGACGCTTGGCCAATTCCTCGGCCATCCGCTGCGCCGCCGCCATATAGGCATTGGCCGCCGCGGATTCGGGCTGCGCAACCACGATAGGCGCACCCACATCGCCCTGCTCGCGGATGCCGATATCCAGTGGCAGCGAGCCAAGCAACGGCACCCCGTACTGCTCGGCCATGCGCTGGCCGCCACCTTCGCCAAACAGGTGCTCGACATGGCCGCAGCTGCTGCAGGTGTGCACCGCCATGTTCTCGACGATGCCGAGCACCGGCACCTCGACCTTTTCGAACATATTCAATGCCTTGCGCGCATCCAGCGTGGCAATGTCCTGCGGCGTGGTAACGATCACCGCGCCGGCCACCGGGATCTTCTGCGACAGCGTGAGCTGGATGTCGCCGGTACCCGGCGGCAGATCGATCAGCAGGAAGTCCAGGTCACCCCACAGCGTGTCGTTGAACAGTTGGGTCAGCGCGGAAGTGGCCATCGGCCCGCGCCAGATCATCGGGGAGTCCGGTTCGATCAGGAAACCGATCGACATCGCCTCGACCCCGAACGCCCGCAGCGGCTCGATGGACTTGTTGTCCGGGCTCTCCGGCCGCCCGCTCAGGCCCAGCATGGCCGGCACGCTGGGGCCGTAGATATCGGCATCCAGTACCCCGACCTTGGCGCCCAGCGCTTTCAGCGCCAACGCCAGATTCACCGCCGTGGTGGACTTGCCCACCCCGCCCTTGCCCGAACCGACCGCAATGACATTGCGGATACGCGAATGGGGGGAGAGCCCCTTCTGCACCTTGTGGGCACCGCCCAGCGGAATCGAACGACTCACTTGCAACCTCAGCTTTTTTTCAGACGCGAACTATAACGCGGCCGTCCGGCAACACAGCACGACACTGTTTTCCGCGCTGGCAGGTCCAGCTTGGCAGCCGCTGTGTACCGAACCGATCAAGGCGATGTGCAAGCGTTGCTGACACTCCTTTTTGCCGTTGACCGCAAAAGTTCAGCCGACGTTAATCGGCTCGATCGGCGATCGAACCGTCTCGCCTGCAACCAATCTGGCCTCTTCCGCACCGATCCGGGGCCAAGCGGGTTTTCGACTAGGGGATATGAATGAACTGCAAGAAGGCACCCAAACGCAATCCACTCAGCTATGCACTTGTTTCGGCACTGCTGGCAACTACATCACTGCCGGCGCTGGCCCAGGACTCCAGCTCGGACCCCATCAAGGGCGAAAGCAAACAGATAGAAGCTAAAGCAGCCGAGCCCGAGCAGGCTGCAACCGAAATGGCCGCGGTCACCGTCACCGGCTCACGCATCAGCCGTGACACGTTCAACTCCGTATCACCGGTGCAGGTAATCAACCGTGAGGCCACCAAGATTGCCGGCATCGCCACCACCACCGGCGCCTTGCAGAGCCTTGCGGTCACTGCCGGATCCGAGCAGATCAATGCCTCGTTCGGCGGCTTTGTGGTCGATGGCGGTGGCGGTGTCAACACGCTATCCCTCCGCGGCCTGGGGCCCAACCGCACGTTGACCTTGCTCAATGGACGACGCATCGGCCCAGCGGGCTCACGCGGCTCGGTGGGCGCGGTTGACCTGAACACACTGCCCAGCATCATCGTCGACCGGACCGAAATCCTGAAGGACGGCGCCTCCTCCATCTACGGCTCCGATGCGGTTGCCGGCGTGGTCAACATCATCACCCGCACCAAGATCGACTCGCCCAGCGTAGAGGTGTTCTACAACGCCCCCTCTGCCGGCGGCGGTGAAGAGTTCCAATGGTCAGCGGCGGCTGGCACCAGCCATGACAACTGGTGGATCTCCGGCTCAGTGGAGTTTTACAACCGTGCTGAACTCACCGTCGGCGACCGCGACTGGTCCAGCAAATGTCCGCGCCCCCGCTGGGGTCGCAACGCCGACGGCAGCTACGGCCGGGATGACTGGATCAACCCGGCGACTGGCGAACCAGGCTGCTGGGGCCTGGATGCTGGCGGCGTGACCATCAACACCATCGGCACGCCATTCATCCTGGGTCGACCAGGTGCCGGCAATCTGGGCTTTTATGGCACCAACTATCCTGGCGAGGATGTCGGCTTGCCCCCGGGCATGGACTACTTCAATCGCTGGCGCCCGCGGCCCGGCACCACCGGCGCCGATCTTGACGATTTTGAAGGCGTTGATGCGTTCGGCCGCGACACGTTCGACCGGCGCATGCTCAACGAATCGATGTACTCCCCCACCACCAATGTCACGGGCTTCCTGCAAGGTGCCCGCGACCTGAACGCGCTGGGTGATGCCGAACTTTACTTCGACCTGTTGGCCCACCGGCGCGAGTCCAAGCAGACCAATTACCGCCAGTTGATCATCGACTATCCGACAGGCAGCCCGCTGCTGCCGGAGTCCATGCGCGACTTCATCACCGCCGCGCCGCCGGAAGACGGCACCACCAACGGCCTGCCGGTAGGTGTGCGTGCATTCATTGGCTTCGGCAACGACAAGAGCGAGCAGACCGTCAATTTCTTCCGTTTGACCAGCGGCCTGCGCGGCCACCTGGGCGCCGAATGGAACTATGACTTCTTCCTCGGCTATTCCCGATCGGACGCTGACTATTCGATGCAATCGTTCATTGCCGACCGCATGGCCAAGACCCATGACGTCGTGGCCAACGGCAGCGGCTTTTCCTGCCGTGACACTTCGGACGGCTGTGTTGCCGCGCCGATACTGACGCCTGCTGTCATCGGTGGCCAGTTGCCGGCGGACTACATCAACTACATCTACCGTCCGGTTGTCGGCAATACCCTGTTTACCGAAACAACCGGCAATTTCACTGTCGAAGGGCCGCTGTTCGACATGCCTTATGGGACAGTGAGTGCCGCGATCGGTGCGGAGTACCGCCGCTCGAAGATCGATGACAGCCCGGACGCCAATTCGGTGGCGCATAACCTGTACAACCTCACGTCGTCGGAAGCCACCCGCGGTACCGATGCTGTAAAGGAAGTCTTCGCCGAAGTCGAAGTTCCCTTGCTTTCCGGCATGAAGGCCGTGCAGGAACTGACCCTCAACACCTCGTGGCGGTACACCGACTATGATTCATATGGCTCGGACACCACTTACAAAGTTGGGCTGCTGTACTCTCCAGCTCCCTGGCTATCGGTGCGTACCTCCTATGGCACGTCGTTCCGCGCACCGTCACTGTACGAACAGTTCCTCGGCGCCACCACCGGCTTCATCGGCGGCGGCTCCGATCCCTGCGACGACTGGACATCACTGCCTGACGCGAGTCCGGTACGCATCAACTGCGTTGCCGAAAACCTGCCGGAACGCTTCACCCAGAACAATTCCATCACCGTGGCTGGAATGGGCGGAGCGTCCACCGGCATCAAAGCCGAAACGTCCAAGGCCAAGACGGTTGGCCTCGTACTGAAGCCCGAGTTCCCCGGCTGGTTTGGTGACCTGTCGCTTGCGGCCGACTGGTTCCATATCACCGTTGACAACAGCGTTGCCCAGCTGAGCGGTGCCAGCATCCTCAACCTGTGCTATGGCAGCAACACCAGCGATTTCAACGCAGACGTGGGCTGGTGCCGGATGGTGACCCGTCACGAAAACAACACGCTGACGGTCAACCAGAACTACGTCAACATTGCCAGCAATCGTGTCCGCGGCTGGGATTTCACCGCACGCTACGTACGCGATATCGGCCCAGGCGAGTTCCGTGCCACCGCCAACATGACCAATTTCATGGATCAGTCCGGGCGCACTTTCCCGGGCGACCCCATGGTCAATTGGACTGGCACCATCAATTCCCCCCAGAAAACAGGCGTACTGGAGCTTTCCTACGAGTTCAGGAACTGGCTGCTCTGGTACGGCCTTGAGTGGATCGACGACCAGGACAGCTATGCCTACCTGGCCGATGGCGATGCCGGTCTATTGGCTGCATACCAGGACACCTACGACATGAAGATCGGTGACTACTACAAGTCATCGTTGGCGGTTCGCTACAAGGCGGATAAGTGGTCGCTCAATGCCGGCGTGCGAAATCTCTCGGATCGACAGCCGCCAAGCCTGTCCACAGGGGTGGTGGCCAGCTTCGCCAATGCCCCGATCTACAGTGGCTACGACTTCCTCGGCAGAAGCTACTTCATGAACTTCACCAAGGATTTCTGATCCACCGCTCCTGCCGGTGATCCTTCGTGAGGAGGATCACCGGCGCTACCAGCGAACCACCGATGACCTTGCCACCGATCGATCCAGTGCTGCTGGCCAGCATCAAGGACGGGTACCGTCTGCTGCACCGGGGCCATTGTCAGCAGGCGGTACTGTTGGCAGACCGACTCGTCGCCATCGACAACCAGAGCCCACACATACTGGTTTTCTCCGCAGAAGCCCACATGGCATGCAGGAATGCGACGGGGAGCTTGAGCCTGATCGACCAGGCAACGGCGGTCACTGCCAACGACCCGTTCCTGCTGCTGAAAAAAGCGCGCCTGCTGGCCCTGGACCACCAGCGTCAGGCATTCATTGACCAAATCGAGCTTGTGCTGGAGCACGCCCCGGACAATCCCATGCTGCTGTGGCAGACCGCGTCACTTTGCCACCACAACCACCTGCACCAACGCGCCATAGACCTGTTCGAACGCGCTTCGTGCCTGATGAAGCCATCGTCGGACCTGCTGTACGAACTTGCCATGGCGCGACACTTCCGGGGCGATGCCCGCGGCGCCGAGAAAGCCATAGAACGCCTGCTCGAGACGGCGCCACATGCAGGTCCTGCGCTCTATCTGCGTGCCACGCTGAAGCGGCAGACTCTTCAGGACAACCACATTTACGACCTCGAACAGCGCCTGGCCACGCTGCCCGCAGCCAGCAGCGACCTGCCAGGAATACTCTACGCACTGGCCAAGGAACTCGAAGATTGCGGCGACCACGCTCGCTCCTTCGCTGCGCTGAAACAGGCGACACAGACCAAACGCGCTTCCTATCACTACGACGTACGCAGCGAAACAAGCGCCCTTGCAGAAATTGCAGGGGCATATACACAGGAGCAATGCGCCAGCGGCGCTGGCTACAGTGAAGCCGGCCCCATCTTCATCGTCGGCATGCCCCGTAGCGGGACAACGCTGTGCGAGCGCCTTCTTGCTGGAACCGGGCAGGCCATCTCCGCTGGCGAACTGCACATCTTTGGCAACGAACTGATCAGAGATACCGTGGCTACAGCCGGCTACGCAAGCCAACCCAACAACGCCAGTGCTTCCTTGCACATCGACTTTCACGCCCTGGGCCAGCGCTATGTACATGCAGCACGGCAGATAGCCAACAACAGCAGGCACTTCATCGACAAGCTGCCAGGCAACTTCATGTTCTGCGGAATGATTGCAAAGGCCCTGCCGGACGCCCGCATCATCCACGTGACACGCGACGCCCTGGACAACTGCTATGCAATCCACAAGACCCAGTTCTTCGATGGCTACGGCTATGCCTGTGACCTGACCGAGCTTGGCGACTACTTCATCGCCTATCACAGGTTGATGGATCACTGGCGAAAGGTGATTCCCGGGAAAATCCTGGAGGTTTCCTATGATGACCTTGTGCGCGATCCAGCAGCGCAATCCAGGCGCATGTATGCGTGGTGCGGACTCGACTGGAACGAGGCGGCGCTCTCGCCGCCCCCGCCGAGCGCCACTTTCAGTACGGCCAGTGCTGCACAAGTGCGGCAGCCGATCCACAAGAACTCGCTGGGCATCAGCAGCAATCACCCACAGCAACTATCGGGACTGGAAGCCCGGCTTTCTGCAGCCGGCATTCATCGACGTAGCCAATCGCATCGGCCACCACAACACACGTGGACTACCGCGAATCTGGAATGAAGAACCGAGCCATCACCTGGAGCAACACAATGAGAGCAACAACATTAGTGGCCATTCTGGCATGGGCAGCCATGGCGCCTACGGCTGCCCATGCCACCGCACCCAAACAGCCAACCATAGAACAGCTTGCCGCTTTCCCCCAGTACTCCAGCTTCAGCTTGTCCCCGGACGGGAAGCACATCGCGGCACTGTGCGGCACAGGGGAAGAGCGCACCATCGCCATCTGGCAGAGCGATGCCATAGATGCAGCGCCCACCCTGATCGGTGCGTCGCGGATGAAGATCCAAAGCGTTCAATTCATCAAGAACGACCGCTTGGCGGTGCTGTTGTGGCAACCGCACGAACTGCGCATCGACCGCCCAACCAAGAACTTCCTGAGCAAACTGATGATCACCGACCTGGACGGAAAACAGTGGCATGAGCCCCTGCCCGCCCCACGTGCGCGCAGCGACATTGAGAAGCTGCAACAAGCACTGAGCATTGCCGGCGTACTCGATGTGCTGCCAAACGACCCTCACCACATCCTGGTCACCAACAACTCCGGCATCAACACCGGTGACATCTATCGCGTGGACCTACGTGATTTCTCCGCCGACAGGATCCAGATGTCCGACGACAAGGTCGGCGGCTACCTCACCGACGCCAACGGCGAGCTGCGAGCTCGCTTGAAATCCAATATTGATGGAACCGGCGCCTATATATCCGCGGAGATCCGCAATCCCGGATCCGCCGCGTGGGAGGAGCACTTTCGTTCATACGTCAAAGACAGAAACCAGACCCGGATCATAGGCTTTGGTGCCGAGGCCAACATCGCCTTCGTCCTCAGCAACGAAGGACAGGACAAAAGCCTGATCTACGAGTACGACATATCCAGCAGAACGCGCAAGGAGGTCCTTTTCCAACACCGATTCTTCGATGCCACGGGCATCATCACCAATCCGTACAAGGACGCAGGCACCGCGTTCGAAGGAATCCTGGGCCTGCAGTACCTGGGCCCGCGGGGCGACGACATCGAATGGACCTCACCTGCCATGCGCGCCGTGGATGCGGGTTTAAGGCAGGCACTGGCGATCACCAACGAACCGGTGGAACTCGTGGATCCGGCTACTGGGCAGTCCGCCAGGGTGAACTACCCCACCCAACGGGACTATCGCATCCTCAGCTTCACCCCGGACATGAAGACCATGCTCCTCCAGGTAGCTGGCGCATCCTCCCCGCCGCAGTACTACCTCTACAAAGACGGCGAGCTGACGCTACTATCGTCCAGCTATGCGGATATCGATCCACGTGCATTTGGCACCACCCGCTTGGTCTACTACAACGCACGCGATGGCCTACCGATACCGGCCTTCCTGACCACGCCGGACACCGACCTGTGCGGCGTCGGCCCCTGGAATGCGGTCGTGCATCCGCATGGCGGCCCCTGGGCCCGCGACGACATGGGATTCGATGGCTCGATGTGGACGCCGCTGATGGCCTCGCGCTGCATGGCAGTGCTACGCCCGCAGTACCGCGGCAGTGCCGACTGGGGGCGGAGATTGTGGATGGCCGGCGACGCTCAATGGGGCCAGAAAATGCAGGACGACAAAGATGACGGCGCCAAGTGGATGATTGCGCAGAACATTGCCAAGCCCAACCATATCGCCATGTTCGGCTTTTCCTACGGCGGCTACGCTGCATTCGCAGCAGCCGTGCGGCCAGAAGGTCTCTACAAATGCGCCATTGCCGGCGCTGGAGTCTCCGACATCAAGCTGATCTGGTCACGCTTCTACACCAATGCTTTCTTCCGCCAGGCGCAGGCGCCCACAGTGGATGGCCTCAACCCGCTGGATCATGCCGACAAGATCAAGATTCCGCTGATGGTCTACCACGGCGACCGTGACCAGACCGTTCCAATTGAACAATCGGAATGGTTTGTAGCCAAAGCGAAAGCCTCCGGGCAGCCGGTCGAGTACCACGCCATAGCGGACTATGCACATGGACCGGCATGGACACGCGCCATCATGGCCGACCAGCTGCGTCTCATCGATACCTATCTCGCGAGCGGGTGCGGTGGAACCGGGCTGTAGAAAACCCAACACCCGCGGCAGTGGGTCGGTGTTGTGTCACCGGCCCACCTCGCATGTCGCGACACGATCAGAACAAGCGGCACCTGGGCATTCCCGTCGCGCCGCCGCTCCACCCGACCGGTCGCGATGATCACCCGCAGTGGCTTACAGCTTGAAGATCCCAGCTGCAGTCAGCCGCTCCACCAGCGGCGCAAGCCGCTCGGCATGCTTCCTCGAGCTGTGGATCGAACGCGTGTGCACCGGCTGTCGTACCTGTGCCGCACTCGCCGTTGCAAAAACCTTCTCCTTGTCGGGAACACGCAGGGCTTCGTCGGTCCACTCCAAACCACACCACGCGTAGATCCGGCGCGCCTGGGCCTCGGTGTCTGTCACCAGGTCTTCATAATTGACATCCAGGATCGCGCCCGGCATCGCCTGATGCCAATGCGCCATCATCTGCCGGTACAAGACGTAATAGTCGCCCAGCTCCTGCAGGTCGTATGAAAAGTCGTAGGCACTGAAGAAGAGCGTTTTGAACACCGCATAGCAGCTGTCAAGCGGATCGCGAACCAGATGGATGATCCGGGCATTGGGCAATGCCTTGCGTATCATCCCGCAGTACAGATAATTGGCTGGCAACTTGTCGATGAATACATCGCTGCCCCCCGCCATCTGCCGGGCCGCGCGCATGTAGTTCTGCCCGAGCTCGGCAAAATCCACCTTCATGGTGGCGGCAGCCGCCGACAACGACGGCTCCCGGCGTTGCACCTGCCCTAGCGCTGCCGTCAACTGGAAACCAAAGTCGAGCAACTCTCCGGCATTCTGGACCTTGCCCGACTGCAACAGGATGCGTTCGGCGAGCGTGGTCCCCGTGCGCGGCATACCGACGATGAAAACAGCCCCGGGGTCCTCGCATCCGACAGCAGGCTGCGCCAATGCTTGGGCACTTTGTACCGCACGGATTTCGTCCATCATCGTGCGGAAGGCACTCATGTCGTACTGGATGGATGCCCGCTTCTTTCTGGCGCCTGCCATGAGCGCGTCTATCGATTTCTCATGCTCGCCCAGGTCTTCAAGTTCCTTGGCCAACGCATACAGCGCACCAGCCTCATCTTCCGGGCGAGCAAAGCCGCGCTCCAGCCTGGTCTGGATATCAGCAACGTGATTGCCATCTGGTCGTTGCTTGCGCAGTGTCGAGCGCAGGTAGATAACCGATCCAGATTGCGGTGAGGTTGCCAACACCCGATCCAGATCGGCTTCCGCATCTTCGAAGCGACCACTGTAGAAGCGGGCAATACCCAGGTCATAGCGCCAGGCAGGATTGTCTCCACCCACCGCCAGCGCCCGCTCATACATGCTTATCGCCTCGGAAAGCATGTTGTGGTGGTAATAGAGCTTGCCCAGCTGCCACAACACCAGACCGTTGTCGCCGAAATCAACGGCTATTGCGGCGGCCAACGCTGGAATCTCATCACGGCGCAGCAGTCGCGACAGCAGCCAGGCTTTCTTGATCCGGTACTGCGCATCGGGCTCAAGGGCGATGGCCTGATCAATCCGGGCCAACGCCTGTTCCATATCCCCGTTCAGGCGGAGAGCTTCGGCGCTGAATGCATACACCCGGCTATTGGACGGGAAGGCCGCAACCAGCTCATGGCCAAGTACTGCGGCATCCGCGGTTCGGCCCTGCCTGAGCAGTTCATTACCTGCTGCGATCTGTTGCAAGAACGGCACCGATGCGGCGCCAACGGAAGGAGCATGTGCTGAATTCGTCATCACCCAAGTCTAAACACAGCCTATCCAGCTATCCATACCCTCATCAAACCGCCTACTAATCACCTTACATCTTCGTTACGAGCATGCTAGGAAATAGTTACATTCATTGTTAATTCAGTGTTAGGATCAGCTACCGATTGCAGCTGTAACCGCAGCGGACACAACCTAACCGACTGATTTAATGGAGATTCTCATGCCCTCCAGCAGCTGTAACCCGACCTCGCTCAAGAAGAGCCCGCTCGCGCTGGCGCTGACTGCCGCCCTTATCCTGCCGCTTACTGCCTATGCACAGAGCGCGACTGATGATCAGGCCGAAGCGACCAAGGAAGTCAAGGAAGAGACCACCTCGTCCAAGCCAACCACGCTCAACCAGGTGACGGTGACGGGCACCCGCATCAGCAAGGACACCTACAATTCCGTATCACCGGTCCAGGTGATCAGCCGTACGGAAAGCACGCTGGCAGGCTTCAACTCCACTGCATCGGTACTGCAGAGCAACTCCGTCACCGGCGGTAGCGAGCAGATCAACAACGCGTTTGGTGGTTACGTGACCGATGGCGGCCCGGGCGCCAACACCCTGGGTCTTCGCGGCTTGGGCCCGACCCGCACGCTGATGCTGCTGAACGGGCGGCGCATGTCGCCGGCTGGTTCGCGCGGCGCGGTCGGCGCAGCCGACCTGAACACCCTGCCGACCATCATGATCGATCATTACGAGATCCTGAAGGACGGCGCTTCCTCCATTTATGGCTCCGACGCGGTTGCCGGCGTTGTCAACGTCATCACCAAGAACAAGGTCGATGGCGCAGAAGTCGAATTCCAGCACAATGCCACCCAGCACGGTGGCGGTGAAGAAACCCGCTGGTCCGGCATGTTCGGCACCAGTGGTGACAAATGGCGCGTGTCCGGCTCGTTCGAAGTCTACCGCCGCCAGGAAATGCAGATTGGCGAGCGCGGCTGGGCCAGCGACTGCCCCGTACCACTGCTGGGCCGCGGCAGCAACGGCCGCTACGGTGCTGACGACTATATCGACCCGGCAACCGGCGAGCCGAAATGCTGGGGCCTGGATGCAGGTGGCGTGACCATCAACACCCTTGGCACCGCCTACCTGCTCGGCCGTCCGGGCTTGGGCAGCCTGGGCTACTACGGCACCTACGATCCCTCCATGCTGGACCAGCTGCCGCCGGGCTTTGACTATTTCAATCGCTGGCGGCCGAATGGCGCCATCACCGATGGCGACCTGCCTGGCTTCGAGGGTGTCGACTACAACGGTCGTACCACCTACGACCCGCGGATGAAGCAGGAATCGCTGATCTCTCCGACCACCAACGTCACCGGCTTCCTGCAGGGCAGCTTCGACATTGATGCCCTGGGCGGCGCCGAGATGTACTACGAGCTGCTCGCTACCCGCCGCGAGTCGCGCCAGACCGGCTATCTGCAGCATTCCCTGGACTACCCGGTAAACAGCCCACTGCTGGGCGACCTCGCCTGGCTGCCCGCTTGGCTGCGGGCACCCGCGGATGGCTCGACGGGTGGCAAGAACGTGTCCGCACGTGCGTTCGTCGGCTGGGGGCTCTATGACAACTGGCAGCAGGTTGACTTCACTCGCGTCACCGCAGGTCTGCGTGGCGATCTGGGCACCTCCTGGAACTACGATGGCTATCTGAGCCATGGCCGTTCCAGCTCCGATTACTACACCCAGAACCGTCTGACCAACCGCATTGCCAAGAGCCTGGATGTCGTCTCCGACGGCGCTGGCGGTTTCGTCTGCCGCGACACGTCTGATGGCTGCGTGGCAGCGCCCATGCTGTCGGCAGATGTCGTTGCCGGAAACCTGCCGCAGGCCTACCGCGACTACATCATGCAGATCACGCACGGCACGACGACCTATTCGGAGTCCACTGCGAGCTTTGGCGTCAATGGTCCGTTGTTCGACATGCCCAAGGGTGGCACTGTTTCGATGGCATTCGGCCTGGAGTACCGCCGTTCCAAGATCGACGACTCCCCGGATCCGAACTCTGTCGCAAACAACCTGTACAGCTTCACCGCGTCCGCACCGACCCGCGGCTCGGACAACGTGAAGGAGGCCTATTTCGAAATCGAAGCTCCTCTGCTGACCGGGCTGCCGGGTGCCGAGGAACTGACCATCAACACCTCGGCCCGCTACACCGACTACGACTCCTACGGCAGCGACAAGACCTGGAAGCTCGGCCTGCTCTACACCCCGGTGAACTGGCTGTCGCTGCGCGCTTCCCGCGGCACGTCCTTCCGCGCACCGGCGTTGTTTGAACAGTTCCTCGGCGCGACAAGCGGCTTCGGCAGCGCCTCCGACGACCCCTGCAACGGCTGGGGTGGCCAACAGGACAAGTCGAGCAACAGGTACCTGAACTGCCAAAGCCTGGGACTGGCTCCCAACTTCCAGCAGACGAGCAGCCCGACGATCATCACCCAGGGTGGCTCCGAAGCTGGCCTGATCGCCGAGACGTCGACGGCACTCACCGCTGGCCTGATCCTGCAGCCGGAGTTCAACGAGCGCTTTGGCAGCCTGTCGTTTGCTGCGGACTACTTTGATATCAAGGTACGTGACAGCGTCTCCAAGCTCAGCGGTGCGGCAATGCTCGCCCTGTGCTACGGGCAGTCGCAAGCAGAATTCACTGCGGGCACGGGTTACTGCAGCTTCGTCAAGCGTGGTGCAAACAACTCGCTGAACGTCACCACGGGCTATTTCAACGTATCCACCGAGACCGTGCGTGGCTGGGACTTCAACCTCCGTTACACCAAGGATATTGGCCCGGGCGAACTGCGCGCCAACGCCGCTGTAACCCACTACCTGGAGCAGGGTCGCCAAGCGTTCCGCGACGATCCGTATCGTGATGCCAACGGCTCCATCAACACCCCGGACTACACCGGTCAGCTGGACCTGACCTATGAAGTCCGTGCTTGGGAAGTGCGGTATGGCGTGGACTGGATCGGGTCGATCAACGGTTACAAGTACTACGACAAGTACTACGACACCGACTATCGTTCCAGGTACAAGATGATGATCGACGACTACTTCGTCCACAGCCTGTCCGTGCGCTACAAGGGTGATGACTGGTCTGCCACGGTTGGCGTCCGCAATCTCGCCGACAAGGACCCGCCGACCATCTCCACCGGCGCTGGCACCACGATTGGCAACGCCCCGCTGTACAGTGGTTATGACTATTTTGGCCGCACGTTCTTCTTCAACCTGACCAAAAAGTTCTGATGCTGTAGTCGGATGTCGAAAGGAAGCCGCCGCCCCTACGGGCGGCGGCTTTTCTGTAACGAACACCTGCCAAACCACAGTCGCATTACCCGCACGGACTGCAACCATGAAGAAACCAACCATTCTTTTGTTCGCCATTGCAACTGCACTTGGCGCCACCACGGCATCTGCAACGGCACCGGTCCCGCCCACCATCGAGCAGATGGCGGCCTTCCCCGAGTTCTCTGGGTTCACACTGTCCCCGGACGGCAAGCACATAGCCGCACTGCGTGGCACCGGCGAAGACAGAGTCATCGCCGTGTGGCAAACCGATTCCCTGGACAAGGCACCAACCCTTATTGGCGCAGCTCGCATGAAAATTGCCGGCGTGTCCTTCATCAAGAACGATCGCCTCGCTGTATCGCTCTGGCAAACCTATGACCTGCGCTGGGATCGGATCTACAAGACGTTCATCAACAAGTTGATGATCACAGATCTCCAGGGCAAGAACTGGAACGAGCCATTGCCACAACCCCGTGCCACCAGCCGCGACCAGGAATTGGCACAGTCACGCACCAGCCCCACGATTCTCGATCGCCTTCCCAACGACCCCAACCATATCCTCGTCGTCAACAATGTTGGCGTGAATGCCGGCGACGTCTATCGGGTTGATCTGCGCAACTTCAAATCCGAACGTGTGCAGATGGCTGCGGAACGCGTGGCCGGTTACGTCACCGACTTCGATGGCAACCTGCGCGCACGCTTGAAGCAGGATATGGATGGAGGCGGCGCGTATGTCTCCGCAGAATTCAAGAACAGCAGTTCTGGAGCTTGGGAGGAGCACTTCCGCTCCTACGTCAAGAATCGCGATCAGACCGAGATCATCGGCTTGAGCGCCGACCCCAATATTGCCTTCGTAATGAGCAATGTGGGACAGGACAAAACCGTGATATTCGAGTACGACATTGCGGCACGACAGAAGAAGGAGGTGCTGTTCCAGCATCGGTTCTTCAACGCCAATCGCGTCATAATGAATCCGTATCGGAGTGCTGGCGAAAACTTCGGAAAGATCCTGGGCCTGGGCTACGAAGGTCCGCGGGAAAACGACGTGGAGTGGACGGACCCCCAGATGCGTGCGCTTGATGCAGGGCTGCGGCAGGCACTTGGCATCAGCAATGAGAAGGTCACGCTACTGGATCCGGCAACGGGCCAAAGCGCCGAAGTGGATTTCCCACAGCAGCGGGACTACACGATCACCGGTTACACACCGGATATGTCCACCGTGCTTCTGACCGTCGATGGCGCAGCCTCACCGCCCGAACATTTCCTGTTCCGCAATGGCACACTGACTTCATTGGCGAAAAGCTACCCAGCCATCGATCCACGATCGCTCGGCAACACCCGTCTGGTGTACTACAAAGCGCGCGATGGCCTGGATATTCCAGCGTTTCTGACGACCCCGAACACGGAGCTCTGCGGTGCAGGCCCCTGGAACGCAGTTGTTCATCCGCACGGTGGCCCCTGGGCACGTGATGGCATCGGCTTCGATGGCTCAATGTGGGTTCCACTGATGGCCTCCCGCTGCATGGCCGTGCTGCGCCCGCAGTTCCGTGGCTCCGAAGGTTGGGGCCGCAGATTGTGGATGGCCGGTGACGCCGAGTGGGGCCAGAAAATGCAGGATGACAAGGACGACGGCGCCAAGTGGATGATCGAACAG
>QFOV01000365.1 GCA_003248565.1 Stenotrophomonas sp.
AACATCATGTGCGTGGCGGATTCGAAGACCCCGAAGTGGATGTCCTGTCCGAAGCGATCAAGGCCCTGCAGGCGCTGCCGACCGGCAGCGACATCTGAGTACTGTAGAGCCGAGCCATGCTCGGCTGAAGCCTTCCAGGCAATGCCTGAAATGCCTGTAGGAGCGGCGTAAGCCGCGAAGTCACTGAAGGATCCGGCGTAGACAGCGCTGGGCAATCCCGCATTGGGTATGCACGTCGCGTGGACGCAGGGTCAGCTTCGCGGCTTACGCCGCTCCTACAACCCGGAGGCTCATGCCAGATGAATCGCGCCCAGAATCCTCGGCCCGCGCGCACCGCTGACGCTGGGCAGATTGCCCGGCCGCCCCGCCAGGGTTTCCTGCGCCAACCACGCAAAGCCCATCGCCTCCATGTAATCGGGATCCAGTCCGTGCTCGGCACTGGAACCGATCAGTACACCCGGCAACCGTGCCTGCAATCGCGACAGCAACTGCGGATTGCGCACCCCACCGCCGCAGACCAGCACGCGCCGCGCAGCCGGCAGCAGTGCCAGCAACGCCTCGGCCACCGTGGCTGCGGTCAGCTCCAGCAGCGTCGCCTGCACATCCGCAGGTGCCAATACATTCACGCCCAGCTGCGCCTCCACCCATTCCAGATGGAACTGCTCGCGACCGGTGCTCTTCGGCGGCGGCAAGGCAAACCAAGGCTCGGCCAGCAATCGCGCCAACAAGCCTTCATCCACACGGCCACTGGCAGCAAACGCGCCATCGGCATCGAACGCATGACCAAGATGGCGCTGGCACCAGCCATCCAGCAAGGCATTGGCCGGGCCGGTGTCGAAACCGCGGATGCTGCCATCGCGGGCAATCAGACTCAGGTTGGCGATACCGCCTAGGTTGAGCACCGCGCGATCTTCGTCGGCACTGCCCAGCATCGCCAGATGGAAGGCCGGCATCAGCGGTGCGCCATGCCCGCCAGCAGCCACATCGCGGCGGCGGAAATCGGCAACGGTGGTGATACCGGTCAGCTCGGCAATACGGTTGGCATCGCCGATCTGCCAGGTGAACGCCGGAGTGCTCAGCGGCCGATGACGGATGGTCTGGCCGTGCGAGCCGATTGCCCGCACCTGCTCGCGGCGCACTCCGGCATCTTCCAGCAGCTGGTTGGCGGCAGCGGCGAAGGCGATGCCAACACGGGCATCCAGCTGCCCCAGTGCATCCATCGATGCGGGTTCGCCGCCTTGGCCCAGTGCGATCAGGGCATCGCGGGTCGCGCCGTCCCAGGCATGGGTATGGCCGTGTACGAAGCGGCATCCACCGCTCTGCGGAAACTGCACCAGCGCCGCATCGATGCCGTCGGCGCTGGTGCCGGACATCAGGCCAAGAAACAGCGGCAGCTGCGGATCAACAGAGGTCATGGCGGTCGCTAAAAAGAAACGGGCAGGGAAGCTTCAAGCTCCCTGCCCGTATCGTCAACGGTGTTGCGCTGGCTCAGCCGCGCTTGCCGCCTGCTGCCGGTGCGGCAGCGGCAGTCTGCGTTGCCGCCGGCTTCCTGCTGTCGCCGGCATCGGCGTAGATCAGTTCTTCCATGCCCTGGATGCGTGCCATCGCCGGTGCGGTCTGTGCACGGAAGGCGGCCAGGTCGGCGCCCTGCAGCGGCTGCGGCGGCGGCATCGTCACCGACAGCGGGTTGCGGTGCACGCCGTTGACGCGGAATTCGTAATGCAGGTGCGGACCGGTCGACATGCCGGTGGAACCCACGTAGCCGATCACCTGACCCTGGTTCACGCGCTGGCCGGCACGGTAGGGGCCCAGACGCGACATATGCCCGTACAGCGTGGTGTGGCCGCTGCCGTGGTCGAGGATCACCACATTGCCGTACCCGCGCTGGGTGCCGGCGAACTGCACACGGGCGTCGCCGGCGGCCATGATCGGGGTGCCGGTGCGTGCGGCGTAATCCACGCCCTTGTGGGTGCGCATGGTGCCGAGGATGGGATGGCGGCGGGTGCCGTAGTTCGAGCTCAGGCGCGCGAACTGGATCGGCGAACGGATGAAGCTCTTCTTCAACGAACGGCCATTGAGGTCGAAGTATTCGGACTTGCCGGCGCGATCAAAACGGAAGCCGGTATAGGTCTTGCCGCCGGTCTGGAAGGTCGCCGCCAGGATCTTGCTGGTGTCGATGCGCTCGCCTTCGCGCCAGGTTTCGTCCAGCACCACGCTGAAACGGTCGCCCGGCTGCAGGTCCTTGGAGAAGTCGATGTCGTACTTGAAAATCTCATCGGTCATCGTGGCGATGGCCGACGGCGACAAGCCAGCCTTGCGGGCGGCGTTGTACAGCGAACTGGTGATCTCGCCACTGGCCACCACGGTACGGGTGCTGGTTGCCCGCTCGCTGACCTTTTCGCTGATCTGGTCGCCCTGCAGCGTCAGTTCCACGCGGTGATTGCCATCGCGGTCGAAGCGGATGCTGCGCAGGCTGCCGTTGACCGGCAGGTCGAAGGCGATTTCCGCGCCCGGGCGCAGCTTGGTCAACACCTCGCGGGCGCCCGGATGATCCAGCACCTTCTGCATGGTGGTCGCCGGTACGCCGGCGGCTTCGAACAGGTCACTCAGGGTCTGGCCGCGCTCCACCCGCTGGATCTGCCAGCTGTCGCCGGGGGTTTCGCCGCGCCGTGCCAGTGACAGTGGCGGCAGGGGCAGGGCAAGCGTGGAATGCGACGACGGCAGGTTGCTGTCAATGGAATTGGAAAAACCGGGGACGATCGTGGCCGCCAGTGCACCGATG
>QFOV01000366.1 GCA_003248565.1 Stenotrophomonas sp.
CGGTGATGCCGCGGACCAGGCCGAGGTTGCGCACAGCGCGATAGCCCGGCAGTTCCAGTGCGGTGGTGATCATCGCGTCGTTGAGCAGGGCAGGTGCCGTGCGGCTGGTGGAGGTGTTGTAGGGGTCGGTCATGGTGGGTGCCGGCAAGGTGCATCAGGGAGCCGAGTATGCGTGCATTCCAATGGTTGGCACCATGGCCTCCCGTGCAACACGGATGGGAACCGGCCCGCAGGGCGGGCCGGGAGTTCGGAATGTCAGGCCGACCGCACCAAGGCCGCCGTCGCCTTGCGTACCACCGGTAACAGCAACAGCAGGATGGGGAAGGCGACCAGCCACGAGATGCCCCAGGCAGCGAGCCACTTGGAGCCGAGCAGCGGCGACATGCCGATGCTCTTCAGTGTGCTGATCAGGGAGACGACGCAGGTCATCAGGATGGACAGCAGCAAGGGCATGACAAGGGCGCCGTAGCGCAAGGGCAGCTTGGGAATGCCGAATGCAATGATGGTTTTGTTTGTAGCGTTCACGGTGATCTCCTGGATCCGGTCAAGCAATGGCGCCTTCCGCCCATGGATGGGCGAACAGCCCCGGCAATGCCGGAGTTGATGGGCGCGTTGGTTGACGTGAACGCTTACGGTCGTCGCGTGAATCGCGAGGACGCGCAGATGGTAGGAGCTGATAATGCTTCTGGCAAGCGCTTCCAGGTTGCCGCCGAGGAAGCAACGCGCTTCATTGCCCGGCCAGCTCGCGCAGTTCAATGACCCGGTCGATGTTCAGTTGCATCGGGCAGAACGAATACATCGGCGAGCCAACATAGGAGCCCGCGAGCTCGCAGTGCAGGTCCCGGTACACCAGCCAGGCCTTCTGGGCGCGCTCCAGCCTTGCTGCATCGTTCGCGTTCTCCGCAAGCAATTTGCTGTTGATGGCACGGTAGAGGCGTGTCATCTCCGCTTTTGCATGCTCCGAGGTCACCGATGAGCAGGCCTCCACGGTGCCGTTGTTGATGCCGCCGGCCTTGGCCAGGCAGTCGTTATAGGCCTGCTGGTGGTCCACCGGGGTGGCGGCAGCGGGCCACGCCAAGCCTGCAAGCAACAACAGGGAAACTACATTGGGTCGCATCGTGCAGCGCCTGTGCCGTGGCAGCCACAGCTGCCGTGGGGATCGTATTCGCGGATCTGCAAGGGGCAATCGGCTCAGCGCCGCGTGAGCTCCTGTCCATCGACAGTCATTTTCCAGCTGCCGTCCACTTGATGCGGTGGCACGGAGACCACGAAACGCGTGGTCAACGGGCCCACTCCGGCGATGAAGTCATTGCCTTCATAGGCCTTGATTGGTGCATCCAGTGATTTGCTGACCGACGGGCTGGGCTGGTGCTTGTAGATGACGCGCCCGCTGGCATCGATGAGCAGCGAGGTGGTGGTCGATTCCCAGGTACCGACATAAGCCTGCTTGTCTGCCGGAACCGGCTTGCCACAGGCTGCAAGCACAAGGGTGAACAACAGGGCGAGCAAGGCAAGGCGGCTGCGACGCAGCACTTCCGGCAGCAAGATATTGTGGGTAGTGCGATGGGCTGTGATGTATCGCATCCGGGGCTTCCTTTTGGTGGATGGAGGATCAGCCGGTTCGTTGCTGATCGGGGTGTTCGACGTGCGCAACTCTGCCTAGGGAAATCATTGCTAGCAAGCGCGGAGTCTGCGATTGCCTGCCGTTAGCCATGCGGAGAACAAATGCGCGTGATGCTGGCTTGGTTCCAATCCGACGCCCGCAAACGTTGTGCGCAGGTGCGTGCGATACCGCTATTCCTGCGCCGAGAACGATGCGTGATAGGCAACAGCTCCCTGCGGCATCCGTGTATCGAACGAAAGCGCCTGGAAGTACTCGGCGGGCACGCCCGGCAAGGTAAGCGCATCAGTGGCCTTGAATCCGAAACGCGCGTAGTAGCCTGGATCGCCAAGCACCACGCAGCCGCCTGCAGCAAGTACGCGCAGCTGATCGAGCGCTGCTTCGATCAGCTGGCTGCCGATGCCTTTGCCCTGCAAGTGGGGCAGGACCGATACCGGTCCAAGCCCGTACCAACCCACGTCCTCGCCGGCGATGGTCACCGGCGACACCGCAACGTGGCCAACGATGGCGCCGGATTGCTCCGCTACCAAAGAGACGGTGAGCTGGCCTGAGCGGCGCAACGCCGCCACGATGAACTGTTCGGTGTGATCGGTATGCGGTGCCTCCAGAAAGGCGGCGACCGTCACTGCTTCGATGGCCGCGATGTCGGCGGTGGTTTCCGGGCGGATCTGGATGTTCATGGGAGCAGGGAGCGTTTGTGGGGAGGATTGGGTACGGAAGCATATCGGTTGGGCTGTGTGACATCAGTCGCATGCAAGCAAGCGTGACAACAGGCTCAAGCTAAGCCGAAAGCGTACCTTGCACGCGTAGGCCGGGTAAGCGCAGCGCACCCGGGGCCGTTCGCAGGCAGCATTGGCAGCTGGCGGGTTTCACCAGCTCGTCTACGACTATTGGCAGCCGAGGGTGACGATAGGCTCAAGGTGGGCGGCGAGGCTGCCTTCGGCGTCCATGGCGACGAGTGAGTCGAAGCGTGGAATGCGTGCGGCAGGATCGGCGGCCAACAATGCCTTGTAGGCCTTGAGCATGCTGCGCATGCCGGCGAGCTGTGATGGCTGCAGGGCGCCCTTCTGTGATGGGTTGGCGACCTGGAAGGCCGCGCTGCCAAAGATGAACTGCGCCAGCAGTTCCGGGCCATTGGGAGTACCCGTGGCGGGCAC
>QFOV01000367.1 GCA_003248565.1 Stenotrophomonas sp.
AGGCCAGCAGCAGGGCGGTCAGCAGGGATGGGCGCATGGAGTCCTCGACGACAATGGGCAGGCGCCCATTATCGCCCCGGGATGCTGCAAAGGCATTGCTGGAGGTGGCGACAGAAACCTGTAGCGCCGAGCCGTGCTCGGCTAGGCCTTATCGGTGACGTTTGGCTTTCCCTGTGGCGCCGAGCCATGCTCGGCTAGGCCTTGCCGGTGACGTTTGGCTTTCCCTGTAGAGCCGAGCCATGCTCGGCTGGGCCTTACCGGTGACGTTCGGCTTTCCCCGTAAAGCCCCTGCCGAGCATGGCTCGGCACTACAGATGCTCAACTTGCTGCCTTTTCCGCTGCCTTGGCGTGGCGGTCTTCGAGCACGCCGATCGCATCATCCAGCGACAGCCCGCGCGCACGCAGCAACACGATCAGGTGGAACCACGCAGCAACACGATCAGGTGGAACAGCAGGTCGGCTGATTCGCCCAGCAATTCGTCATCGCGCTGCACGACACCGGCAAGTGCGGTTTCCACGCCCTCTTCGCCCACTTTCTGCGCGATGTGCCGTGCGCCCTTCTCGAACAGCTTGGTGGTGTAGCTGTTGAGCGGACGGTCGTGCTCGCGCTGCTTGATCAGGGCATTCAATGCGCCGAGGAAGCTGCCCGGTGCAGCACTGAAACAGCTGGTCTCGCCGGTGTGGCAGGTCGGGCCATGCGGGCGCACGGTGACCAGCAACGTGTCGTTGTCGCAATCACTGCGGATGTTGACCAGGTCGAGGTGGTTGCCTGAGGTCTCCCCCTTGGTCCATAGCCGCTTCTTGCTGCGGCTGAAGAAGGTGACCTTGCCGCTGCTGCGGGTGGTCTCCAGCGCGTCGCGGTCCATATAGCCAAGCATCAGCACACGCAGCGTGGCCTCGTCCTGGATGATGACCGGGATCATGCCGTTGACCTTCTCCCAGTCCAATGCGGCCGGATCAACCGGTTTGAATTCAGTAGACATCCCTAACCTCGATTTGTTGTTCGCGCAGGAACTGCTTCAGTTCCGGAATTGCGATGGCGCCGGAGTGGAACACACTGGCGGCCAAAGCCCCGTCAACGTCAGCCTGTTCGAATACATCAGCGAAATGCTGCGGCGTGCCCGCGCCGCCAGAGGCGATCAACGGAACCGTGCACAGCGCCCGGGCCTGGCGCAACTGTGCAATATCGTACCCCTTGCGCACACCGTCGCTGTCCATGCAGTTCAGCACGATTTCACCTGCGCCGAGAGACTGGACTTCACGCACCCAGTCCAGGGTCAGCCTTGCCTCGGCGCGGGTCTTGCCTGGATCGCCAGTGTAAGAGCGCACCCGCCATTGGCCGTCGGCTTCGCGGATGGAGTCGATGCCGACCACCACGCACTGCTCACCGAAGGCTTCAGCCAACTCCGCGATCAACTGCGGGCGCTCCAGCGCAGGGGTATTGATGGAAATCTTGTCGGCACCGGAATTGAGTACGGCGCGCGCGGTTTCCACATCGCGGATGCCGCCGGCCACGCAGAACGGGATGTCGATCAAGCGCGCCACCCGCTCGATCCAGGCGCGGTCGACCGAGCGGCCTTCCGGACTGGCGGAGATGTCGTAGAACACCAGCTCATCGGCGCCCTGGTCGCGGTAACGCAACGCCAGCTCGGCGATGTCGCCCATGTCGATGTGGTCGCGGAACTTGACGCCCTTGACCACGCGGCCTTCGCGCACGTCCAAACAGGGAATGATGCGCCGACTCAACATGACAAGGCCTCATCCAGCTGCAGGCGACCTTCCAGCAAGGCCTTGCCGAGCACGGCACCGCCACAACCTGCAGCCTTGGCCGCGCGGATGTCGTCGGCATCACGCACACCGCCCGACGCCTGCACGGCGACGCCAGGCAGCAATTGCGCCAGATGCGCGTAGAGCTCGATATTCGGACCGGACAGCATGCCGTCGCGGGAAATGTCGGTGCACAGCAGGTGCTTCATGCCGGCCTGCGCGTAACGCTGGGCCAGCTCCTCCAGGGTCACGTCTGCGGTTTCGGTCCAACCGTGCACCGGCAAGCGCCAAATGCCGTCTTCACCCTGACGCGTGTCCAGCGCGATGGTCAGCTGCTCGGCGCCGAACTCGGCCAGCCAAGCCAGCACCTGCTCGGGCTGACGAACCGCCAGCGAGCCAATCACCACACGGCTGGCGCCGGCATCAAGCATGCGGGCGACGTCATCGCGGCCACGCACGCCGCCGCCGGTCTGCACCTTCAGCTTGGTGGTCGCTGCGATCTGCTGCAACAAGGGTGCCAAGGTATAGCCGCCGGCCTTGGCCGCATCCAGATCGACCAGGTGCATCCAACTCGCGCCGGTCGCAGCGAATGCCTGCGCGCGCGGCAAGGCATCGTCACCGTAAGTGGTCTGCTTTGCGTAATCGCCCTGCAACAGACGCACGACACGGCCGTCACGGATATCCAGCGCGGGGTAAACAGTGAAATTCATGCGGCAATCTCGAGAAAGTTCTGCAGGATGCGTGCGCCCGGCCCGGCCGAACGTTCGGGATGGAACTGTGCCCCGCATAGGCGTTCGCGCTGTACCACCGCGGTAAACAGGCCACCGTGATGACAGGCAGCGACGGTGTCGGAAGTGACAGGAGCGGCGTAGCTGTGCACGAAGTAAGCGCTCGAGCCCAGCGGCACGCCATCGAGCAAGGGCGATTCGCGCAGGGCGAGCAACTTGTTCCAGCCCATGTGCGGCACACGCACGCCGACACCGGGATGGAGGCGGCGGACGATACCCGGCAGCAAGCCAAGGCACTCCACATCGCCTTCTTCTGAACGTTCAAACAGCAACTGCATGCCCAGGCAGATACCCATCAACGGCACCTGCAGCTCGCGCAGCGGTTGCACCAATCCTTGCGCATGCAGACGCTTCATGCCTTCGGCCGCCGCGCCAACACCGGGCAGTATCACCCGCTCAAGGCCGGCCAGATCCGTTGGCGCACGTACCATCTGCACGTCAACCTGCAGCCGCTCCAATGCGTAGCGCACCGATCCCAGGTTCGCGCCGCCGGCATCAACCAGACCAACCCTGCTCACAACGCGCCCTTGGTGGAAGGCAGCTCGGTCCCTTCCTTGCGGAT
>QFOV01000368.1 GCA_003248565.1 Stenotrophomonas sp.
TCAACCCCCAGCACCTTGTTGGCGATGAACAGGCCGTAGTAGCGGAAGGCCACCAGGTACAGCGAAACCGCTGCCACCACGATCCATAGAGCATTGATGTGTTCGCCGCGGCGTAGCGCCACGACGCCTAGACAGAACGCGCCTATCAGGGACAGCAGCGCCCATCCGGCTTTGGAAAAACCTTTCATCGAGTCGCCTCGCAGGGGAATGCCTGCAAGGGTCTACCCATGCAGGTCGGGGGTCAATGTGCATGGCAGCTGAATTGGATGCGACTTTGGTCTTAGGTACCTGTCTTATTGAAGATGACTGCGGGGATGCGTGGTGTTCCGGAGGTAGCCTTGCGGAACAAATGGTTGCAACTGTGATGATTGGTTTGATCGGAAAGGGCGTCCATTGTCTGTCGCAAGTCCAAGGAGCTTCCTTATGAGTAGCAACGATTCCGCCCGGGTGCTGCGCAGCATCCGCGGCATGCCTACTTCCGACGGTGCCGGCGTGCGCCTGACCCGGGTCATTGGTACGCCATCGCTGCCGGAGCTGGACCCGTTCCTGATGCTGGACGAGTTCGGCACCGAGCGGGCCGAGGATTACATCGCCGGGTTTCCCGACCATCCGCACCGGGGTTTCGAGACGGTGACCTACATGCTCGACGGACGCATGCGTCACAAGGACAACCACGGCAACGAGGGTTTGCTTACCCCCGGCAGCGTTCAGTGGATGACTGCCGGCCGCGGTCTGGTGCATTCGGAGATGCCCGAGCAGGAGTCCGGCCGCATGCGTGGCTTCCAGCTATGGGTGAACCTGCCTGCGCGCGACAAGATGAGCGCGCCGCGCTATCAGGAGTTCGCGCCCGCGCGCATCCCGCAGTTGGCGCCGGCCGACGGTGTGAGTGTGAAAGTGATTGCCGGCACGGTGGACTCGGTCAGCGGACCGATCCAGCAGCCAGCCACTGACCCTGTTTATCTGGATATCGAACTGAGCGCGGGCACTGCCTGGAGTTACCGTTTGCCTGAAGGCCATAACGCCTTCGCCTATGTGTTCGAAGGTGACGTGTCGTTGGGCGAGGGCGAGGCGTCGCGCGCGCTTGAACTGCAGCAGTTGGCGGTGCTGGGCGGTGGCAGTACGTTGCACATGCGTGCCGGTGCCGAGGGCGCGCGTTTGATCGTGGTGGCCGGGCGTCCGCTGCGCGAGCCGGTGGCACGGCATGGGCCGTTCGTGATGAACACCCGTGAGGAACTGATGCAGGCCTTTGTCGACTACCAGGAAGGCAGGTTCTGAATGATGGCCGGTCCCGTGCGCGTTGCGGCGGGACCGGCACCAGTGCCGTGCAACTACAGGCCAGGATTGATCGGCTCTTAGTTGCTGCCAGCCAAAGCAGACGGATTGAGGTTCAAGGTCTGGGTCAGGGTCTGCAGGGTGCCCAGCTCGGTGGTGTCGGCGGCGTCGATCCAGATCTGCGCATAGCGGTTCTTGTCCAGCTTGACCACGCTGATGCGGCGCGACTCCAGGCCCGGCAGGTCGCGGCCGCCCATGTCCAGCTTGTACCAATGCATCTCGGTGCCGCCGAACGCGCCCTTTTCCGCGCGCAAGGGGCGGTTCAAGGACAGGCCCGGATCACGCCCGCTCAACATCATGTTGAGGACCGCGCGGCCGTCTTCGGTGGTGGCTTTGCAGACGATGAAATCGCTTTGGGTCTGTTGCTCCCAATGCAGGCCGCTACTGGCTGGCAGTGATGGGCATTGCACGGCCTGCTGGGCGGAAGCGTTGGCGCTGGCTGCGAGCGCCAGCGCGGCAGAAAAAATAAGAACAGTCTTCACTTCGCATTCCCCCATGGAACATCGGCCTGACGGCGCGACGAAAAACGTGTGGATGGTTCTGAAGGCGGTACTGGCTGGTGGGCGGTATCCGTCCCTGTGTACGTGCATCCCCATGCGCGCCAGCCAAGTTGCGACGGTATTACAAAAACCCCGTCACTTGCAAAGTGTCCTTTCCGACAAGGAGAACGGCCCCGCAAGGGGGCCGTTCTGAACAACTGGTAACACTTGAAACCAGTGCTGCGATTTACTTGTCGCTGCCAATCCACTTGTAAGCCAGGCCGCCGATGGCCGCACCCAGGATCGGTGCCACCCAGAACAGCCACAGCTGGCTGATCGCACCGGAGCCGGCAAACAGCGCAACGGCGGTGGAGCGGGCCGGGTTGACCGAGGTATTGGTGACCGGAATGCTGATCAGGTGGATCAAGGTCAACGCCAGGCCAATGGCGATCGGCGCGAAGCCGGCCGGAGCACGGCCGTGGGTAGCGCCCATGATCACGACCAGGAACACAGCGGTCAGCACCACTTCGCACAGGAATGCAGCAGCGACGGTGTAGCCACCCGGCGACAGCGCGCCGTAGCCATTGCTGGCGAAGGCGCCGGCCTGGCTGCCATCGATCAGGAAGCTGGCATTGCCCTTGGCGATCTGCAACAGGATGAAGGCAGCGACGATGCCGCCCAGTACCTGCGCCACGATGTAGGGCAGCAGGTCCTTGGCCGGGAAGCGACCGCCGGCCCACAGACCGATACTGACGGCCGGGTTGAAGTGCGCGCCGGAGACATGACCGAACGCATAGGCGCCGGTCAGTACGGTCAGGCCGAAGGCCAGCGCAACCCCGACAAAACCAATACCTAGCGGATTGGCATCACCGCCGAACTTGGCTGCCAATACCGCGCTGCCGCAACCGCCCAATACCAACCAGAAGGTGCCGAGGAACTCGGCGGCCAAACGC
>QFOV01000369.1 GCA_003248565.1 Stenotrophomonas sp.
AACAACGCCGGCATCGGCTATTTGATGAAGTCGCTGGTCGACATCGATGCCAGGGAATGGGACGCGGTGCTGGGCGTGAACCTGCGCGGCGCCTTCCTGGCCATCAAGCATGCCGGCCGGCAGATGATTGCCCAGGGGGGCGGACGCATCGTCAACATCGCTTCGCAGGCGGCCAAGTCGGCGTTCCCGCATGCAGCGGCGTATTGCTCGTCCAAGCACGGCCTGGTCGGCCTGACCCGCGTCGCGGCGCTGGAGCTGGGAGCGCATGGGATCAACGTCAACGCGGTTTGCCCGAACCATGTGACCACGGGTCTGGGTGCCTGGCAGAACGAATACTTCGCGGGAAAGCAGGGGAAGAGCGTGGAGCAGTACCTGGCGGACATGCGTGCACGAATTCCGGCTGGTCGCCCGGGTCTGCCTTCGGATACGGCCGCGGCCACGGCGTTCCTGTGCTCGGACGACGCGGTCTACATCACCGGCGAGGCGATCAATGTCTCGGGTGGTGAGGAGAACCATTGAGATAGGAGCTCTTCGCGATCTCCTGGCAGATCGTCATTCCCAGCCAACCTCCAGATCGTCATTCCCGCGAAGGCGGGAATCGCTCTTGCTCCGGCTCGTCATTCCCGCGAAGGCGGGAATCGCTCTGGCCTTTGACTTCCACGTCAAAGGCGAAAGGGCAAGGGCGAAGAACGAAGAACGAAGAGCGAAGAACGAAGAGCGATTCCCGCCTTCGCGGGAATGACGGCATAAGGCAGAAGCAGCAAAGCAAAAGCAGAAAAGCACAGCAGCAAAGCAGCAAAGCAGCAACCCCACCACGCACCTCAACAACCGCACCGAGACCACCATGTCCAAACCCGCCTACCAGTGGCCCAACAATGCACGCCTGGCCTTGTCCGTGGTCGTCAATGTTGAAGAGCTGTCCGAGTACAACGTGGGCCAGGGTGACAAGATCACCGAGCCGGTGGACGAGCTGCACGTCACCCTGTCCAAGCCGGTGCGCAACTACGGCAACGAATCCAACTACCGCTACGGCGTCAACGAAGGCCATGCGCGCGTATCCGCGCTGCTGGACAGGTACAACGTCACCAGCACCTATACCGCTGCTGCAGTGTCGCTGGAGCTCGCACCGGAAATCGCCGACTACCTGCGTGGCAGCCGCCACGAAGTGTGTTCGCACGGCCACCGCTGGATCCACCAGTTCCGCTTCAACGAGGAACAGGAGCGCCAGTTCATCCGCGATGCCGCCGACAGCATCGAGAAGACAACGGGCGCACGCCCGGTGGGTTGGCTGTCGCGCTACCTGCATACCGCATCAACCCGCCGCCTGCTGCAGGAAGAAGGTTTCCTGTACCACATGGACGACTACTCGGCCGACGCACCGTTCTGGGGCGATGTCGACGGCAGCGAAAAGCCGATGATCGTGGTGCCGTACCAGCTCGATACCAATGACATGAAGATGTGGGTGGCGCCGTCCTACCTGCCCAAGGACTGGCTGGACTACGCCATCGACAGCTTCGACACGCTGTACGCGGAAGGCGAGCACAGTCCAAAGGTGATGTCGTTGGGCCTGCACCTGCGCATCATCGGCCGCCCGGGTCGCATTGGCGCATTGGAGAAGTTCCTGCAATACGTCGCGCAGAAGCCAGGCACCTGGTACGCAACGCGTCGTCAGATCGCCGAACACTTTGCTTCACAGGTGGCTGCACCATGAGCGCCGCACTGAACAACCCGCGCCGCTGCCTGCTGTTCGTGCCGGGCTCGCGCCCGGAGCGCTACGCCAAGGCAGTGGCCACCGGTGCCGACCAGGTCTGCATCGATCTGGAAGACGCGGTTGCTCCGGCGGACAAGGAAAGCGCGCGTGCTTCGCTGTTCGCGTTTCTCGCGGAGACGCAGGATAGCCGTAGCGAAATCGGCCTGCGCATCAATCCCCTGTCTACCGAACTGGGGCAAGCGGATCTGAAGGCATTGGCGGCGTCAGGCTTGAATCCCGCTTTCGTGATGCTGCCAAAAGTCGAAACCGTGGCCGAACTGCAGCAGGCCGATGCTTCACTCGCCGGCATCGACACCGTGTTCATCGCACAGATCGAAACGCCGAAGGGTTTGCTGGATGCGCGCGCGCTGGTCAACGCCATTCCGCGTCTGCAGGCGCTGATGTTCGGTGGTTTCGACTACATCGTCGCGCTGCGTGGTCGTGCCGGCTGGGACAGCTTCTTCCACCCGCGCGTACAGTTGGCGACGATCGCCGCCGAAGCCGGCGTCGGCTGTCTCGACGTGCCATTCCTCGACATCAAGGACGAAGCCGGGCTGGTCAATGAAACCGACCACGTGATCGACCTTGGCTTTACCGCCAAGGCAGCGATCCATCCGGCCCAGGTCGATCCCATCCAAAGCCGCTACCTGCCAACCGCAGGCGAGTACGAGCGCGCCCAGCGCGTGATCGCCGCCCTGGCCGCAAGCGGCGGCGAAGCCATCCAGCTCGACGGCAAGCTTGTGGATCGTCCCATCGAAATTGCCGCCGAACGCGCAATCGCACTCGGTGCACTCGGCGTACGCGCCGGCTGACCGCAACGCTCCATTGAACGCCTGATCGCCCCCTCTTTGACCAAGCTGCGCCCAGCGCCAGCCCAACCCGCACCAAAAGGACATCGTCATGGTTCAGAACGTCAAGCAGATCTCCGAAAACCGCTTCCGCGAAACCTTCGGCCGCTACTACGAAGAGTTCAATGTCGGCGACATCTACGAGCACCGCCCGGG
>QFOV01000370.1 GCA_003248565.1 Stenotrophomonas sp.
CCACGCTGGAAGCGGGCAAGGCCAAGGTTGAATCGCTGGGCCGTCCGGCGGCATTGTCAGCGGGTGAACAGGCACGCATACCGCAGGGCCAGCAGGCCATGCTGCGGATGCCGCTGGAGGTGTCGAACGAACCGGTCGATGGCAAGCGCCGCCTGAGCTTCCGCAACGATACGCTCGCCGACATCATCAGTGAGTTCAATCGCTACAACCCACGACCGATCGTGGTGACGGATCCGTTGATACGCGAGCAGCGCTACAGCGGTGTCTTCCATGCCGATGATGCCGATTCCTTCCTGCAGTTCCTGGAATGTTGCTCGCAGCTGCAGGTCATCAGGCAGGCCGACCGCAACGTGATCGCTGCCCGTGGCAGTCGTCAGTAGGCGGCAGTGCAGGAATCCACAAAAATATTTCTGGGCTTGAGTACCCTTTTCCCGCACTTGGACACACGGATGTAACAAGAGGCTGGTTCCGCGCAAGGCGGCTCCGGTTGCTCGGTAACCATTCGATGTCTTTCGGGGGCGAATTATCCATGGGGTCCAGCACTATTCTTCATAAACACGCGCTGGTGAAGGCGGTGGCGCTAGCGCTGCTGGTCGGCACCAGCAATGTGGCGGTGGCACAGTCGGCACCTGCCGCGGCTGCGGCGGCCGATGCTGCGGTGTTCACGTTTGATATTCCTGCGCAATCACTGGCGTCGGCACTTGAGCTGTTTGCAGAGCAGTCCGGCCTGCAGGTGGTCTACGCCGGCAATGCAGGCAGTGGGGTGCAGAGCGGAGCAGTCAGCGGCCAGGTGGGCGCGGCGACGGCCCTGCAACAGCTGCTTGCACCCACCGCGTACATGCATGAGTTCATCAACGCGAAAACGGTCGCCATCCGCCCACGCAGCAGTGCAGGTGACGTGGTTGAACAGGACGGAAGTAGCGCTGAAACGCTGGAGACGATCAATGTCACCGGTACCTATTTGAAGAACATCGATCCGGCCTCGCCGCTGATCGTGATCGATTCGCAGCTGATCGAAAGCCGTGGTTATGCCTCGATCGAAGACGTGTTGCGTAACCTGCCGCAGAACTTCTCCAACCGCACCAGCGCTTCGCGCGCGCTGGGCGAGAAGGAGTTTGGCAGTTCCTATGGCGATGGCGTGTCCGGGCTGGGTTCCTCCGGTGCCAACCTGCGTGGCCTGGGCAGCCGCTCCACGCTGATCCTGGTTGATGGCCGCCGCCGCAGCGGCTCGGCACAGGCGCAGGGCGCCTATACCGATATTTCCTCGATCCCGGTGTCGCAGATCGAGCGCATCGAAGTACTCAGCGATGGTGCCAGCGCCATCTATGGCTCCGACGCCGTGGCCGGCGTGATCAACATCGTGCTGAAGAAGTCCTACGACGGTACTACCGCGCAGCTTCGTCACGAGAATTCCAGCACCGGTGCCGATGTGTCGCGGCTGGACCTGGCCCGTACCTTTGGCTATGGCAGCGGTCACGTCACCGCTGCAGTCGGGCTTGAGCGCACGCTGCCTGCCGATGTCACCAGCCTGATCCATGTTGGCCCGAACGGCCGCGGCGACTTCAGCGACCGTGGCGGCGTCAACGGCCGTACCCGCAACAAGGGCCAGCCCGGCGTGGTCTATGAGTCCTTGGATTTCGGCATCGATTACCACTTCATGGGCGAGACGCTCGGCGTGATTCCTGGCGGCCAGGATGGCACCGCGCTGGATCCGGACAGCCTGCTCGCCTATGACCCGGCAACCGCACCGTCGACCTATGAGCGCAGCCGCATCGGTCCCAAGGTCGACAATCGCTATGTCCGCATCAGTGGCGTGCACGATCTTGGCGAAACCACGCAGCTGAACTACGGCATCAGCCATGTGCGCCAGGTCAACAAGGAGAACTGGCGGCCGACGCTGTTCGACTTCAGCATCTTCGAGGACGGTTACAACACCTACGTTCCCGCGAGCAATCCATACAACAACTTCGGTAGCGACGTACTGGTGGGCTATTCGTTCGAACGTGAGTTCGAAGGCATGAATCTGAGCGAAGACCAGAAGCAGACCAACAGCGACGCGCATGTCGGCATCAACGGCAAGTTGCCGTTTGCCAAGGGCTGGGATTATGAGGCGACGTACAGCATCGGCCGCGAGAAGGGCACCACCACCGCCTTGATGGACCTGACCGGCTCGATGGGCGCCGATGGCTATGCGCGCACGCTGGAAGTGCTCAATGGCTTGAACGTGTTTGGCGACGGCAGCAACGATGCCATCGTCGCGCGCAACCGCGAGCTGCTGCAGAGCCTGGTCGAGCGCCATGTCTATCGCTTCCAGTCGCGTGCCAATACCGTCGACCTGCTGACCCGCGGCGAGCTGTTCCAGCTGCCCGCGGGCAAGATCGAAGCGGCATTTGGTGCACAGCACCGCGAGCAGCGCTACAACTACGAGAGCAATCTCGGTGAGCAGTTGAGGTCGGAGAGCACGGGTAAATCCGAAGCGCTGTTTACCGAAATCGGTATCCCGCTGTTGAAGGATCAGCCGCTGGCCAAGCTGTTCAGCCTGACCGTTGCCGCCCGCTATGAGCGTTTCGACCAGCGTGGCGACAGCGCGCTGCGTGATTGGTCGGCCGGGCTCGGTGAACTCGGTGGCTTTGATGTCGAGCAGCTGACCGGCGTCAACAATGACGGCACCGGTGGCATCACCGGCAGCGATAGCGTGGTGTCACGCAGCTTCAGCCGCACCAGTCCGCTGGC
>QFOV01000371.1 GCA_003248565.1 Stenotrophomonas sp.
GGGCTTGCAGCACAGGAGATCGCCGAGCTGGATGAGTTCAGCTATCTGGCGCTTGCCACTGTCGAGGGCAAGGTGCCCGCCGAGGTCGCGGTGTTGGCGCGTGACTACTGGCAACGCGGCGACCCTGCCCATCGTGACGGCGATATTGCCGACAGCTTCGATGGTTTCGCAACTCGGGTTGAGGCCTTCCTGGCCCGCCTGCATGACTTCGACGACGGCAGCGTTTTCGTTGGCCATGGTATCTGGATCGGCCTGCTGGCCTGGCGCCTGCAAGGGCGGACGGTGAACAGGCCTGCGGACATGCAGGCATTCCGTGCCTTCCAGACCGGGATGCATGTGCCCAATGCCGGGGTGTACAGGTTGGAAATTGCCGGCGGCGAAGGCGCTGCACGGCTTACAGCGCTGGATGTCGGTGCTGCCTGAACGCGATGGGTCCGCAACGGCGCGGGTTCAAGTTTGGCGTGTCACCATAGATACTTCATCTGGCCGCACCGGTCCCGCCGCACTCGCCATGCACAGGTTGTTCAAGTCCACCGACGGCAAGCCCCGCCTGTATCTGCGTATCGCTGCGGCTGCGGCGATCATCGGCGTGGTGCTGTGGTTTCAGCCGCAGATCAACGAGCCCGCCGCCCAGGTCAGCAATGGCCTGAACCTGCGCAGCGCGCCGGACCAGCGTGCCGAGCGCCTGGCGGTATTGCCGGTGGGCACCACGGTGGAAGTGCAGCGCTGCCTCGACGACCTGCAATGGTGCAACGTGCGCGCGGACGGCAAGAGTGGCTGGGTGGCGGCGGACTACCTGGTCGCGCGCAGCGATGGCAAGAAGGTGAGGCTGGCCGAGGCCGGCAAGCAGCTGGGTGTGGTTATAGAGACGGCCAAACCGGGTGGGTGAGCTGCATCTGTAGAGCCGAGCCATGCTCGGCTGGATCGTTACCGGTAAAGCCTCTGCCGAGCATGGCTCGGCACTACGCTCTTGCCCCCTCCCTTGCGCCGAAGGCGGAGGGGAGGGCTGGGGAGGGGTAGCTCTTCGCCGTTTGCAGCATTACGCGCTTCGCGGCTTACGCCGCTCCCACAACAGCATGATCAACCCGGCCCTGAAGCTGCACCTGTAGAGCCGAGCCATGCTCGGCTGGGGCATTGCCGGTAAAGCCTCTGCCGAGCATGGCTCGGCACTACGCTTTTGCCCCCTCCCTTGCGCCGAAGGCGGAGGGGAGGGCTGGGGAGGGGTTGGCTCTTCGCGGGCTGCAGCGGCGCCAGCTTCGCGGCTTACGCCGCTCCTACATCAGCATGATCAAGCCGGCCTTGAAGCTGCGCCTGTAGAGCCGAGCCATGCTCGGCTGGGGCATTACCGGTAAAGCCTCTGCCGAGCATGGCTCGGCACTACGGTTCTGTCCCTGTTACTTCTTGTTCGGCACCTCAAAGCCCAGCTTGTCCACCTGCTGCGGGTGCTGCGGCACGCGCTTGAGCTTGTCGGTGTTTACGTCGTACTTGTCACGCAGGCGCGTGGCGAGCTGACGGTAGGTGGCGTTGTCCATGTCCGGTTCGCGGGCGAAGATCCACGCCATCTCGCGACCCGGGTAGCCGATCAGTGCCCAGGAGTAGTCCGGCGCAACTTCAAGAATGCGCGAACGGGTCGGCACTACCCGGTAGAACCAGGTGCGCCAGCTGCGGTTGCCGCTTTCTTCGTCGACCTTGGCGCGGATGTCGATCTCTTCTTCCGGTTCGGCAAAGCCTTCGCGGAACTGGTACTTGATGGCTACCTTGTCGTCGTCACGCAGGGTATAGGTGTTGACGCTGGCTACATGGCCGCGCTCGACGAAATTGGGCACCCGACCGATCACATACCAGCGGCCCATGAAGCGCTGCAGGTCTATCGGGCCCTCTGCGATTCCCTCCACCGTCGTCGTCGCCGGTGCAGCCTCCTGTGCAAGCGCCGGGCTCAGCGGCAGGGCGAGACTCAACAGCATGGCGGACACAAAGACGGGAATCGGTCGCATTACGGGTAAGGCACCTATGAAGGTCAGGGCTGCATGTTCGACGGGCAGCGATGCGTCCGTCAATGGCAGGTCGCAGTCTGTGAGATGGCGGCCGCCGAGGATGCACTCCAACACAGCCATGTTGCCGGAGAACGTCATGACCAAGCCGCTTGCATCGTCATCCCGTCGTAACGCGCAGGACGCGCCCGATCCGCAGGTGCTGCGCTGCGTCAGACAGGCGGCCCTGGCTGGCCTGGCACTGGTGCTGGTCTGGCCGGCGGCGCGCGGCCACAGCCAGTGGATCGGCTGGTTGCCGTTGTGGCTGCTGGGCATGCCGCTGAGCGCCTGGTGGGCCTTGTACCGCTTCCGCCTACCCGCAGCTTGGAGGAACCGCCACGCCAAACCGCGTAAACGCGGCCCGCAGGCCACCCGTGGCCGTCGCCCGGCCCGGCGTCGCCTGCCACAGGCGGCCTGACCTTCGACACGTGGGGGCGGGCAGGGGGCTGTGTTAGCGTTCGCGGCTTATGACCGCATGGAGCCAACATGTCTCGACTCTCTTCTGCCTGCCTTGTGGCGGGTCTGCTTTCATCCGGCCTGGCCGGGGCCGCCATGGCCGCTGACGACTCCCAGGACAAGTACGCCTGGTTGGAAGACGTCACCGGCGACAAACAGCTGGGCTGGGTGAAGGAGCAGAACGCCAAGTCCGAAGGCCGCCTGGCCGTGACCCCGCAGTTCAAGGCGATGGA
>QFOV01000372.1 GCA_003248565.1 Stenotrophomonas sp.
GACCCTGGGCGTGCATTCGCGCATCGACGAAACCGTTGATCGCATTGCAGCGCGCGTCAACGTCGGCAACGTCTACGTCAACCGCAACCAGATCGGCGCGGTGGTCGGCGTGCAGCCGTTCGGTGGCCAGGGCCTGTCCGGCACCGGTCCCAAGGCCGGCGGCCCGCACTACCTGCTGCGCTTCGCCACCGAGAAGACGGTGACGGTGAACACCACCGCCGCCGGCGGCAATGCCTCGCTGCTGACCCTGGGCGACTGATTCCAGCAGTGTCGTGATTGAGGAAAGCCCCGCGCAAGCGGGGTTTTTCTTTACCCTGCGAAAAGCCTACCCCTCCCCAGCCCTCCCCTTCGCTGCGCGAAAGGGAGGGGGCGGTAGTGCCGAGCCATGCTCGGCAGAGGCTTTCCCGGCACCGCAATGATTGTGGGAGCGGCGTCAGCCGCGAAGCTGATGCTCGGTCAGATTGCAGATATGCCGGTAGTTTCGATGACGCCAGCTTCGCGGCTGACGCCGCTCCTACAAATGCATGGCTGCCATGCCGTGCAACACACAAACAAAAAGCCCCGCTTGCGCGGGGCTTTCTGCATGCATCAATTACAGGTTCGCTTAGAACTTGTAGTTGATCGAGGCAGCCAGGATGTCGCCGCCCACGTCGTACTTGCCCTTGACCACATTGCCAGTGGCCGAGGTGACGTTGATGCTCGGCTCATTGGTGAACAGGTGGGTGTAACCGAAGTTGAACTCGGTCTTCTCCGACGGGGTCCAGCCGAGGCCAACCGACAGCCACTTGCGGGTCACGTCCGGCACGCGCACGTCGCGGTGCTCGATGCTGGTCGGCGACTCGTCATAGGCCACACCGCCACGCAGGGTGATGGTGTCGGACAGCTTGTACTCGGTACCGAGCGAAGCAAAGGTGGTGTCGTTGTAGTGGAAGCCCAGGGTGTTGTCCGGCTGGTTCGAGGCGAAGTCGACGGTGACTTCATCGAACGCGGTCTTCCATGCGGTGCGCGACACGTCGCCCATCACGGTCCAACGATCGTTGACGCGGTGGGTGACGCTCATCGAGAACGACGCCGGCAGGGTCACCGTGGCCTTGCCCGAGGTGTCCACGAACAGGCCGCTGCCCGGCTGGCCGAGGGCAACCGAGACATTCTGCGGAACGGTGAAGTTGGCCTTGCCGCCGGTGATCTTGTGCTCGACCTTGGAGCGGTACGTGAAGGCGATATTGGTGTCTTCAGTCGGGCTCAAGGTGGTGCCGAGCAGGTAACCGACGGCATTGTTGTCGCCTTCGATGGTGACGAAGCCATCAGCGCTGCCCGGGAAGAAGCCACCCGCTGCTGCGGCCTGACCAGCAGCGACAGCGGCAGCAGCGATCTGCGCCGGGGTGCGGCCAGCGGCGGCGGCGGCATCTGCAGCCTTCTTCTGGGCACCGGCATTGACCACGGCGCCCATGTCCAGCGCGTTGGACAGTTCGATGGTCAGGTGCTCAACGAACACCGAGGCGCCGAACGACACATACGGGTTGACGTCGTAAGAGAACGCGGCACCCAGGTCGATGGCCTTCAGGTCGGTGGTCACGCCGCTGTAGCGGCCCACCCAGTTCTTGTCGTAGTCGGTCTTGAAGCCGAACGGTGCAGTCAGCGACAAGCCGAAATGCATGTTGTCGTTCTCACCGAACGGCAGGTGGAAATACGCAGCCGGGACCGGCGCGATCATGCCGGCGTCGCCGCCGTTGCCACCGGTGATCTCGGTGCCGGTACCCGGGCCACCCGGGCCGGAGTTACGGCCGGAGGCCTTGGTGAAATCCGCGGAGAAGCTGATGGCACTCAGGTCAGCCTGGAACTGGCGACCGTCGAGCAGGCGCATCGAGGCCGGGTTGGTGGCGACAACCGAAGCGTCGTCCCATGCGCTGGTGGAACCAGCAAAAGCGCGGCCGAGGCCCTTGGCGCTGTTTTCCTTCAGCTGGAAGGCAGCAGCATCGGCGTGGCTGAAAGCCAGGGCGCCGGCGATGCCGACAGCAAGGGCAGTTACGCGAGCAATAGCAGAAGCAGTCATAGTGGAAGCTCTCTCCGTAAACGGTAATGGTCGTTTTGCGCCTGCACTCCCAAGCAGCAAGCTACTTGACAGTGCGCCGGAGTCCCCTCCCGACATACGACGCCGTATGCAGTATCACCCACGCTCGTTAACTAAACAATAACGACGTAAGACATATTCCCAGCCCGCACCGGGCAGTCCCGGGTTAGGCTTCCGCACTCATGTTCGTCTCCATTCCTTCCAGAAATAAGTCAGGCCTGCGCTGGGCGGTGCCCTTGCTGTGCCTGACCTTGCTGGCCGCCTTCCTCTGGTCAATCTCACGGCCGGATGAGGCGCGACGCTCGTTGTGGCTGGACTGGGGTGCACTGGCCACCGGCCTGGGCAGCGGCCAGGACTGGTGGGCGGCATTACGCGACGGCAGCGTATTAAGGTTGTTCACCGCGCTGTTCCTGCATGCCGATTGGTCACATCTGCTGGGCAACCTGGTGTTCCTGCTGATCTTCGGCCTGCCCGCAGAACGCGTACTGGGGCCGTGGCGCCTGCTGCTGCTGTTCCTGTTTGGCGGCGCCATCGCCAACCTCGCCGCGCTGTATGTGATCGGCTCACCGGAGCGCACCATCATCGGTGCAAGCGGCGCGGTGTCGGCACTGATGGGCGCGTATCTGACCCTGTTCCCAAGCGCCAAG
>QFOV01000373.1 GCA_003248565.1 Stenotrophomonas sp.
GATGCTCTTTTCAAAATGCGTGCGCACAACCGTGCCGCCGGTGAACTCCAGCGCGTAGTTGAAGCCCTTGAAGCCGATGATGGCGAACGAGGCCAGCAGCAACACCACCATGATCGCAAGCACCGGCTTGCGGTGACTCATGAAGTCGATGTTGGTGTCGTTCGGAACGATGTGAAGTGGAAACAGTTTCATGCAAGGAGTTCCTTGGAAAACCCGCACCGGTCAGGTGCGGGCTTCTGCGAAGAGGTTCGCGTCAGATGGCCACGGAGTTCAGCTTCTTGCGCTTGGCGTAGATCAGCGTCGCCAGAGCACGCGACACGGTGATCGCAGTGAACATCGAGGCAAAAATACCGATGATCATGGTCAGCGCGAAGCCCTTCAGCGGGCCGGTACCGAACGCGTACAGCGCCACACCGACAATCAGGCCAGTGAGGTTGGCGTCGAGGATGGTGCCCGAGGCGCGCTCGTAACCCTCCGCGATGGCCTTCTTGGCCGGCATGCCCAGTCGCAACTCTTCACGGATACGTTCGTTGATCAGCACGTTGGCGTCGACCGACAAGCCGACCGACAAGGCCAGGCCGGCGAAGCCTGGCAAGGTCATGGTCGCGCCGAACATCGACATCACCGCCACCACGATCAGCAGGTTGAACAGCAGCGCCACCGAGGTGATCACGCCGAACATGCGGTAGTAGATGGCGAAGAACACCAGGGTGAAGATGAACGAGAACACCACTGCCTTGACGCCGCGGTCCACGTTCTCCTTACCCAGGCTCGGGCCGATCACGTATTCCTCGACGAAGTCCATCGGCGCAGCCAGCGAGCCTGCACGCAGCAGCTTGGCCAGGCCGTCGGCCTCGGTCTTCTCCAGGCCGGTGGTCTGGAATTCCTTGCCGAACACACCATTGATGTTGGCGATGGAGATCACTTCTTCCTTGACCCGGAAGCTGCGCTGCTCCACACCGTTGACCATGGTCACCTGCGGAATCCGCTCGGTGTAGACCACTGCCATCGGCTTGCCGACGTTGGCGCTGGTGAAATCAAACATGCGCTGGCCACCGACGCTGTTCAGCGTCACGCTGACCGACGGCAGGCCGTTCTGGTCAGTGGAGGTCGCCGCCTTGACCATCTGGTCGCCGGTGACGATGGTGCGCTTGTTCAACAGCACCGGCATGCCACGGCGGTCGCGGTAGAGCTTGGCTTCCGGCGGGATGCGGCCGGTATCCACTGCATCCTGCGCGTTGCCATCGACCACGGCGCGGTATTCCAGCGTCGCGGTGGCACCGATCATGCGCTTGGCTTCGGCCGTGTCCTGCACGCCCGGCAGTTCCACCACGATGCGGTCTTCGCCCTGGCGCTGGATGATCGGCTCGGCCACGCCCAGTTCGTTGACGCGGTTACGCAGGGTGGTCAGGTTCTGCTCGATGGCGCCGGAGGCGATCTGCAGCATTTCCGCCTGCGGCACGGTAGCGGTGATGCGATCACCACTGACCGAGTAGCTGAAGGTCGGCTGTGCCTTGGCCAGTGCCGCACGTGCCTTGTCGGCATCGGCAGCGTTGGTCAGGGCGATGGCGATATCGCTTTCGCCACGACGCTCTACCGAACGGTAGGACACGCGGTTGTCACGCAGGGTGGTACGCACGTCTTCGGTGAAGGCTTCGAAGCGCTTGTCCACCGCGGCCTTCTGGTCCACCTGCAAAGCAAAGTGCACGCCGCCGACCAGATCCAGACCCAGCACCATTGGCTTGCCGCCCAGATTGGCCAGCCAATCCGGCACGGTCGAGGCCAGGTTCAGGGCGACGGTGTAGTTTTCGCCGGCCGTCTCGCGCAGCACCTCATTGGCGCGCGACTGGGCGTCCAGCGAAGCAAGGCGGACGATCAGGTTGTTCTCGCCCTCCTTCTCCACCGACTTGGCGGTGACACCGGCCTCGCCCAGCGCCTTGTTGACGCGCTCTTGCAGCGCATCATCAATCTGCCCACCACGGTTGGCGGTGATCTGAACGGACGGATCCTTCTGGTAGATGTTGGGCAGCGCGTACAGCGCGCTGACCGCCAGAACGATCAGAATCAGGAAGTACTTCCAGCGCGGAAATTCAAGCATTGCAGGATCCTGCGCGACGCCGGTGCGGCGTCACGACGTGACGGAAAGGGATCAGTCTCAGGCGGCGTTCTTCAGCGTGCCCTTGGGCAGGACGTTGCCGACCGAGCCCTTCTGCACGCGGATGCGGACGTTGTCGGCCACTTCCACGGTAATGAAGTTGTCGCCGATGTCAGTGACGACGCCAGCGATGCCGCCGGAGGTCAGCACTTCGTCACCCTTGGCGATCTTCTCCAGCATTGCCTTGTGTTCCTTCTGGCGCTTCATCTGCGGGCGGATCATCAGGAAGTACATCACTGCGATCAGTGCGATGGGCAGCAGGAAGGTACCCATGCCCGGTGCGGCCGGAGCGGCCTGGGCGACGGGAAGCAGGATAGCCATGAGAGTCATTTTGTAATCCTTGATGTTGGGCGGCACCCACCCGGGCCGGATGGCCTGCAGCAGTTACCGCGAAACGGGGTCAGCCGTGAAGTATGCCACGCGTCCGGGAGCACGTCCCGGACCGTGTGAAGACCGCTACTCCCCCGACAACGCCGGGACACTCAGGCCCCGGGCTGCATAGAAGGACTCGCGGAAGGCCAGGAAGGTTCCCGCCTCGATGGCCGC
>QFOV01000374.1 GCA_003248565.1 Stenotrophomonas sp.
CTGGGCCTGCAGGCAATCGTCAGCAGCGAAATCGCCGACATCTTCCGCAACAACTCGCTGAAGAACGGTCTGTTGCCGATCGTGCTCGACGAAGCCGACGTGCAGGAACTGATGCAGAACCCGGATGACGAGCTGACCGTGGATGTGGCAGCACGAGAGCTGCGTACCTCCAGCGGCAAGGCATACCGCTTCCCGCTGGATGGTTTCTCGCAGACCTGTCTGCTGGAAGGCGTGGATCAGCTGGGCTGGCTGCTGGGCCGGGTGGATGAGATCGAGCGGTATGAGGCTGCTCGCGCGGCATGATGAAACACCCCTCCCCTTGCCGGCGCAGCCGGCAGGGGGAGGTCGGGAGGGGGTTGGCTTTGGCTTGTAAGGCTCAAACTGCAACAGCAAGAGCTACCCCTCCCCAACCCTCCCCTGCGCCTTCGCCGCAAGGGAGGGAGCTCCCAACAACAGCAACCGGAACCCTTACATGCAAGCCAACATCGTCGTACTGCCGGGTGACGGCATCGGTCCAGAAATCACCGCCGTAGCCGTCGACGTGCTCAAGGCCATCGCAAGCCGGTTCGGCCACAGCTTCAGCTTCAGCGAACATGACATCGGCGGCATCGCCATCGACAGGCACGGCGAGCCGCTGCCGGCAGCCACGCTGGAGGCCTGCAGCAAGGCTGACGCGGTGCTGCTCGGCGCCGTTGGTGGCCCGAAGTGGTCCGACCCGAATGCCAAGGTCCGCCCGGAACAAGGCCTGCTGGCGATCCGCAGGGCACTGGGCCTGTACGCCAACCTGCGCCCGGTGCGTACCCACCCGGCCGCGCTCAACGCCTCGCCGATCAAGCCCGAACTGCTCAAGGACGTGGACTTCGTGGTGGTGCGCGAGCTGACCGGCGGCATCTACTTCGGCGACAAGAGCCGCGATGCCGACAGCGCCAGCGATCTGTGCCGCTACACCGTGGTCGAGATCGAGCGCGTGCTGCGCAGCGCCTTCCGCCTGGCCCAGCAGCGTCGCGGCAAGCTCACCTCGGTGGACAAGGCCAATGTGCTGGAAACCTCGCGCCTGTGGCGTGACATCGCCGCACGCATCGGCCGCGAGGAGTTCGCGGACGTGGAACTGGAACACCAGCTGGTCGATTCCATGGCCATGCACCTGATCGCCAAGCCGCGCGTCTACGATGTGATCGTCACCGAGAACATGTTCGGCGACATCCTCACCGACGAGGCCTCGATGCTGGCCGGCTCGCTGGGCCTGCTGCCATCAGCCTCGTTGGGCGAACAGGGCAAGGTCGGCATCTACGAGCCCATCCACGGTTCGGCGCCGGATATCGCCGGCAAGGGCATCGCCAACCCCTATGCCACCATCCTCAGTGCGGCGATGCTGCTGCGCCATTCACTGGGACTGGAGGCCGAGGCCGCGGCCATCGAGCAGGCAGTCAGCGCCGCACTCGATGGTGGCCACTTCACCGCCGACCTGGCCGCGCAAGGGCAGGCGCTCAACACCCAGCAAGCCGGGCTAGCCGTGCTTGCGCAGTTGAACTGATGTAACCAGACGCGGCCCTTGGCCGCGTCTCTTTTTTGCGGGCTGTTCCCGCCAGGTGGATACCACGCCGTTTCTTCTTTGGACCTGTCGCTTCAGGTCCCGCACCAACAAAGGAATGACCTTGAACTACCGCACTCCCGACGACTTCCTGGCCTATGTGGCCAAGCGCGACCCCAACCAATCCGAGTTCCTGCAAGCGGTAAAGGAAGTAGCGCACAGCCTGTGGCCATTCCTGCAGCAGAACCCGAAGTACACGCAATACGGGTTGCTGGAACGTCTGGTCGAGCCGGAGCGGGTCATCCAGTTCCGCGTCGCCTGGGCCGATGACAAGGGGCAAACCCACGTCAATCGCGCCTGGCGCGTGCAACACAGTTCGGCGATTGGTCCATTCAAGGGCGGCATGCGTTTCCACCCCTCGGTGAACCTGTCCATCCTCAAGTTCCTGGCCTTCGAACAAACCTTCAAGAATGCCTTGACCACATTGCCGATGGGCGGCGGCAAGGGCGGCTCGGACTTCGACCCCAAGGGCAAGAGCGATGGCGAAGTGATGCGTTTCTGCCAGGCTTTGATGCTGGAGTTGTACCGCCACCTCGGCCCGGATACCGACGTGCCAGCCGGTGATATCGGCGTTGGCGCACGCGAAGTCGGCTTCATGGCCGGCATGATGAAGAAGCTCAGCAATGATGCCTCCAGCGTCTTCACTGGCAAGGGCCTGGCCTATGGCGGCAGCCTGATGCGGCCGGAAGCCACCGGCTTCGGCACGGTCTACTTCGTCGAGCAGATGCTGCACCATGCCAAGCGCCAGACCCACGGCGCCAAGGTGTTGGTGTCCGGTTCCGGCAACGTCGCCCAGTACGCGGCGATCAAGGCCAGCGAGCTCGGCGCCAAGGTGCTGACCTTCTCCGACTCGGGCGGCACGCTGTATGCGCGCGATGGCTTCGACGAGACCGCCCTGCAGGAAGTAATGGCGTTGAAGAATGAGCGCCGTGGTCGTCTGTCCGAACTCGCCGATGATGCCCGCTTCGAGTTCCTGGCCGACCGTCGCCCTTGGCATATCCCGGCCGATATCGCCCTGCCCTGCGCCACCCAGAACGAGTTGGATGAAACCGACGCCCGCACCCTGGTCCACAACGGCGTGCTGTGCGTG
>QFOV01000375.1 GCA_003248565.1 Stenotrophomonas sp.
CTGATGAGCGTCACCGGCGAGCCAGACGGTGCGCCGGGTGCCGGCCCGCAGAAAGTAGGTGTGGCCGCGACCGATCTGATGACCGGCATGTATGCGGCGACGGCGATCCTGGCTGCGTTGCGCCATGCCGAACGCACCGGCGTTGGTCAGCAGATCGATCTGGCGCTGCTGGATACCCAGGTCGCATGGCTGGCCAACCAAGCCTCCAACTATCTGATCGGCGGTGTGGTGCCGACCCGGCAGGGCACGGCGCATCCGAACATCGTGCCGTACCAGGTGATGCCGGCGGCTGATGGCTATTTCATGCTGGCGGTTGGAAATGATGGCCAGTTCGCGCGCCTGTGCGAGGTGATTGGCGAGCCCGAGCTGGCGCGCGATCCGCGCTATGCCAGCAACAACGCCCGGGTTGCGAATCGCGAGTTGCTGGTACCGCATCTGCAGCAGGTGTTGCGCACGCGGCCGACGTCCGAATGGTTGGCGGCGCTGGAGGAAGCGGTGGTGCCGGCCAACCCGGTCAACCGCATTGATCAGGTGTTTGCCGATCCACAGGTGCAGGCGCGTGGTTTGCGGATTGAACTGCCGCATGCCGGTGGTGGCAGCGTGGCGATGGTGCGTAATCCGCTGAAGTTCTCGGCAACGCCGTTGCGCTATGAGCAGGCGGCGCCGGTGTTGGGGCAGCACACCACTGAGGTGTTGGGGGAGGTGCTTGCCGTTGATGGTGAGCGGCTGCGGGTCTTGCGGGAGCTGGGTGTGGTTGGGTGAGGCTTGTTCGCGGTCGGAGTCGGTAGTGCCGAGCCATGCTCGGCAGGGGCATTACCGGCGCACCATCAAACCTGTGGGAGCGGCGTCAGCCGCGAAGCTGGCAGCACCGGAATCACCCGCATGCCAGCTACCGGACAGATCTATAGCTTCGCGGCTTACACCGCTCCCACAAAAATACAAAAAACCCAAAGCGCCAATCACGCGCCGCCAGGGAACCCCTGCTGCCGCCACGCCTCATACACCACCACGGCGACCGAGTTGGACAGGTTCAGGCTGCGGTTGTTGGGCTGCATCGGCAGGCGCAGGCGATGGCCGTCGGGCAGGGAATCAAGCAGGTCCTGCGGCAGGCCGCGGGTTTCCGGGCCGAACAGGAAGGCATCGCCATCGGCGAACTGCACGGTGTCATAGCGAACGCTGGAGCGGGTACTCAATGCAAACAAACGCTTCGGGGCGATGCGCGCCAAGGCGGTTTCCAGGTCCGGGTGGACCTGCATCTGTGCGTACTCGTGATAGTCCAGGCCGGCGCGCTTCAGCTGCTTGTCACTGAGGTCGAAACCCAAAGGCTCGATCAGGTGCAGCCGCGCGCCGGTGTTGGCGCAGAGCCGGATCACATTGCCGGTGTTCGGCGGGATCTCGGGCTGGTAAAGCACTACATCGAAAACAGGGGCAGAAGTCATCGGCGCAGTTTACGCCGGGTGTTGCGTCATCGCTGGCTTAGTTGGAAACCATGCCCTGTGCGACGACCTTGCCGATGGCTTCAGCAGCGGCTTCTGCAGCCATGGCCTGCACCTGCTCCACCTCCGGGCGGACGGTGATGGCCGGCAGCGACACCATCCACTGGCCGGCGCGGGTGCCGATGGCGACCGGGCTGGCGGAGGCCAGCTGGCTGGCGGTCTGTTCGGCCATCAGCTCGACGATCTGGCCGACGGTCGGGCGGACCTGCACCGCAGCCAGGGTCGGGATGTCGCTGCTGGCTTCGTGCTGGGCCTGTGCCAGCTGATCAGCGGAAGGGCGAACCTGCACGGTGTCCAAAGTGACGATATCCGAAGCCTGGACCGAAGAAACAAAGCCGGTGCTGGCGACGAGGGCGATGGCAAGGGCGAGAGACTTGGCGTTCATGGCGGGACCTGTTTGGTGTGTGTGGGCAGTGGTGTGGTAGTAAGGTAGTACAGTGATTTTCGTAGTGCAAGGACTTTCGCTACTTTTTTTGTTTTGTTCAGCAATCAGTCATTTATCGTCTGAAGGGATCTGGCTGCGAGTAATAGGCAGCAGGATGTGTGCCAATCGCATCTGATTGATAAATAAAGAATTGTTGTTTATGGAAAGTGTCCGCTGTCCGGACACTCGCCGCGTCTGCAGTGACCGGACGGACACCGGTACAGCTGCTTCGGTACCCATGACGCATGGCGTATGCCGATGTGACGGCGCCCGGTTAGGATCAGCGTTCACCTTCATACCCAAGGGAAATGGAATGAACGCTGCTATGCCCCGTACCGCCTTGTTGACCCTGGCCCTGAGTGCCGCCCTCGGCGGATTTGTTGGCATGCCGCTGGTCGCGGAGGCCAAGCCGGCCGCCGCCGCAGCGTCTGTGGACATCCCGTATGAAGAATTCACCCTGCCCAACGGTCTGCGCGTGGTGGTGCACACCGACCGCAAGGCGCCGATCGTGGCGGTGAACATCTGGTACCACGTCGGTGCCAAGGACGAACCGGCCGGGCGAACCGGCTTCGCGCATCTGTTCGAACACCTGATGTTCCAGCGCAGCGAAAACCACGACGGCGAGTTCTTCGAACCCTTCAAGCAGGTCGGCGCCACCGACCAGAACGGCACCACCAATACCGACCGCACCAATTACTTCCAGAACGTGCCGACCACCGCGTTGGACATGGCGCTGTGGATGGA
>QFOV01000018.1 GCA_003248565.1 Stenotrophomonas sp.
ACCTGGGTGCCAGCATTGCCGCCCAAGCCGGCGACAATCGGCATCAGTACCGCCAGGGCCACCAGCTTGTCGATGGTGCCCTCGAAATGGCCGACCACGCTGGAGGCGAGGAAGGCCGTGCAGAGGTTGACCGACAGCCACATCAGGCGACGGCGCATGGCGCGCCAGACCGGGCTGAACAGATCTTCGTCTTCGTCCAGACCGGCCGCACCCAGGGCCTGGTGATCGGCCTGGCCGCGGATGATGTCGACCACGTCATCGATGGTGATGCGGCCGATCAGGATGTTGTTGTCATCCACCACCGGTGCCGAGACCCAGTCATGATCGGAGAACTGGCGGGCCACTTCGTCGGCGCTTTCGCCCACGTCGATGGCCGGCTGTTCATCGTCGATCAGACGGTTGATCGGGGTGGTGTCTTCGTGGGTGACCAGCGAGGCCAGCGACAACCGGCCCAGATACTGGTGGCGACGGCTGACCACGAACAGGTGATCGGTGTGGTCGGGCAGCTCGCCGCGCAGGCGCAGGTAGCGCAGCACCACGTCGACATTGACGTCGGCGCGCACGGTGACCACGTCCGGGTTCATCAAGCGGCCGGCGGTGTCTTCCGGATAGGACAGCACCTGCTCGAGCCGCTCGCGGTTCTCGCGGTCCATCGACTTGAGCACTTCGTCGATGACCGTATCGGGCAGGTCCTCGACCAGATCGGCAAGGTCGTCGATGTCCAGGTCTTCGACCGCGGCGATGATCTCGTCCGCGTCCATGTCCGCCAGCAGGCTTTCGCGCACGTCTTCACCGACATGCACCAGCACCTCGCCGTCGTCCTCGGCATCGACCAGGCCCCACACCACTTCGCGCTTGCCGGGCGGCAGCGATTCAAGCAGGTTGCCGATCTCGGCCGGCGACAAGGTGTTGACCAGGCGACGCACCGGCCCCAGGCGGCCACTGTCCAATGCATCGGAAAGCAGGCGCAGCTGGCGTGCGGTCTTGTCGTGGCGTACGGCTTCGGCCATGCGCAGCTCCCGGTATGGTGATGGCCGCTGTCCGTGGCGACTAGGCGCCAACGGCGGTGTTTAGCCCGCCATTATCACGTGCGACGCGCGGGCTTGCATACAACCGTTGCGCCCGGAATCAGTTTCCGGCGCTGCCGGTGATCCAGCGTTCAATGCCGCGGCGGTCGCGTGCAGCCAGCAATTGCGGGGCCTGCAGGCGCAGCTCGGCCAGGTTCACTTCACGGATGGCGCGCCGCACTTCCAGCAAAGTCGCCGGATGCAGACTGAACTCGGTCAGTCCCAAGGCCAGCAGCAGGGCTGTCATGCGCGCGTCACCTGCCATTTCACCGCAGACCGCTACCGGGGTTTCGTGCCGCTGCGCGGTCTCGATCACCTGGTACAGCAGCCGCAGCACGGCCGGATGCAAGGGCGAATACAGCTCGGCCACGGCATCATTGTTGCGGTCGGCGGCCAGCAGGTACTGGACCAGATCGTTGGTGCCGATCGACAGGAAGTCGACCTGGTCAATGAAGGTCTCCAGTGCGATTGCGGCTGCCGGCACTTCGATCATCGCCCCGACCGGAATGTTCTCCGCCACCTCATGGCCGTCATTGCGCAGGGTCGCGGCCAGCCGTGATAGCCGTCGCCGTACCGCCATGATCTCCTCACGGGTGGTCAGCATCGGCACCAGGATGCGCAGCGGGCCGTAGCCGGAGGCACGCAGGATTGCCCGCAGCTGGGTGTCGGAGACTTTCGGACGGGCCAGCGACAGGCGCACGCCACGCAGGCCCAGTGCAGGGTTTTCTTCGCTGCTGAGTACCAGGCCGGTGCGGTCGGCCTTGTCCGCACCCAGGTCCAGGGTGCGGATGGTGACCGGACGCCCACTCATGCCCAGCACGGTGTCGCGGTAGACGCGGAACTGTTCTTCTTCGTCAGGCAGCTGGTTGCGCTGCATGAACAGGAATTCGGTGCGGTACAGGCCCAGTCCGCGGGCACCCAGTGCATGCGCCTGGGCGACGTCGTCATGCGATTCGGCGTTGGCGAGCAGGGTGATTTCCGCACCATCGAGGGTGCGGGTGGGCTTTGCCCGCAAGCGGCCAAGTTCGCGTTGCTCGCGGGCCAGCTCGCGTTGTCGGCTGCGGTACTGGCGCAGGTCGTCCGGGGCCGGATCGACCACGATCTCGCCGTTGACGCCGTCCAGGATCAGTACGTCGCCATCGCTGACCTTCTGCAGCACCGCACTGGCGGCCACCACCAGCGGCATATGCAGGCTGCGGGCGAGGATGGCACTGTGCGAAAGCACGCTGCCGGCACTGCTGACGATGCCGACCACGCCTTGCGCCTGCAGCTGTGCCAGCTCCGAAGGGGCGACGTTTTCGCAGACCAGGATCTCGCCGGCCAGTCCCTTCATGGTGGTGGTGCGTTTGTGCAGGAAGGACTGGATGCGACCAATCACATGGTCCAGATCATCCATCCGGCTTTTCAGGTAAGCATCTTCCATGCCTTCGAACACCTGCGCTAGGCGGTCGCGCTGCACGCGCAGGGCGTGGCTGGCGCTGTAGCGCTTGCTGCGTACCAGCTCGTCTAGCCCGGTCAGCAGTTCCGGGTCGTCCAGCAGCATGGCGTGCAGTTCGAGGAACTCACCGACCTCGGACGGCAATGCACCTTGCAGGCGGGTGCGCAGTTCGCGCATTTCCTGGCGGGCCGCGTCTGTGGCGCGGTGCAGGCGTTCGAGCTCGTGTTCCACCGCAGCGGCAGCGACGCGCTTTTCACCAATGTCCTGGACGTGCGGCAGGCGCACGCGGGCGCGGCCCAGGGCAGAGCCACGGGAAGCCGGCAAGCCCGTTAGACGGGTCACCACTGCACGCTCCCGACCCTGGCTGCAGCTGCGCGCGCGGCCTGCGGCATCAGCTGTCCTCGTCGAAACGACGCTCGAACAGCGCAGCAACTGCCTCCAATGCGGCAGCTTCATCTTCGCCGTCCACGCGTACCGTGACCGGCGTGCCTTGGGCGGCGGCCAGCAACATCACGCCCATGATGCTCTTGGCGTTGACCTCGCGGCCCTTGGCCACAAGCGTGGCGTTGGAGCGGAAGGCGGAAAGCACCTGCACCAGTTTGGCGGTGGCCCGGGCGTGCAGCCCCAGCCGGTTGGAAACCATGAGTTCTTGTTCAAGCATCGTCGGTGATGACTCCATTGCGAGCGCCCGCCGCCGCAGTGGCGGGCAGTTGGTCCAATCCCTGTTCCGGATAGTTCATTACCCGCAGCAACATCGCCAGACTCAATCCCGATACGCGCTTGGTAGGCGTGCCCAGGCGCGCCAGTTTGCCGGCAAGATTGCTCGGGCTGGCGCCATACAGATCGGTCAGTATCAACACGCCGCCTTCACCTTCCACCCGCCGCATCGCCGCAGAGGCGGCAGGCAGCAGGGCATCCAGGTCGGCGTCGAACGGCACTTCGAACGCTTCTGTTTTCAGCGGCAATTGCCGCAACAAGGCGGTCGTCACTTCCAGCAGGGAAGTGCCGACACCGGTATGAGTAACTAGAAGAATGCCGCAGGTCATCCCTGAACGTTAACAGGTCAGGGTGAGTCCGCGATAGCGCTTAAAACTGTCTTCTGTGTGCCATTCAGGGCATGCGCGTCTGGCGCGCATGCGCCCGCTCAGTCCTGTTCGCGATGGAAGGTGGCCACGTCCTGCCAGCCCTGCTCGCGGGCATGCCGGGCGAGGCGTTCGGCCAGGTACACCGAGCGGTGCTTGCCGCCAGTGCAGCCAAAGGCCACGGTGACATAGCTGCGGGTTTCGCTGCCCAGCTTCGGCAGCCAGGTGTCGAGCAGGTCCTGCAGCTGGGTGACGTAGCGCACCACCTCTGGCTGCGCGTCCAGGTACTCGCGGACTTCGCGGTCGCGTCCGGTCAGCGAGCGCAGTTCCGGGTCCCAGTGCGGATTGGGCAGCACCCGTGCGTCGAACACGAAGTCGGCTTCGGCCGGCACGCCGCGCTTGTAGGCGAAGGACTCGAACAGCAACGAGAGTTTGTTCTCATGGCTGAGTGCAAACTCGGTGATCACCCGGCGCCGCAGCTGGTGCACGTTGAGGCGGGTGGTATCGATGATGGCGTCGGCTTCGCGCCGCAGTGGGGCGGTCAGCTCGCGTTCGCGGCTGATGGCTTCCGGCAGCGAAAGGCCCAGGTGGCTCAGCGGATGGCGGCGACGGGTATCGGCATAGCGGGCCAGCAGAGTGTCGTCGTCAGCCTCGAAGAACAGCAGGCGCGCTTCAATACCGTAATCGCGGGCGGTTTTACGCCAGCTGGCCAGTTGGCTGAGGTCGCTGCGGCCTCGCACATCGATGCCGACCACCAGTCGCTGCGGCCGGGTCTCCTCGCGTTCGCCGAGCACGCCGCGCACGAACTCCGGCAGCAGGCTTACCGGGATGTTGTCCGAGCAGTAATAGTCCAGGTCTTCAAAGGTCTTCAACGCCACCGATTTGCCCGACCCGGACAGGCCGCTGACGATGATCAATACCGATGCGGGGTGCGCACTCATGAACTGCGTTGCTCCAGCAGGTTGCTATGGCGGGCGATGAACATCGCCGCCGGGTCGATGCCCTTGGTGCGCAGGATGTGCAGGCGGGTGGCGGCCTCGGTCAGCACCGCCAGGTTGCGTCCGGGCATCACCGGCAAGGTGATCAGCGGCACGTCCAGGTCGAGCACGTGGCGCTTGCCGGAATCGCCGGTCAGGCGCTCATAGCCATAGCTGCTGGGCTCGGTCATCGGCTTGGTCAGGTGGACGATGAGGCGAAGGTACTTGTTCTTCTTTACAGAAGTGTCACCAAACATCTGGCGCACGTTCAGCACGCCCAGTCCGCGCACCTCCAGCAGGTCCTGCAGCAGCTCCGGGCAGGTGCCGTCGAGCACGTCCGGGGCAATCTGGGTGAATTCGGGGGCATCGTCGGCGACCAGGCGGTGGCCGCGGGACAGCAGTTCCAGTGCCAGTTCGCTCTTGCCTGAGCCTGCCTCACCCGTGATCAACACGCCGATGGAGTAGATCTCCATGAATACGCCATGCAGGATCACCCGTGGCGCCAGCGTGCGGGCCAGGTGGTAGCTGATGTGGTTGAGCAGCTCATGGCCGCGGCGTGGCGACACCCACAACGGGGTCTGCGATTCGTCGGCGGCCGAGCGCAGGTCTTCCGGGCAGCCATGGCTTTTGGTGATCACCAGCGCCAGTGGCCGCGCCTGGATGATGCGCTCGATCACTTCCCAGCGCTGGCGGGCATCCAGCGAATCCAGCCAGGTCAGTTCCTCGGTGCCGAGGATCTGCACCTTGTTCGGGTAGATGGTGTTGAGGTAGCCGGCCAGCGAGGGCCGCCGCGAGACGGTATTTCCGGCCTCCAGTTCACGTTGCGCACCGGCATGGCCGGCGACCCAGCGCAGGTCGAGCTTCTCGCGCTGCTGGTCGAAGAGTTCCTGGGCGGTGATGCTGGTATTCATCCGCGACGCGCCTGTTGCGGGTTGATGATGATGTCTTTGAGGGTCTGCGCATCGGGGGCAACGCGCAGTGCCTGGCGGATGTCGGCGTCGGAGAAGATCTCCGCCAGCTCGGACAGCAGCATCAGGTGTTGGTGGGTGTAATGCGCGGGTACGGCCATGGCGAAGACCAGGTCCACCGGTTCGTCGCCGCCGAAGTCAACGGGTTGTTGCAGCCGTAGCAGGGCGCCGCGAGGTTCCTGCAGGGTTTCCGAACGCCCGTGGGGAATGGCGATGCCGTGGCCAATGGCGGTGCTGCCGACGTTTTCACGTTCGCGCAGGCTTGAAAACAGGCTGTCCGCGCCGGCTTCACGACAGGCGAGAAGGCGGGAGGCGGCTATCAGGGTGCTGTCTCGATCAGCGACCGCGAGTACCTGGGTACTCACGGCCGCCATCAGGTCGGTCAACGGCATGTTGGCTTACGGCTGGGTATAAAGATCAGCCATTGTCGCGCAGAGCATGCGATGCGTGGGGAAGATGCTTTTCCTTGTGCTTTATGACCAGTCGGTCGAGCTTGTCGGCCAAGACGTCGATGGCTGCGTACATGGTGGGTTCGGCAGCATCGGCGTGCAGGGTGCGCCCGGGTAGATTCACCGTGGCGACGACGAGGTAGTCAGGCTTGCGGGTGGACAACTGGACTCGTACTTCGCAGTGCTGGTCGAAGTGCCGACCCAGCCGCTCCAGCTTTGTTTCCACGTACTCCTTCAGGGCAGGCGTGACTTCAACTTGCTGGCCATACGTCTCGATACGCATCGGATTCCTCCTGTGGTTCGGGGTTGCCTAATGAACCCTGCGCTGCTCAACGAATGCTTCAGGCGATGCGGACGCGTTCGTGAGAGGCACAGATGTTCATGGCCTCACGATACTTCGCAACGGTGCGGCGCGCTACCGGTATGCCACTTGTTTTGAGCATCTCAGCCAGCTTGGCGTCAGAAAGTGGTTTGCGCGGGTTTTCCGCATCGATCAGGTTGCGGATCATCGACTGGATGGCGGTGCTGGAAGCCTCGCCGCCGCCTTCGGTATCGATGCCGGAGGCAAAGAAGGCCCGCAGCGGCAGGGTGCCGCGCGGGGTGCGTACGTACTTGCGGGCGATGGCACGCGAAATGGTGGATTCGTGCAGTTCCAGCTCACCGGCGATTTCACGCAGCGTTAGCGGACGCAGTGCCTGTTCGCCGAATTCCAGGAAGCCAGCCTGGTGATGCAGCAGGCTGTTGACCACCCGCAGCAGGGTTTCGCCACGGGCCTGCAGGCTCTTCAGCAGCCAACGCGCCTCCTGCAGCTGTGCGCGCAGATAGCTGGCGTCGGCATCGCCGCAGCGGCGGATCAGTTGCTCGTAGCTTTGATTGATGACTACCCGCGGGCCAGCGTGCCCGGCCAACGCGCAGCGCCAGATGCCACGCTGGCGCCAGACCACGCAATCGGGCACGACGTAGGTGTCAGACGTCATCTGCCCCAGTTGCTTGCCCGGGCGCGGATCGAGTGAGCGCAGCAACTGCACGGCTTCTTCGATGTCGGCAACAGGCTGTTTCAGTTCCTGTGCGATGCCGCTGATGCCGGCGCGCGGCAGGCGCTCCAGTGGACCATCGGCGATACGTCGGGCCAGGGCAAGAGCAGGGGTTTGGCAGGGCAGTACGTCCAGCTGCAGGCTCAGGCACTCGCCCAGGCTGCGTGCGCCAACCCCGGCCGGGTCAAAGCGCTGGATCTGGCGCAATACCGCCAGGATCTCATCTTCGTCGGCATGGGTTTCAGGCAGCAGTGTCTGTGCGATTGCCGACAAGGGCTCGCGCAGATAACCGTCTTCATCCAGTGCGTCGATCAAGGCCACACCGATGGCGCGGTCACGCGGCCCGAGGTGGGTCAGGTGCAGCTGCCACAACAGGTGATCGGCGAGGGTATCGCTGTCTTCGGCCTGTTCGCGTTCGTCGTCTTCGTCGCCATCGAAGGAGCCGGAGCGGCCACTGCTCCAGTCCTCATCGCCGCCGTCCCAATCTTCGCCATCGGCGTTGATATCGCCTTGCGCGGGATCAATCGGGGCATCGTCATTGGCGCTGCTTGTGGGAGCCTCGTCGCCGTCGGCGCCTTCGGAGTTCTCAGCCCATTCCAGCAGTGGGTTGGTTTCCACCGCCTCGGTCAGTTCCACTTCGAGCTCGGTGCTGGACATCTGCAGAAGACGGATGGCCTGACGCAACTGCGGCGTCATGACCAGATTCTGTCCCATCGATGTCTGCAGCCGAGCTTTCATGCCTGATCCGTTCGGGTAGGGGCCCGACGTGGCGCTGCGACTCAGAGGGTGAAAGCGTCCCCGAGGTAAACACGGCGCACGTCGGTATTGGCAAGCAGATCTTCCGGTGCCCCCTGCGCCAGTACGCTGCCTTCTGCGAGGATATACGCCCGGTCGCAGATTCCCAAGGTTTCGCGCACATTGTGGTCGGTGATCAATACACCGATGCCGCGTTGCTTGAGGTGGGTCACGATGCGCTGGATCTCGCCGACCGAGATCGGGTCGACGCCGGCAAACGGTTCGTCGAGCAGGATCAGGCGTGGCTTTGCAGCCAGTGCGCGGGCGATCTCGCAGCGACGACGTTCACCGCCGGACAGGCTGGCGCCGGTCTGGTCGGCGACGTGGCTGATCTGCAGTTCCTCCAGCAGCGAGGACAGTTCGTGCTCGCGGCCGGCGTTGTCCAGGTCGGTGCGCAGCTCCAACACCAGACGGATGTTGTCCGCGACGCTGAGCTTGCGGAACACAGACGGTTCCTGCGGCAGATAACCCACGCCCAGTTTGGCGCGCTCGTACATCGGCTCGGAGGTGATGTCCTTGCCGTCGAGCACGATGCTGCCGGCATCGGCAGCGACCAGGCCGACGATCATGTAGAAACAGGTGGTCTTGCCGGCACCGTTCGGGCCGAGCACGCCGACCACTTCGCCGGCATCGAGGGTCAGCCCGAAGTCCTTGACGACTTCGCGGTTCTTGTAGCGCTTGCGCAGGCCTTGGGCGACGAGCATTACTTGGCCTCTCCCGCCGCTGCCGGCGCCTTGTTCTTGGGCTGGATCACGGTGCGCACGCGGGTGCCGTCGCCGCCGCTCTGCATTGAACCGCTGCGGGTGTTGTAGACCATGCGTTGGCCGGCATTGGTGCCGCGCTCGGATTCAACCTTGTAGTTGCCGGTCAGGATGATCACTTCGCTGTTGATGTTGTAGTCCATGTTGTCGGCACGGGCATTCATCCAGGTGTTGTCATCCATCTGCTGCTTCAGCGTGGCTTGCTTGCCGGTGAGGATCACGCGCTCGGTTTCGCCGTTCTTGCGGATCACGTCAGCGGTATCGGCATGGATCTCCATCGAACCCTGGGTGATGACCACATTGCCACTGAACTGGCACTTGCCGTTGTCGCTGAAATTGCAGTCATTGTTGTTGGAATCGATGGTCATCGGCTGGTTGCGATCCGATGCCTTGGACCACGCCAGGCCAGGTGCGAGCAGGACGGCGAGCAGGGTGATCGACGCGAGCTTAGCGGGCAGCTTTGGGTTCATAGCGGGTCTTGACCTGGGAAAGGAGTGAGTACTGCTGGGATTTGAGGTTGGCGCGGAAGCCGACGCCAGTCTGCGACAGGCCTGGTCGGGTCAGCGTGACCTGTGCATCGGTGCGCGCCAGGTCCTGCTCGGCCAACACATCCAGCGAGTCGGTGCGGAAAGTGGTTGGTGGGGTCTTGCCATCGGTGGGGCTGTCGCCGGCGACATTGCCGCGCAGGCGCAGCTCCTCACCCTTGGGGCTGACCCAGCCGGTATCGGCGCTCAGTCGCCAGTGCTGCCCAGCCGTGTCAGGCAACAGGAACAGTGGCTTGGTGATGTTGGACGTCTGGTCGGCGCGGTTGCGCGCCATCGACGGCGCGCGCAGCGTCATCGACTCCTTGCCCTGCTTGTCCAGGGTGACGATCTCGAAGTCGGTCAGGGTGAAATCGGTACTGCCTTGTTCAATGGCCGTTGGCGCGGTGTTGGCGCGGTTGCGCCATGCCGCCCAGCCGCTGATCAGGGCGGCCAACAGCAGGCCAATGCCAAGAACTGAACGCCAACTCATCAGGAAAACCTCGCCAGGACTGCATCCAGTTTGCCCTGTGCGGCCAGCAGGACGTCACACAGCTCGCGCGCTGCACCGCGTCCGCCTTGGGCACGGGTCTGCCAGTGCACGCGTTCGGCGATCCACGGATGCGCATCCGCCGGGGCGACCGCCAGGCCGACCGCGCCCAGCGGCGCCAGATCGGGCAGGTCGTCGCCCATGAAGGCGACCTGCTCCAGGCCGATGCCGTGCTGGTCGCACAAGGCGCGCACGCTGGCCAGCTTGTCGCCGACCGCGATCTGGGTATCGATGCCAAGATCGGCGCCGCGGCGCTGCGCCGACAGGCTGTTGCGGGCGGTGATCAGCACCGGGTGGATGCCGTGTTGCTGCAGCAGCTTCAGGCCCAGCCCGTCCTGCACGTAATACGCCTTGCTCTCGTTGCCGGCATGGTCGTAGAACAGCCGGCCGTCGGTCAGTGTGCCGTCCACGTCAAAGCAGGCCAGGCGGATGGCGCTGGCGGTGGCGTGCAGATTGGCGGGGAAAAGCGCTAGCGGCGAGTAGGGCATTGGCAGGCAGGATCCGTTGCGGCAGGTCGTGTGTTGGTCCGAGGTCGTTGATTGTGCGGGGTTCAGACGACTTTTGCCCGCAACAGGTCATGAATGTTCAGGGCGCCGACGGGGTGATTGTCGCCATCGACCACGATCAAGCCATTGATCTTGTGGGTTTCCAGCAGCCGCGCGGCTTCGGCGGCCAGTTGGTCGGCACCGATGGTGCGCGGGTTGCGGGTCATCACCTGGGCGATGCTGGCGGTGCGCACGTCCAGGTCGGTGTCCAGTGCACGGCGCAGGTCGCCGTCGGTGAACAGGCCGACCAGTCTGCCCTGGGCATCGACGACGGCGGTCATGCCCAGCCGCTTGCGGCTCATTTCCATCAGGGCCTGGCTGAGGCTGGCGTCTTCACGGACGCTGGGGAGGTCATCGCCGCCATGCATCACGTCGGTGATGTGCAGCAGCAGACGCCGGCCCAGGCTGCCGGCCGGGTGCGAGCGGGCGAAGTCGTCGGCGGTGAAGCCGCGCGCGTCCAGCAGGGCCACGGCCAGCGCATCGCCCATCGCCAGCGAGGCGGTGGTGCTGGAGGTCGGGGCCAGGGCCAGCGGGCAGGCCTCGTGGTCCACGTTCACGTCCAGGTGCACATCGGCGGCGAGCGCCAGGCTCGACTGCGGTCTGCCGGTCATGGAAATCAGTGGATTGCCCTGGCGCTTGAACACCGGCAACAGGGTCAGTACTTCGTCCGATTCACCCGAATAGGACAGCGCCAAAACCACGTCATCTTCGGTGATCATGCCAAGATCGCCGTGCCCGGCCTCGCCTGGGTGCACGTAGAACGACGGTGTGCCGGTCGAGGCCAGGGTGGCGGCGATCTTGCGCGCGATATGCCCGGATTTGCCCATGCCGGTGGTGACCACACGGCCGCGCGAAGCCAGCACCAGCCGGCAGGCGGCGGCGAACTCGGCGCCAATGCGACCGCCTACCCGGTCCAGTTCGTCGCGCTCGATCTCGAACACACGGTGACCACTGGCCACCAGATCGGTGTCGCGCAATGTAGCCAGGGAAAGCGGTGAAGCAGCCATACGGATGCCACTCGGAGAGTAGAATGGGGGTTCATTTTATTAGGAAAGCGCTTTGGACGCCGAGACCATCCGAAATCTGATCGAAGCCGGCCTGCCGGGCGCCCGCGCCGACGTGCAGGGCGACGACGGGGTGCACTTCGAGGCCACGGTTGTCTGCGAGGCATTTGCCGGCAAGATGCCCTTGGCGCGCCACCGCATGGTGTATGCGACGCTGGGCGACCTGATGGGCGGTGCGATCCATGCGCTGGCGCTGAAAACCATCACTCCGGGTGAAGCCGGCTGAGCCGGCGAACTCTCTTCTCCTTATATCGGCCTTAAATCCATGGCAAAAATCGTAGTCACCGGCGGCAATGCGCTGAACGGTGAGGTTCATATCTCCGGCGCCAAGAACGCCGTCCTGCCGATCCTGTGCGCCACCTTGCTGGCCGATGCGCCGGTTGAAATTACCAACGTGCCGCATCTGCACGACGTGATCACCACGGTGAAACTGCTCGGTGAGCTTGGCGCCAAGGTCACCGTCGACCAGGGCACGCTGTCGCGCGGCAGCGCGGTGGTGGTGGACCCGCGTACTGTTGATCAGCACGTTGCGCCGTATGAGCTGGTCAAGACCATGCGCGCCTCGATCCTGGTGCTGGGTCCGTTGCTGGCCAAGTTCGGCAAGGCCGAAGTGTCGCTGCCGGGCGGTTGCGCCATCGGCTCGCGCCCGGTTGACCAGCACATCAAGGGTCTGCAGGCACTGGGTGCGGAAATCAGTGTGGAGAACGGTTTCATCAAGGCTCACGTTGATGGGCGCCTGAAAGGCGGCCGTTACACCTTCGACATGGTCAGCGTCACCGGCACCGAGAACGTGCTGATGGCGGCGGTACTGGCCGAAGGCACCTCGGTGCTGGAAAACGCCGCGATGGAGCCGGAAGTGGCCGATCTGGCGCATTGCCTGATTGCACTCGGTGCGAAGATCGAAGGCATCGGCACCGCGCGCCTGGTCGTGGAAGGCGTCGAGCGCCTGCACGGTGGCCGCCACGCGGTGCTGCCCGACCGCATCGAAACCGGCACCTTCCTGGTGGCTGCAGCAATGAGCGGTGGTCGCGTCACGGTGCGCAATGCACGCCCGGACACGATGGACGCAGTGCTGCACAAGCTGACCGAGGCCGGCGCCGAGATCAGCACCACCGAAGACAGCATCACGCTGGACATGCATGGCAAGCGGCCCAAGTCGGTGAACATCACCACCGCGCCGCATCCGGCGTTCCCGACCGATATGCAGGCGCAGTTCATGGCCATGAACTGCGTTGCCGATGGCGTGGGTGTGATCACCGAGACCATCTTTGAAAACCGCTTCATGCACGTCAACGAGCTGCTGCGCCTGGGTGCCGACATCCAGATCGAAGGTCATACCGCGATCGTGCGCGGCGTGGCCAAGCTCAGCGGTGCGCCGGTGATGGCGACCGATCTGCGTGCCTCGGCCTGCCTGATCCTGGCCGGCCTGGTGGCTGCGGACGAGACCAGCATCGACCGCATCTACCACCTTGATCGTGGTTACGAGAACATCGAGGAAAAGCTTAGCGGGCTTGGTGCAAACGTGCGGCGGATCGCATGATCCTCAAGGGGCGCTTCAGTCCGCGCCGCAGGGCTTTGTTGGCCCTGGTGCTGCTGGCCCTGGCCTGGTTGGGCTGGGGCTGGTACAGCGGCGTGGCCATCACCCAGGGCGTTGAGAAGGAACAGATGGACTGGAATGGCGACGGCCAGATCAGTAGCGACGAGTTCCTGCAGGCGTTCTATGCGGTGCAGGTGAAGGACAGCGAAGAGGGTGATCGCCACTGCCGTAGCTTCATCTGGCGCAGCAGTGGCGAGGAATTCCGCCGCGATTGCCGCACGGTGTTCAAGAAGGACGCCACCCAGTAGCAGGAGCGCGCCGCAATGCTGTGGTGTCGATCGCTACCGATCTTTGACCCGGGCAAGGCGTAGCTGGCCCGGGTTGAAGTGGATCAGGCAGGGCGCAGCTCCTGCTTGAGCCCTGTCATTACCTGGCGCAGCGGTTGCCCAGGTCCGGGGTTCGCCGCTTGCCCGCGCTACGCTTGAGCGTGGCTCTGCGCTGTGCTCAGCGCGACCAGGAATTCATCTGCAGGCTGATCGTGGTGGCGCCGTTTTCGCGCTGGACGATGCGCACCGGTGCCGGGATGCCGGCCACGATCCACGCAATGGTCTGCTTTTCGGCGCCACCCTGGGCAACCTTGGTGGCGTCGTAGTCGCGGCCGGCGACGGTGACCCGCTCACGACCGATAACCCGGTAGTTCATTGGCCGTGCGCGCCCGTTTTCGACCATGCGATAGGACAGCGGACGCCCGGCCGGTACGTCGCGTGCCAATGCCAGGTTGATCAGCAACGCGTCCATGTCGCCGTTATGCAGGGCTACCGGCCCGGCGCGGTTGGGTTTGACGTCGCCGCTCCAGCGCGCCTGGCCGGCTGCCCAGTTGTAATTGGTAATAACGCCGCGCTGGACCGAGGCATAGCTGCTCCGGTCGCTGCCACCCAGCGGCCGGTACTGCGTTCCCATGTCCTGGAACACGGTGGCCTGGCTCAGCTTGGCAAGCATGTGATCCACGGTCAGCAGGTACATCCAGGAACCATTGCGGGCCGGGGTGAGGGTCATCCGCGCAGTTGCGCTGAGGCCCTTGTAGCTGGCGGTGTAGCGGCCATCGAAACGCTGTACGGCGGCATCGGCAGTCGGGGCCAGGGATGCAAGCAGGGCAGCTGCAAGCGGGAGCAGGGCAAATCTGCGAACAAGGGTCACGGCGTCTCTTCCATGAAAACGCCCGGCATCAGGCCGGGCGCGTCGGGGGGGCGATCAGTTGATGGAGCGGATGGTCAGGTCCAGTGCGTCCTGGCCGTTTTCGCGCTGCAGCAGGCGTGCCGGTACCGGCATGCCGGGGACGATCCAGGCGATCTGTTCCTTGTTTCCATCCACGCGCGACACCTTGGTGGCTTCCTGCTGCTTGCCTCCGATGGTCAGGTTTTCCTTGCCGATCACCCGGTAGGTCATGGGCTTGATGCGGCCATCGTCGACCATGCGGTAGGTCAGGGGCTTGCCGGCGGCGACATCACGGGCAATGGCCAGGTTGATCAACAGTGCATCCATGTCGCCGCTCTGCAGGCGGATCGGGCCGCTGCGATCAGGCTTCACGTCGCCGCTCCAGGTGGCCTGGCCGCTGTTCCAGTCATAACGCGCTTCCACCTGCTTGCGCTTGATCAGCACCACCGAACGGTCATGGCTGCTCAACGGGCGCAGTTTGCCCCCCTGTTCGTCGAACACGGTGGCCTGGCTCAGTTCCGCCATCGGGTTCTTGATCTGCAGGCTGTAGCGCCACTGGTTGTTGCCGGCAGGCGCTACCGACATCACGCCATTGGCCTGCATGCCCATGTAGCTGGCCTGGTAGTTGGCGGTGAACGGCTCGAATGCCAGCGCCGGCAAACTGGTCGCGACCAGTGCGGCGGCAGCGAGGTAACGCAGGGGGCTACGGGTAAGCTTCATGCTCAGGCTCCTTGGTATTCGATCAGGCGCAGGTCGATTTCGTCCTGCCCGTCTTTGCGTTGCAGGATGCGCACCGGCGTGGGCACGCCATTGGCGATCCACAGGATGGTTTCATCATTGCCGCCATTGGTGCGATACACCCGCAAGGCGTCATAGCTGAGATCACCTACCTGCACGTTCTCGGTGGTGTCGGCGGCGCGATACTCATACTGGCGCACGCGGCCGACATCGACGTAGCGGTACTGCAGTGCCTGTCCGGGGCGCGCATCGCGCATCAGCGACAGGTTCAGCACCAAGGCGCTCTGGTCGCCGTGCTGCAGCGCAATCGGGCGCTGCCGTTCTTTCTTGAGGTCACCCTGCCACTGCGCGGTACCGGCCTGCCAGTCATAGACGCCGGTAACCTTCTTGCTCATGAACAGGGCTTTCTTGACCGTGCTCTGGCTCAGTGGCGTGTAGACGCTGCCCTCGTTGTTGAACACGTTGCTCTGTTCGATGTTCAGCCCGAGGACACTGGCGAAGCCGCGCTTGCCGCGCACCGCCATGTCCACCCGCCATTGATTGCCGTTGTTATGCACGACCCGCATGGTGGCATCGCCGGCTTCCTTGCCCTTGTAGAAGGCCTGGTAGGTGGCGACAAAGGGCTCCAGTGCCGGCGGGCTCCACTCCAGCGCTGGCGGCGGCAGCACAACCGGTGCCTGCGCCGGAGCAGCCGCAGGGGCGGGCGTCTCCTGTGCATGGCTGACGGCTGATGCCAGCAGTGCGGTCAAAACCAATGGTTTGAAAAGCGCTATGGCCATGTGAGGACGAAGGCAGAAGGAAGGAGGGATCTTGCCAAACCACACGTCAGCAGCCTGTGCGGATCAGCGGCGGAGGGTTCCGGCGGAATCTAGGCGCAATGGGCTAAACAGGGACTGACCGTCGCAGTGGACCACGCCGTCCTGTTCAGCCACGCGCCCGGCAACCAATAGCTGGACGCTGGCCAGCAGCAGCGGGTGTTCGACCGCCAGCACGCGCTTGGCCAACGATTCCGCACTGTCCCCGGCCAGCACCGGGACCCGTGCCTGCGCGATCACTGCGCCGGCATCCAGTTCAGCTACGACGAAGTGGACGCTGGCACCGTGCTCCGCATGGCCGGCCTCGATGGCGCGGGCATGGGTATGCAGGCCCTTGTGCAAGGGCAGCAGCGAGGGGTGGATGTTCACCAGGTGGCCGCTGAAGCGCTGCACGAAGCCAGTGCCGAGGATGCGCATGTAGCCGGCGCAGATGATCCAGTCCGGCTTGCTTGCGGCCACTGCATCGGCCAGTGCGCTGTCAAACGCCTCGCGGTCGGCGAAATCGCTGGGGGAGCGCGCCCAACGCTGTGCGGGGGGCACTTTTTCCAGCGCGGCGGCGGCTGGCTTGTCGGAGAACACACCGACGATCTGCGCATCCAGTTGGCCTGCGGCAATCGCGTCCTGCAGGCATTGCAGGTTGCTGCCGCGGCCGGAGGCAAGCACGGCGAGACGGGGCAGGGGGCTCATGCCCGCGTCTTCCGCAGCAGTGGCCACAGCGCCAGGCTGCCGAGGGTGGCCAGCAACATGTCCGCATGCGCGTCCCAGATGTCGCCCTGCTGGCCGTTGTAGGCCTCTGCGGCTTCCGGTGACAGTGCCAGTGCGATGCCCCATTCCAGCCATTCGTAGGCCAGGCTGGTGCACATGATGGTCATCACCGCCAGCGTGAAGGCCTGGCCCACGCGCAGTGCCGGCCAGGTGCGCCGGGCCAGCTGGGTCAACGCCGGGGTGAAGCAGATGCCGTACAGCAGGTGGATCAGCCGGTCGAAATGATTGCGCTCCCAGCCGAAGGCGGCGTTTGGCGACCAGCCGAACAGCGCCTGTGCCCATTGGTCATAGGGGATGTTGGAGTACAGCCAACGGGCGCCGATGCAGTGCAGGAGGATGAAGCCGCAGATGGCCGCGAAGGCACCGCTGCCCAGCGGCCAGCGGCGGTCCACCCACCATAGCGCCAGCAGGCCGAGCACGGTCAGCGAGCTGTGCAGGGCCTGTTCCACAGGCCATAGCGGTTTGATCCAGGTAAGCGCGAATACAACAAGCACGCCGATGAAGGCGGCCTTCTTGGCGGCTGTCATGTAGGCGTTGGCTCAGCCGATGTGGACGCGTTCGGCGCCGTTTTCGGCGACCACTTCACCAATCTGCCAATGCGCCAGTTCCAACGAGTCCAGCGTGGCGTTGATGGCGGCAACCTGGTCGGCCGGCACCAGCAGCACGAAACCGATGCCGCAATTGAAGGTGCGCCACATCTCGCTGTCGGCCACATTGCCTTCGCGCTGCAGCCACTGGAACACCGGCGGCAACGGCCAGCTGCTGGCGTCGATGGTCAGGCCCAGGCCTTCCGGCACCACGCGGATGATGTTCTCGGTCAGGCCGCCGCCGGTGACGTGGGCCATGCCGTGCACGGCTGCGCCGTGGGTCTTGAGCAGCGACAGGATCGGCTTGACGTACAGGCGGGTCGGCGCCATCAGCGCATCGACCAGCTTCACGCCGTTTTCCAGCACCAGATCGGCCGGGCTGCCGGCACGTTCATAGATGCGACGGACCAGCGAATACCCGTTGGAGTGCGGACCGGAGGAGGCAATGCCGATCAGCACGTCGCCGAGGGCAACAGCCGAGCCGTCCTTCAGCTCGCTCCTCTCCACGCCGGCGACGGTGAAGCCGGCCAGGTCATACTCGCCCGGGGCGTACATGTCGGGCATTTCAGCGGTTTCGCCGCCGATCAGCGCGCAGCCGGCCTCGGTGCAGCCATTGGCGATGCCGCCGACCACGGCCGCAGCGGTGTCGATGTCGAGCTTGCCGGTGGCGAAATAATCCAGGAAGAACAAGGGCTCAGCACCCTGTACCAGCACGTCGTTGACGCACATCGCGACCAGATCGATGCCGATCGTGTCGTGGCGGCCAAGCTGTTGTGCCAGCTTCAGCTTGGTGCCGACGCCGTCGGTACCGGACACCAGCACCGGCTCGCGGTACTTGTTGGAGAGGTCGAACAGGGCGCCAAAGCCACCCAGTCCGCCCATCACCTCCGGGCGGAAGCTGCGCTTTACCAGCGGCTTGATACGCTCGACCAGTTCGTTGCCCGCGTCGATGTCGACACCGGCGTCACGGTAGGTCAGGGGGGAGTTGGCAGAGGTCGAGGGGCTGGTCACTGGCGGCTGCACTGGCGGGGTGAACGGTCGATTTTAACAGGCCACGTTGGCGTGAAGGCCCCATTCGGGCAACAATTCCCTCCGGAATCGTCGAGCAATGGAAATTTCAATGCGCCGCAGCCTGGTCACAATCCTGTTTCTGGCGCTCTGCCTGCCAATTTCGTTGGTGCAGGCGCAGTCGTCCAGCATGCGTACCGAAGGGGACGTGGCTGGCGCCAGCAGTGCCTATGAGGCCGAGGTACCGGTCAACAGCCAAAGCGAGGCCGATCGCAACGGCGGGCTGGCGCGCGCGCTGGGCGCGGTGCTGGCCAAGCTGTCAGGCGACCGCAGCGTGCTGGCGCGGCCGGGTGTGGCGCAGGCCCTGCGCAGCGCCAAGGACATGGCCGAGAGTTATGACTACCGGCAGGATCAAAGCGTCAGCGCCAGTGGCGCACCGAGCTTCCGGACCATGCTGGTGGCACGCTTCCGCCAGGATGACGTCGACGGGCTGGTGGCGGCGCTGGGGTTGCCGGTATGGCCGCAGCCACGACCCAAGCCGGTGGTCTGGCTGGCCATCGATGATGGCAGCGGTCCGCGCCTGGTCGGTGTACCGCAGTCCAATGCGGCGCGGCCATTGCTGGATCGTGCGGTTGAACGTGGCTTCAAGCTGGGCCTGCCTGCCGGCGGCGCGGCCGAGCAGGCCCTGGTCGGTGCGATCTGGCGCCAGGACATTGCTGCGGTAGCGCGCGCCTCATCGCGCTATTCGCCGCCGATGCAGCTGATCGGCAAGTTGTACCGTGGCAAGGGTGGCGGCTGGGTTGCGGACTGGGTGTTTGTCGACAATGGCCGTGAACTGTCCAAGTGGACCACCAACGACGCCGATGCCCGGCGGGCGATGATGGCCGGTGCCGATGGCGCCGCCGATGCGCTGGTGCGGCGTTATGCCAAGGCGCCGGTCGGTGGTGCCGCCGGCGTTTACCGGATCGTGGTCAGCGGTATCCGCAGTGCCGACGACTACCTGCGCCTGGCGGCCACCTTGCAGCGAGTGGCGGTGGTCAAGTCGATCATGCCGATCCAGGCCTCGGGTGACCGACTGGAGCTGGATGTCGAGCTGATGAGCGGATTGCCTGGGTTCAATCGCATGCTGGGCAGCGACGCCGCGCTACAGCCGGTGGGTGCGGTAGGCGACGACGATGCCGACGCCGGTGCCGAACAGAACAGTAGCCGCCGCGCGGAGTACCGCATTCGATGAGTACTGATACAGCGGAAATGGAAATCGCGCTGTTCCTGCGCCGCCTCAAGTGGGTGGTGCTCAGTGCCTTCGCGCTGTGGGTGATGTGGTTGCTGGCACCGGTGCTGACCCCGTTCGTGGTCGCCTTGATGCTGGCCTGGCTGGGCGACCCGCTGGTGGACCGGCTGGAAGCCAGTGGCCGTTCGCGCAACACCGCGGTGGTGCTGGTGTTCGTGTTGATGATCCTGCTGCTGGCCTTGGCGCTGCTGATCCTGGTGCCCTTGATACAGCGCCAGATCATTACCCTGGTCGCCGCTTTGCCCCAAGGGCAGGAGTGGCTGATGAACACCGCAATCCCGTGGCTTGAGCAGAAAACCGGGCTGGAAATCATGGCCTGGCTGGACCCGGGCCGTCTGTTCGAGTGGGTGCGCAGCCACTGGCAGCAGGCTGGCGGCGTTGCCACCACCTTCTTTGGCTACGTGTCGCGCTCGGGTTTTGCGATGGTGGCCTGGGTGATCAACCTGGCCTTGTTGCCGATCCTGGCCTATTACTTCCTGCGCGACTGGGACAAGCTGGTCGAGCGGGTTGCATCGATGATCCCGCGCAACCATATCGAAGTGGTTACGCGCTTGGCGCGTGAGTCCAATGACGTGCTGGGTGCCTTCATCCGCGGCCAGATCGTGGTGATGATCGCACTGGGCATCGTGTATGCCGCGGGCCTCAGCCTGGTGGGCCTGAACCTGGGCCTGTTGATCGGCCTGGTCGCAGGTTTGATCAGTTTCATCCCCTACCTGGGTGCAACCACCGGCGTGGTGATGGCGGTGCTGGCGGCATTGGTGCAATCGCAGGGCTTTGACCTGCAGTTGCTGGTGCTGGTTGGCGTGGTCTTCACGGTCGGCCAGTTACTGGAAAGCTATGTGCTGACCCCGCGTATCGTCGGTGACAAAATTGGCCTGCACCCGGTTGCGGTGATTTTCGCGGTGATGGCAGGTGGCCAGTTGTTTGGCTTCCTGGGAATGCTGTTGGCCTTGCCAGCGGCGGCGGTGATCAACGTGTTGTTGCGCTATGCGCACCAGCGTTATCGCCAAAGTGAGTTGTATGCCGGCCACGGGCCGACGATTGTGTTGGATCCGCGCAACGCCCAGGTGCCGGCGGATCTGAGCATCGTGTCGAAGGATGTAGAACCGAAGTGAGTGTGCCGCAGTTACCGCTGGCCTTGCGTTACCCGCCAGACCAGCGCTTTGAAACATTCATCGGTGCGCCGGAAGGTGCGCTGCCGCAGTTGCGTGCCGTTGCCAATGGCAGCAGCCAGGATTGGATCTATCTGGTGGGCGCCGGTGCCACCGGCAAGACGCACCTGGCCCTGGCCACCTGCGCTGCTGCACTGCAGGCCGGGCGTCGCCCTGCGTACCTGCCACTGCAGGCGGCCGGTACGCGCCTGCAGGACGCCTTGGAAGCGCTGGAAGGGCACGACGTGCTGGCGCTGGACGGGCTGGAATATGTCGCCGGTCGACGCGAGCAGGAAATCACCCTGTTCGAGTTCCACAACCGCGCGCGCGCTGCCGACGTGACCGTGATCTATACCTCGCGGCTGCCGCCTGATGGCCTGGGCTTGGTGTTGCCGGACCTGCGCTCGCGGCTGTCGCAGTGCAGCCGCATCACCCTGGAGCCGCTGGATGCCGAAGGCCGTGGCGCAGTGCTACGCGAGCGTTCGGTGCGCCGTGGGTTGGTGATGGATGAGGCGACGCTGGACTGGTTGCTGACCCGCACCGGCCGTGACCTGAGCGGACTGGTGACCTTGCTGGAGCGGCTGGACCGCGAATCGCTGGCGGCAAAGAAGCGGATCACCGTGCCGTTCCTGAAACGGGTGTTGGAGAACGGGCCGGGTTGATCGGCATTATGGATTCTGTGGGAGCGGTGTAAACCGCGAAGCAGATGTCATATCCGCATAAGAAAGATGCCTGCGATTGCAGGCATCTTTGTATCTGGGGCTTCAGTTGCTTCGCGGCTTACACCGCTCCTACAAAAGCTGGTTTTCCAGCTGCTGCAGGCGCTCGGGGGTGCCGACGTCGGTCCAGCGGCCTTGGTGATGCTGGCCGCTGATGCTGTCGGTGGCCATTGCCGCGCGCAGCAAGGGCGCCAGTTTGAAGCGTGGTGGGGTTTCCGCGCTGCCACCGGCGCTGCCAATCACGTTCTGCCAGTCCTGCAACAACTGCGGCCGATACACGCCGATGCCGGCAAAGGTCAGGCGTGCTTGTTCGCCTTCGTCATGCAGCAGGCCATCGGCATCCAGGATGAAATCGCCACGCGGATGCTGCAGCGGGTTGTCGACCATGACCAGGTGGGCGCTGCCCTTCGGTTGCCGCGGAAGCGTGGCGAAATCGAAGTCACTCCAGATGTCACCATTGACCGCCAGGAACGGCGCATCGCCGAGCAGCGGCAGCGCGTTGTGCATGCCGCCGCCCGTTTCCAGCGGCACCGGGCCTTCGTACAGATAATGCAGACGCAGGTTCCAGCGACTGCCATCGCCAAGTTTTTCCGGAAACTGCGTGGCCAGCCAGCTGGTGTTGACCACCACATCGGCGATGCCCAGCGCGGCGAGGCGCTGCAGGTGCCATTCGATCAGTGGCACACCGGCCACGGCCAGCAGCGGCTTGGGCGTGTGATCGGTAAGCGGGCGCATGCGCTCGCCCAGCCCGGCGGCGAAGATCAAGGCCTTCATGCGGAAGCCTTGGTGGCCATTGCCGGCTTGAAGCGGCGCTCGAACAGATCCTGCAGCGGCGCCAGCTCCGGGTAGCGCGGCAACACCTCATCCAGGTAGCGAATGAAACGCGGTGCGTCTTCGAAGTAATGGCCCTTGCCGTCACGATCACGCAGGCGCACGAAGATGCCGAGGATCTTCAGATGGCGCTGCACGCCCATCCAGTCGGCGTCGCGCAGGAACTGCGGCCACGGCCGCACCGGCAGGCCGGCGGCCAGTGCCTGTGCGTGGTAGCGCGCAAGCCAGGCGTCCACTTTTTCCAGCGGCCAGCTCAGGAAGGCGTCCTTGAACAGACTGGCCGGATCATAGGCAATCGGCCCGCTGACCAGATCCTGGAAGTCCAGCACCGCCGGACCGCCCTCGACCGGCATCAGGTTGCGCGGCATGAAGTCACGATGGGTCAGCACTTGTGGCTGGTTCAAGGCGTTGTCCATCAGGCGCCGTTGCACCAGCTGCAACTGCTCGCTTTCGCCGCAGTCCAAGCTCAGGCCGAGGTGGCGTTGCACGAACCACTCTTCAAACAGGCCGGCATCACGCTGCAGCAGTGCCTCGCCGAACGCGCCCATGCCTTCGGGCACCGGAATCGACTGCAGGCGGATCAGTTGCGCGAAGCTTGCATCGAACCAGGCGTCGGCGGTGTCGTCACTGATGAAGCGGGCCAGTGTTGGTCCGCCCAGGTCTTCCAGCAGCAGGAAGCCGTTGTCGACATCGCGCGCAAGCACCTGCGGTACACGCACGCTGTTGGTTTCCAGCAGGTCGTGCATGCGCAGCCAGGGGCGTACATCTTCCAACCCGGGCGGTGAGTCCATCACGATGTGGCTGCCGCGAGCGCTGGTGCTGCGCCAATAGCTGCGGAAACCGGCATCGACCGATGCACGTTCAAGCGTGGTGGCAGGGTCGCCGAGTGCGGTGCAGGTCCACTGCAGGCGTTGTTGGGCGCGCAGCGGATCGGAAGCGGGATCGTTCATGGACACTACAAGTGAAGCGGCGCCCGCAGGCGCCGTTGGATGGAGTCAGCGCTTGCCGCCGCTGACCAGGCGCAGCAGTGCCAGCAGGGCGATCGCGCCAATGATGGCGCCGATGAAGCCGGCCGGCTGACCGGCGGCATACCAGCCCATCTCACGGCCGAACCAACCGGCGAATACCGCACCAGCAACGCCGAGCACGATGGTCAGCAGGCAGCCCATGCGGTTGTTGCCGGGCATGAAGAAGCGCCCCAGCAGGCCTACGAAGAAGCCGATCAGGATGATGTACAGCCAGCTGTCGCTGCCAAACAGTCCGCTCATGTTCTTGTCCGTGCCTGAGAAAAATGCAGCCTAGCAAGGCCAGGCTGCGTTCGTCATCAAACCATCAACATCCGACCAACAACGTCGGACCGATCAGCAGCAGCCGTGGCCACCGTGACGGGTGCCGCTGTCGGCGGCCACCGGCGAACCGCTGGTTTCGCCACGCAGGCTGGCGGCGTGGTGGTCGAACAGCACCTTGGACACGCAGGAGGTGACGCGCTTGCCCATCGGGATGTGCAGGAACTCGTTCGGGCCGTGTGCATTGGAGTGCGGGCCGAGCACGCCGGTGATCATGAACTGCGCACCCGGGAACTTCTCGCCCAGCATGCCCATGAACGGGATCGAGCCGCCTTCGCCCATGTACATCGCCGGCTTGCCGAAGAAGGCCTGGCTGGCGGCGTCGATGGACTGCTCCAGCCATGGCGCCATGGCCGGTGCGTTCCAGCCGGTGGAGGCTTTTTCCAGGTCCAGGCTGACGTGGGCGCCGTTCGGCGGATCACGCAGCAGGGCTTCCTTCAGCAGCTCGCCGCAGGCCTTGCCATTGGCGGTCGGCGGCAGGCGCAGCGACAGCTTCACCGAGGTTTCCGGGCGCAGCACGTTGCCGGCCGATTCCAGCGGCGGCATGCCGCCGATGCCGGTCACCGACAGGGCCGGGCGCCAGGTGCGGTTGAGGACCAGCTCGGTCAGTTCATCGCTCATCGGCTTGAGGCCGTCGACCAGCGGGAACTTGTCGAAGATGGCGGTATCGACCACGTCGGCGGCGCGCTTGGCCTGTTCCAGGCGCTCGGCCGGGATTTCGGTGTGCAGGCCTTCCAGCAGGATGCGGCCGGTGTTTTCGTCCTCGATGCGCGACAGCAGCTGGCGCAGCAGGCGGAAGCTGGACGGCACCAC
>QFOV01000019.1 GCA_003248565.1 Stenotrophomonas sp.
GATCTCAATCCGATTGGGCAAGATCACCGCGTCCTCGATCCTGCGCCGGCTGGGCACCTACAGCCGGAAGAACAAGCTGTACTTCGCATTCCGGGAACTTGGCAAGGCCGTCCGAACGCTGTTCTTGCTTCGCTACATTGATGACAACGAGATCCGCAAAACGATCAATGCCGCGACCAACAAGAGCGAGGAATACAACGGCTTCGTGAAGTGGGTCTTCTTTGGCAGCCAAGGGATCATCGCTGAGAACGTCCAACACGAGCAGCGCAAGATCATCAAGTACAGCCAGCTGGTGGCCAACATGATCATCCTCCACAACGTGGAGGGTATGAGCCGGACGTTGGCTGAGATGCGGAAGGAGGGGATCGAACTGACGCCCGAGATCCTGGCCGGTCTGTCGCCTTATCGGACCAGCCACATCAATCGCTTCGGCGATTACCACCTGGATCTTGAAAGGGAAGTGGCGCCGCTGAGCTACACAGCCAAGGTGCTTGAACAGACCCCATAGATGGGGAGAACCTGCCCGAGAGACGAGCAATCAACCTTGAAATTCAGTCGCTTAGGCAGCTTTTGGCCCTGTACGTAATGATTCCCTGCCGACCATCGTTATTGGCCTGCCAATGCACGCCGGTCATGACGTCGCGTGCACGCGGATGCTGCGACAGGTGTACCAGCCAATAGTCACCGTGGCCGGTGGTGCGGATGAAGAACACGGTGTAGTACTGCGCGCCCGTCGCGTCGATCAGGCTGCGATACAGACTGGATTGGATGAAAAGCCGGAACTCGGGCTCGCTCGCTTTAATCTCGCGCACCGAGCGCCCCTGGAAGGCGTCGGGAATGCCCATGGTCTGCAGCGTCTTGCGCGACTGCGGGGTATCGCTCACGAAGTTGATGAACGAGTCGACGGCGAAGGTCAGGATGACCTCCGAGCGCGGAAGCTCGCCGAGGATGTTGCGGATCAAGGGTAGCGGCACATCCTTGTAACCGTATTGGTCGAGGAGAAACAGCGACCGGCCGCTGCGCGGACTCTTGCGCTTGATGAATTGGATGATCGCGTTGGCGTGGTCTTCGAAACCGCCAGCGTGCAGATGGATGTCGGCGCCGAAACGATCGCCGAAGCCTTCGTCGCGCAGGGTCTTTTGTAGTGAGGCGAAGCCCTCGCGGTTCTTCTCGACGAAAATGTAATCCACCAGCATCTGCAGCGGCTTATTGCGCTGCAGGGCCATCATCGCTTCGGCTTCGCGCACGGTGTTGAGAAAGGCGAAGGGGGAGCCGAGCACGCGCTCGCCTGTGTCCTCGTGGCTGTACACGCCGCCGCCAGCGAAACCATCGACCAGCGTGACGCGCATGACGTCCTGGTGCGGCGAGCTCACCAGTGTCTGCAGGTACTCGAGCAGGTAGGCCTTGAGGACCTCGTGCTTGGCGACGCTGTGCTGGGCGATTTGCGCGGGGGCGCCGTCGGCCTGCCACTCGTAGGCTTTCTTGACCACCGACCGTCCTGTGCCACGGGAACTGCCTTGAGCTTACGACCCCGACAGGGAAAACGGCAATTTCGGTTGCTATATGGCCTCAGGCCTCAGGCCATGGCCGCGATCGCTGCCGGCATCTCGTCCCACGTGCGCCCATTGAGCAGCCGGCCGTTTTTGGCCTTCGCGCGCCGCTGCCCGTCGGCCCCCCAGCCGCCCCATTGTTTGAAGAAGAACGCGACTTTCTGGGCTTGGCACTGCACGCGAACCGATTCGGCCCACTCCGGCGCCATGGGTCGAGCCTTGGGCCCAGACTCACCGCCCACGATGACCCAATGGATCCCGGCGAGGTCGAGCGTACCGACGTCCTCGAGCAGGGGCTCCACCGACAGGAAGCGGATGCCCGCGTTGATGGTGCGCAGGTAGTCGATGCGCGGCACGCCGTGGCGACGATTTTCGACCGACACGCCCAACCAGACGTTGGCCGGCACAGTGCGCGCGCGGAAAAAGCGCGCCATGCGCGCGGCGCGCTTGGTCAGCACTTGGTAGGAGTGCTGCGGGGTGGCGGCCATGACCGCGACGATTTGCTCGATGTAGGTGTCGGGCACCTTTTCGTGGAACAAGTCCGACATCGAGTTGACGAAATAGGTGGTCGGCTTCTTGCGTTTGAGCGGCTCCTCCAGCCGGTTCGGCAGCAACGTCAGCGCGAAACCGTTCTCGTAGCCGGCCGTCCCCATCGCCCTTAGGCGGCGGGCAAGGGTCTCGGCATAGCAATTCTTGCAGCCGGCCGAGATCTTGGTGCACCCGACAATCGGGTTCCAAGTCTGCTCGGTCCATTCGATCTTGGAGGTGGTCGTCATGCGCTAATCCGTCCCTGCAGGATGTGATGGCGATGTCCCAAGCGCTGAGACGGCGCGTGAAGTGTAGCCAGAGGTAGGAGGCCGGTCACGACGCGGCCTCTAGCAGGCGCGCCGCCGGATTCGTCGTGGCGGTGCCGGATTGGAAATAGCCGATGGCCTGGGCGACCGAGCGGTGTTCGGTCAAGGCCATCAGGTCGGGCAGGGCGATCCCCTGGCGTCCGCCTTCGGTGATGAAGCCCGAGCGCAAGCTGTGCCCGCCAAAGTCGCCGCTTAAGCCGGCCAACAGTGCCCGCCGCTGGACGATGGCGGCCACGGACTTGGGTGACAGCGCCGGACCCACCCGCTCGCCCCACAGGCGGCGGAAGAGGGGGCCCTCGGTGATGTTGGCCGCGCGCAGCCACGCCTCGAGCGCCGCGCCGGCGCGGCCCAGCACCGGCTTGTCGGGCGTGGCGCTGGCACTGGGCCCGGCCTGCTGGGTCTTGCTGTGCTCCAGGCGATAGACGAACGCACCTTCGCCTACGCGGCGCAGGTCCTGCCAGTCTGCGGCAGCGATCTCGCTGCGCCGGCGCCCCCCACTGGCAAAGCCGAACAGCAACAGCGCCGCATCGCGCAGTCCCTCCAATGAGTCGTCACAGGTGGTCAGCAGCGCCTCGAGCTCAGGACGGGTGATCGCAGTCTTCTTGTGCGGCCGCTCGCCGCGTTTGACCGAGGCCCGGCGCCCGCGCTTAAGCAACTGGCGTACCGCCGGCGTTTCGCATGGGTTGGCCACTTTGTGCGCCTGGTGGGCTGCCGAGAGCACGGCGACGCGGTGCACGACGGTGCTCAGCTTGAAGGCACCGGGTTTCTGCTTCAGGCCGGCAGCCACCAGTTGCGCATCCAACGCTGGCGGCAGCTCCCACGCCAGCCCGGTTTTGCCGCGTCGGGCCAGATGGTCCACCACGAACTGGACTACAGCAGCTTCCGGCACCGGGAGCGCGATTGGCTGGCCGAACCGGCCCTGGAACCAGGCCGCCCAGTAACGCAGTGCGCTGGCGTAGCTGCGGGTGGTGTTGGCCGCCGCGGCCTCCGCCAGCAGCTCGCGCACGGCCTCGGCGGCCTGCGCCGCCAGCCGGTCTGGGGCGAGGGCAGGGAGGTCATCGGAGCGCGGGGCGAGTGTGTTAGATTTCATATGTCGTATGTATGACGTTATATGAAATGGAGTATCTACTTCCGATAACTATCCCTTATCGGAAGTAGATATACAACGGGGCAGGGCGTCCGAATAGGAGAGCGCTCCATGGCGCGAGGTGTGCAGGAAAACGAGGTCTTCGCCGCGGCTGACACGCTATTGGGCGCCGGCGAGCGACCCACGGTCGAACGCGTGCGGCAGGCCTTAGGCCGCGGCTCGCCGAACACGATCGGGCCGCTGCTGGATACGTGGTGGGCGCAGTTGGCCGAGCGCCTGCAGCACCGGCTGACGCTGCCGGCCGTCCCCGAAGCGGTGGGCACGGCGCTGGCCCAGGTTTGGGAACTGGCGCTGGCGGCCGGTCGCCAGCAAGCCGAGGCCACGCTGGTGCCCGAGCGCCAGCAGCTGACCGACGCCCAGGCCGCCCTGGCGGCGCAGTTGGCCGCCGCCGGCGATCAGGTCCGCCAGGCCCAGACCCAGGCGCAGCAGGCCACCGCCGCTACCCAGTCTGCCGAGGCGGCCTTGGCCATCAGTACGCAGCGCGCCGACGAATTGGCCAGCCAAGTCGGCCATCTGCAGCGCCAGAACGAGGAGCTCCAGCAACGCTATCGCGCCCAGGAAACGCAGCTCCAGGCAGCACTGGAGCGCGTGGAGCAAGAGCGCACCGCCGCAGCGGGCGAGCGCGAAGCGCTGCAAGCCCATCTGCGCCAGGCCGAGGACCGTGGCTTTGCCGAGATCGATCGGCTCCGCCAAGAGGTGAAGGCAACGAAAACGCAACTGAGCACGCAAGCGCGTGAGCACACCCGCGCCCTGCAGGCTGCTGGCCAGGCGCAGCGGACGGCGGAGAAGGCCCAACATGCGGCAGAGCGCGAGAGTGCCGCGGCCCGTGCCCGCCTCGATGGCCTGTTGGCCACGTCGGGCTCACGCCGAACCACGGCAAAGAAGGCCGCCACACCGCGCCAGCGAAAACCCGCTTCCAGGACCACGTAAAGGGGGCGCTGGTTTGGCCTGCGCTTTGCGCGTAGGCTAAGAATTCCTTATTTTCAACGTCAGTGCCAGCATGACCATGCCCAGCGAGCGCACGCGCAACTTGCTGCAGGCCGGCGCGTTCCTGAAAGAACTCGCCGCCAACCAAGCCGTGCCCAAGAGCGTTCGCCAAGAAGCCTATCGGCTGCTGCGGCATTTCCCGACGATCAGCGATGTCGAGGCCATCGCCGGTCACGAGGAACGGTTACGCGAGCTGACCCAGTCCTTCTTCGTGAGGCCGTACCTGACATCCCGCTTCGAAGCGGACTGGTTGCGGAGTTATCCCCTCGGTCCGCATCGGGAGTAGGGCATGCCACGTCGACCACGTATCCCGCCAGGCCGCCCGGGACCACCCCATCACGAACTGGAAGCGCGGCTGGAGAGATCCAGGCTCGACCCGACCGAGGAGCCGGCGTTCTTCCGCAGCCTGCTCGAAGCCATCGTCTATGCCCATGCACCGGCGTCGGACGACAGCAAGTACCTACGGCTTGTGCAATTCCGCCATCCGGACGGTTTTGATGCCATTCCGTTTTTCACCTCACCACAGAAGGCGCAGTTCGCCAGTTCGCAGGCCGTCAGAATCATCGAGCTACGCGGTCGCGACTTGCTGAGCCAGACGCGCGGCGCCACCTTGATGCTCAATCCCAACGATGGCGGCGCGGTGCTGTATCCCGAGGAGATTGCCGGCTTGTTGGATACAGGCTTCATGGCGCGCGTGGAGAAGATCGAATACACCGGTCTGCATATTCGCCCCGCAACCAACGCGCCGGCGTGGCTGGAGGACGCGGTGCGCGCCAGTGTCCAGGATGCGGACTATGTCGCCGAGGCATATCTGCTGGAGTCCAATCCCACCGACCAGTGGAAAGATCGGCCGGGGTTGGTGATCTACCTGGTGGTTAGCCTCGCCTTTGCAGATCGCGCAGCGAGAATGGTCACCGCGGCTATACAGCCATTGTGTGGCCACCATGACACCGTCATCGATGTGATGATCCACGACGTCACGCAGCCTCTGCCGGATGCTTTGGCGCACGCGGAGATTGTGCCGATCTACAGGAGCGTGGTGGACACGCAGTGAGTATGCAAGCTGATGAGTCTGGCCGCTCACTCGACTGGCGGGCGCTATATCCCCGTGAGCTGGATCGTCGCATAAGGAAGAGCATTGCCGATGCCGAGGCAGGACGAACCATCCGCCACGACGAGGTAAGGAAGTGGACCCGCGAGATGGTGGTTAGAGCCCATTGCTCACTGAGCAACAACAGGTCCTGACGCTTCCTTGAGGAATTACGGATCGAATCGGCGTTGAATCCAGGATCCATTCCATAACACGGGATCTCTGATAGCCATGAGCCCTGAAGAACGACGGTTAGCCTTACTTCCGTAGATGTTGGGATAACGATCCCGCATGAAGAGTTCGAATGCTGGGTCAGGACGCTCGGTAGCAACAAAGACTAGCCTGACGCCAAACCTGTTACTTACCCGAACTGCACGCCAAAGCTGTGACTTGGCCGGGAGCAGGGTGAAATGTCACAGCTTTACCGAGCCCGGTTGTGGCAAGCAAGAGGTGATCCAGAGCCAGACCCACCGGATCCGGCGATAAGCCATTTCGCATAATGTATATTATGTTAAAGCCGGGATGGCATAGGCCTTGCCGAATCCTGCATACAACAGCGTCCCCGCTGCGTGTCTGACCAGGAGCGACAATGAAGAACAGGAAGTTGACCGGCCCGTGGGCCGGTTTTTCGTTTGAGAACTACGCGCTGGTGACCCCCGAGGGTCGCAGACTTCTACCAGAGGATCTGGCTTGGATCAGCCTAACTGCGCAACTTGCGCAGGAATACCGGCGCCTGCTGGATCTAGAAAAGCGGATCGCCAGGGGGGAAATCCGCCGATCAGCGGAACCATGCCCGGTGGTCCCGTTGCTACCGGCGCTGAAACGCTCTGCACGCGCGTGAGGCGTTATCCGTAGGGGCTTAGCCCCTACGCCCCTACATGCAGGCTTTCTGCACGATTCCGTCCCAATGACTGGACAAAGCGAAAGTACGGTTTACGCCAACACGGTCATAAGCAGCTTTGCGTTCGGCTTTGGCACGTTCGCAGGCACTCTGATCCTGCCCAAGCGGGATCGATCTACCTGTTGACCGAAACTGCTGACGGACTGGTGCCGCATTACGCTGCGCCTGCTCCTGACGCATGAGATCCAACCGTCGCTCTAGATATGGGTCCACAGACTGCGGCGTAGCGTCCCACGTCTTCTGCACCTGACCTGGACAAGGCTCGCTTTGGTAAGAAACCTGCTTTCCGTTCACGCACTTATGCACCTGCTGTGCGGCAACGCTGCCAGAACACACAAGCAACAGAACAACGACGATTCCCCTGAGCATCCCTAGCTCCATGCCGGATATGAGCGGCAATCATAGGCGATGCCAGAGCGTGCTAATTTAGTGACGAATCACTAATTAAAGCGTAGTCGTCGGCGGTGTGTAGCCGCTGATCGTCTTGGCCGGGTTCTGCGGAAAGACGTCGCCACGTTCCCCCGGCGTGTAACCAATGACTCCTCCAGCAGCAGCGGCACCGGCATCACTCGCTCCGCTCGCAAAGCCAGCGCCGCCGCTGCCTGATCCGGAGGACAGGTTGTAGAGCTTGTGGTCACTCTCGCGCACGTCCACCTTGCGCGGCCAAGGCGTGGCGATGATCACCTGACCAGCGGCCTCAAGGCGAACGCCATAGTTCGCCCAGGTGGCGGTAAAACCAAGCGTCTCAATAGCTGCGACTTCCATGTATTCCACGACTTCACCGGAATCGTTAACCCACTCGATCCAGCCACGGTTTCGGCCATCAACCTCGGCACGTGCAGCCAGTCGAACGCGGCCGCGGTCCTTGAGCTCAGCAATAAATCGCACGTCAGGCGAAAGCCCCTTATAGGGATCCGGCTTTTCCTTCTCGGTAGGCGCAGTGCGAGCGCCCTCGCCCTCTGTCCGCACATACCGGCCATTCTCATCAAACACCATGGTCGGCTCCGCCTGGGCGGTGACGGCTGCGGCATCCGCCGGCTTCTCTTCTTTCTTGGCACCGTTAAAGAAGAATCCGATGAAGAAATACACACCGACACAAGCCACAAGGCCAAACGCCACTGCCTTGGGCAACAACGATAACCATACATTCGTGCCACCTTCCTCATACACCTCGGTGTTTTCCGATCCCGGCGCATACCCGTGATACAGCGGATAGATGGCCGGATCGTACTTTTCCGTTTTGCCGCCAACCTTCTCGTATTTGCCGGGGCTGGTGGTGTGCCAGTAGGTAACCCGGTACTTGCTCTTAAGCCCGATGGCTGTGAGCTTCTGGAACACGTTCTTGCGCTCAATGCGGGCACGGATAGCCTGATGAACCCGGTTGATCCACTGCGTCATGATGACCGCATCGCCACCGTTCTGGCCGAGCAGCGCCCAAAAATTCTCAATCGGTGCAGGCAGCGGAAGTCGCTCGTTTACATAGAATTCGTGGACCTCATCGATGACAACGAGCGCATCCTTGAACTCATCAGGGATACACCACTTGCCGCTCTCATCCTGCGTGCAGGTGAACCTCATCCGCACGTCTTTGGTGTCTACCAGAATCAACAGCTGGTCGATATCCGACAGCTGCATTTTCAAGTGCTCGGCAATTTTTGGCTTATCAAGCCCATTCAACCGCGCAAAGACCCTGCGGCCCTTTTTCAGCGACGGCAGGATATGGCTGCGAACAGCGTCATAGCTTTTGCCGGCGCGCGGCACACCTTCATTGAATACGAGCATGTCACCACTTCCCGAACGTAACGATCTTGCGCGTGACCTTGAAGATCGCGCCGGCCGCAAGCAGCTGCATGCACTCTGAAATGCGGAAGGTAGTGACGAGCCAGCCGACGGTAGGACCGGCATTGCCAAGCAGGCTACCGATGCTGTCATAGGGATGAAAACCTCAAACAACAGGTGCTCTATCGTGATCATGACAATGCCCAGTACGCTGCGGCCAAGGCGGCTATAGCCATCAACACCCAGCCAATAGCCCGCAACGCCGCGTTCAAATCACCGCCGCAATGTGCATCAAAAGTCATTGCGTCCCAGTACGTAGAAGCTTGCACGGAGAACGCAGGGCAAGCACCGCCAACGTTCACCGAAAAGAAGCCATTGATTGCAGCAATAAGCGGTGATTCACCGACGCGCGACTTGAACTCAGTAAAGACACTGGAAACAGTCTTTCCATTGCCCTCGTACAAATCCCCTACTCCCTCTCCTGGCGCACCAGCACCGCCCCCATCTCCGCCCTCGCCTTCGCCATCTCCCCCACTGCCACTGCCAGAACCGGATCCGCCATTACTCTCCCCGTTAGCACCATTGCCGGATGCGCCGCTACCAGAGGTGCCGTAGTTGGAGTTGTAATTATTGACCGTGCTGTTACTGGTAGAACTACCGTTCTTGTTGGTGTCAGTAATGGAAATCGACGTCTCGCCAACCTTCTCCCACTCTCCGCCGTTCTTAGGCGGCACTGGTGGCGTCTTTGCATCTTTGCCGTCAGGGATCTTTGATGCAGCCTCATTGCCAGAGGTCTTTATCCCGTTCTCGCCGGGGGACCAACAGAACTGTTTGCCCGTGCTTGCCTGAGTACAAATCTTGCCGTCTTTGGTGACGCACTGAGTAAGCGTGTCATGCTGCACGCACTGATCCTCCCCGGTGAATTGATCCGGGGTTTCTTGGCTAACGGTGCAAGTACCGCCAGTGGGTGCCATGCGATCAGCACGTGTCACATCGTAGCTACCACCAGTAGCACCCTTCACCTTAGTGGTGCGGTACGAGCCTGACTCGCCAGCACCCAACACAGGTGCATAGGCACACCCGCCCGAACACATCGAACCACCGCCGTCATATCGAACATTCAACATGTCAGAACGGCCAGCGCAGCTGGTCGACTTCTTGTAGAACCACCGAGACTGAACATCATTACAGCCGACAGAACTACCGGCGCCAGTCTTTACGCCGCACTGGTAGTAATACAGAGGGTCCGCAGTCCCCGAGTGATGCACCGGCCCTGTTGGAGCTTGTGCGATCCAGACATTGGGCGGGCAACCGGACCGGCTACAGCTGTACGCGACCTGGTCATGCGAAGCTTGCACAGCACCACTAAAAGCCGCTCCCTGCTCACAGGGACTGGCCTGCGTGCAGCTTTGTGCATAGGCAACAGAGACGCTGAGCCAGAGCAACACAGTCAACACTATGGATCGCATCATGCGTCCAGCCCCTTCGCTGCAGCAATGCCGCAGGCGACGCCGAGAAGTCCACAGAACAGACAAAGAATCATAGGCGTGCCCTCACGTAACGGCCAACGAAGAAATTGGCAACCTTTGGTGCGGCCCAAAGGCAGAACCTCAACTGCGCATAGATTGCCGCAGCACCCAGCAGAGCGAGCGCGGCAACGGCAGGCCTAACACTCGAATAGATGCTCAGGAAATCCATACGTCCTCGCTCAAAAGAATGGGGCCGGCGAACCGGCCCCGGTGGATCAGCGGCCGAAGAAACCGGCAACCTTCTTGGACGCCCAGCCCGCGAAACCCATGCTTGCCATCAGGGCAGCAGCACCGATGACAGCGGCGATGCCGGTGGCAACCGAAAGACCAGTCAGAATCCCATCAAAATCCATTGCAATACTCCTTGGTTGATGCTGGCTATTTAAAGAAATTCGCTACGGTGCCAGCTATCCGCGCGACGACGAACATCCCAACAACGGCCCCAAAACTAGCCGAGAACCAGCCTGCGGCTTGCTCCGGTGTCGGTGTTGCGAATACTTGATTTATCAGCCCGTAAACAGCGTGTTCACTGCTGGACACAAGCACGTAGCCCGTGCACTCCCCCACCGGTTGTCCGGTTGGGATCAACGTGCCGTCCTGGGCGAGAGCTACGCACAGAGCCATAGTTAGCTGGCCTTTGCGGCGGGAACCGCCTTAACCAACGCTGCGTACTTGGAGAAGTTGTGCACGCCCTTGTTGATGCCCACCATCGCAGCGGTATCCATGACGTACTCACCCACCGGCCACGCCGCCTGACCATCCTCCAGACGCACGTCGTACGGGTAGGCGAAGCCGCCTGCCTCTACCTTCGCCTTCTGCTTGCGCGTGGTGTACTTGCGTTCCTTGCCACTGTCGTCTTCGAAGACGCCGCTGCGTTCTTCGACCTGGGCATTGAGGATGGTGACTTTGATCAGTTCCATGGTTTTTCCTTGGTTATGCCCGCGATGGCGAGCTATCGATATGCCCCGAGGGGGCGAAAAGAATTGCGGTAAGCAGCTGTGCGGTGTCCTCTGGGCGCGGGCACCACGGTGGCAACTTGGCTCGAGCGGTACCTACGATCAGCCGGGCCAGCGTCGATTCATCGCCACCCGATGCATGCAACATCGCGTTGACCATCGGGCCGTACTGGCGGCGGAAATTCATGACAGCGCGGGTGCAGTTGGCGAGCAGCTTTTCAGTTGCAATACGCAGGCGCTCGCCAATGCCGCCGACAAAGTCGAGCAGCGGATACGCGCCGACCAGATATGGCGCAGGGTCAATGAGCATGTCCAAGGGAAGCTCACGCCGGTTGCTGGCGTGGAACTCACCTTCGTAGCGCACCCATTCGGATGCCACGTTCCCCTGCTCCCGGCCCTTTTCGTAGACGCGCAGCTGCTGCTCAGACTTGCGACTGCCGACATAGAAGGTCTTACCGGTGCGGTTGCCCATGTCATCGATCAAGCGCGCTTTTGGACGCTGACCGCGACGGTCGAAACCACCCTCGTTGTAGCGTTCGATAGCCCACTGGACGGGCCACTGGCCGAGGAAATCGTCTGCCGCAATATCGACGCGCGTGATGCGCGCATCGCAGACGCCCAGCAGTGAAGCGAGCGACGACCACCGCTCCGCATGGTCATCGCCACTGCTGGCTTCAAATAGGCGGCAGCCATCACCGGTCAGTTCCAGCCGCCCGGTATGGGTGCCGTCCTGCCGGATCGTGTTGAGCCCGCCGAACTCCAGCAGGCCGACATGTTCGCCACCCGCCCGCAGGGCCACGCGCCAGTTGTAGAAGCGGCCACGGGACGGGTCGCCCAACTCAAACAGGCCGGGAAAGAAGTGATCCGCCAGTGCCTGGGCGACAGGTCGAACGCAGGAGCCTATCGGGCCATCGAGGTCATCCAAGACCGCCTTGCGGTCATCGACCAAGCCGTAAACCTCAAGAACAGAAATCAAATCGAACGATGCAGCCAGCCAGTCGATCACTACCCCGATCTGTTCATTTTCACTGACTCCCCTGTTAGACGAGGGGAGTCCCAAAGCTGCGGCCTCATGCATAGCTGGAACCCTCCCCGTAAACCACGGTGCGGGTGCTGCCGAGAACGGCCACAACGCGATAGGAGCGACGGCCACGCAGCAGCGCGTTCCACCAGCGAGCGCGGGTGACGGCCCATGCGTCATCCCGGCCATAACGGCACTTGGGAAGCCATGGGCCGTCACCGATGCGGTGTTCAATCTCGTAGTTCGGCTGCGGCGTGGCGCGGAGCGCTTCGACTTCGATGTCTAGGTGGGAGGACGCCGGAAGCGGCTCATAGAAGCGCGGGGTCACGCGACGAATGCCGTAGGGAATGCGGTTAGCCACGGCGACCACCAGAGCGCACCCACGCCACGTATACGGCGAACATGACGGCCAGCAGCAGACAAACCAAAGCGTCTTTAATCACGGCGCGCCTCGCGAATTGCACGAAGGCGACGACGGAGGCGAAGCAGCACACGCATCGAATGAGCGATCCGATACCAATCAAGATCGACAAGCCACCAAACGAGCGGGCCGAAAACGCAAAGCATGGCAATCACCCACATCAGCGAATTCCATTCGCTAGCGGTAATGACGTAGCAGGAGGGATCAGCCACGGCGCACCCACCGGATGTAGTAGAAACAAGCGAGGAACGCCAAAGGAACGAGAAAGATCATTGGCTCACCTCCGCCCTGGACACGGCTACGAGGCGAGCGGCGCGGTACGCGGAATCAACACGCGCAGCGCGGCGGTCCAGAAACCATGCGAACAAACGGACCCAGCCAACGGCCACCGAGAGCGCACAGAGAGCCAAAAGGATGCTGGTCATGCCAGAATCCCGCCAATGGAACGGATGCCTAAAGGGGCCCCATGAATAGTGACAACAAGCATTGCGTTTCGACGCAAACCCTGGTTTTTGCCACAACGCTCGTTTTTTTCGCTGGAGCGCTCAGTGCGATATCGATCTTCGGCCTGAATATTTCTTTCGATCTCGGCGAAAACTCCGGCAGCAAAGCTGATTGGGTGGCAGCGATAGCAGGTGTTTTCGCTGCAACATTTACCCTCTTTGTGGGCATATCTGCTGGACGAATCGCATCTCAGGGCAACATCCTGAAGTTGAGAGACCGTAGGCAACAGCTGCTCAAAGACGCTAGAAACGAAGCGATGCAGATATCGAGCGCATATCTCGTGGCGAGCAGCACGAGAAAGATGATTGACCTGGTTGCGTACTACTTCGAACGCGAGAACATTGCAAAGCTTGACCTCGAAGGAACTGTAGGTCCGATCAATGAGTTGATTAAGCCGCTTTCCGAGGTGGTTTGGAACTCTGACCAACGTATGGCCGTTGGCATAGAAATTGACGATTTGATGAGTGAGGCTGAAACCCAAGCAAAGAAGGCTCACTTGTACATCACGAACCTTCTCGACGACCCAAAAAGTGGACTTGATCGCATGCCTTATAGAGCGCAGCGATTGAACGAATTGATGACGATTATCGTTCCACTGCTTGCTGCTCTTGAAAAGGTGGTACAAGAAACTGACGTAGTTAGAAAAGCCAAGGAGGGACAGATCGACGCTATCCAAGAAAGAATCAATGCGGATATCGCAGCCGACCTTTCGTGATAAATCGCCCAGTCTCACCCAATGGCGTCGAACGGCGTACAGCTGGTGCAGTTTCAATCCGTCGAGTTGCATGGCCCCTCCCCTACGCCGTAGCCCTAGAACCCGCTCCCGGCTCTAGGGAGACCGAGGGCGAGGGCGTCCAACGCCGTTGGATACCGGAGCGCATACAATCACATTGGACACGGCATATCAAATGGGATTGGACATGAGCGCGATTGACGACCTGATCGACCTCGCACGCAGCAAGTGCGACAGGCCCAGTGACAGGGCTTTAGCTGAGCGTCTGAAGATGTCGCCAAACTCGATTTCGGTGTGGCGAAAGGGTGGGAAAATTACCGACGAGCACCTTGCATTGCTGATCGAATTGTCAAATTCCGATCCGTCAATTGCCCTGCAGGTTCGTGCAGAACAAGCATCTTCAAAGGCTGAAATTCGCCTTTGGAATCACATGCTTACGCGCCTTGCTTCGGCTGCATTGCTGGGTGTTATGTATATTATGTGAAATAGAGGGCGACGCAGAACCACGATTGCTGGCCGTGGGCAGATAGCCGCCAAGGTATCCCGTCTCTAGATCGCTTTCCTTTGGGGACTATTTCTAACCAGATCTGGTCCGCTCAAACCAGCCCAGGCTCGCAGATCTGGCGAGGCTCCGTGTGCTGAACAGCGCTCCGTGCGGCATCTCTCGCTGCTGCACAAGACACGCAGCAAGCTGCCGTCTTGGCAGCGACAAGCAAGCTTCCATCGACATCAAGGATTTAGTGACGCGTCATGTAAATAGGCGAGAGCTCAATTTCAAACCCGCCCAACGAGCACGGCTGGCGCCGCTACTTTGCAGAAAGCACAGCCCGACCGGGCTGGCTGTTTCCTTCGTCATCGATCCAGGTAAATTGAACGGTGGTGTCCTGGTGCGCGCATCCAGGGACGGCATCAACGATCTGTACGTTCGAGTTCGGGGCAAGCAAACCTTCCGCCGCCACGGCAACCGGCTGTCCATTGCAGAGCGCCAGCCCAGAAAGCGTGATGTAGAACGGCGTCGGATTCACAGCGAACAGATGCGCACCCTCCAGCCGGAAGGCCAATCGCCCTGCCGCCTGCCCTGCCCCCGCGTTGAGTGCTGCTGGGCGGTAGATGACCTTCATCTGCGTACGCATCGTCACCGTCAGCCGCGTGGAATCGGCGTCCTGGCCATCCGGATGGTTTGGGGGAATCTCTAGAAAGTTCAGCCAGTAGAGCGACTCACGGTCCTCGACTGGAGCGGGCCCGACGTAGAGCAGGCGAAGACTCTGTCGCTGGCCTGCAGCCAGTTGGAACATCGCCGGCAATGGAATGATGGGCGCTTTGGCCTCGTCGGGGCCAGCGTCGGGCGCGCCATCGTCTACCCATGTCTGCACCACCACCGGGTAGTCGTTCTGGTTGGCGAGTACCAGCGTTACTTCACGTTGCCCTTGCGGGAAAATCACCCGCGTCCGCTCAGCAGTCACTCCTGCCATCGCACTTCCGCAGGTCAGTAGCAGAACACCGATGAGCAAATGCTGGAGGGACATTATTGGACCCGTATGATGATCTGCGCCGTTGCCTCAACGCGGCCGGCAGTTACCTGCGGCCGGGTGCCTTCGGAGAGCTTCTCGATTCTGGCGGTGAACGTCTCATTGTATTGGGTGACGCCGTCAGTGGTACCAGTTGCTTGGGTGGCTCCGCCCACCGCCGGATACCAACCCTGCGCCTGTGCATTGGCCGCGACACCGCCCGCAGAGTTCTCGTTTGTCAGCAGGTTCATCACCTGCCCATTGCGCAGCAATCGGATCCCCACGCCCTTCGCCATACCGGCTTCGTTATAGCGATCGGATACAAGGTAGGAAACGCCGCCATTGGCGTTTGCCAAGCCCAACGATGAAGCGGCGGCAGCAGCGCCGGCGGACACCTTTATGCCCAGTGCGGTGCCGTTGTTGGCGGTACTGTTGTTGAATCCGCTCTGGCATTTGAAGCTCACCTGGAATGGCACCTCATGGGTAACGCCTTCATTGAGCTCGTTGATGGAAACCCGCGGAAACACCACCTGCGGCGTAACGTTCAGCACGGCGCAGGTCGGGTATCGTTTCAGCGTGACCGCGTTGTACAGCCCTATCGCGCCCGGCCAGTTGTAATGCCAGCCCGAATAATTCGCATAGTGCGTCTTGCCGACGTCCGGATACACCAGCCCCGGGCCCTTGATCGCGACGTAGCCAGCCGGCTGCGTGTAAAGGTAGCGCTGTGACGAGGTGATTGCGTAGTAGAAAGTGGACTCCAAGGGCGCGCTGAACAACTCCGAACGCACTGCGCTCAGGTTCTTTGCCTTTACCAATCTGTAGCCACGGGAATCCACATCCAGCCCCTGCAACAGCCGCTCCGCCCAGACATCGGTGAAGTACTGCCCGGTCTCCATGTGGGTCAGGCGAAGCAGCACGTTCCGCCACGCGGTCCTGTAGGCCGATTGCAGCCCAATGGAATTGCCCAGGGCATCACCGCCGTTGTACCAACCGCTGTAGAGGTTGTCTCCATTCAAGGAAAACATTTCGTACACCGCGTCACCAGGTGCACAGCGGAAGAAAACCCTTTCGGGATCGTAGCCTCCAGTAGAGCCGTACTGCGTGATCGGTGCCACGGCGCTGGCAATGAGCGTTGGATAGGGCTGGAATGAGGGATCACTGACATTGATCACGCTGGGCAGGCCAAGCGAGCCATTGCAGGTATCGCAGGCTCCGCCCCAGACCGCCGCACTCCCCTCCCCTGGCCGGATCGCAGTCTGCGCAGTGGTGGTGGCAGTACCAACGCTTTCCACCTTGTAGCAGGTTGCCCATGTCGTTGGCGAAACCGCCAGGCAAACTGGAAACAGCAAACGAAGAAATGTGTTCATTGCGCGTCCGCTTGGTAGTTCTGCATGTCCTGGCAGATGGCCTCGACGATGACAGGAGCCGCATTGGGGGAAGCGTGTGCACCCAGATCATAGGGCACCACGCAGCTCCCGCCGAGGGCCTCGGCCCATCGCACTGAAAGCTGTCCGGTACGATTCGGTGAGCGCGCGTAGATCAGCCCGGCCTGGCCAACCATGCCGATGGTGGCTCCCACTTCATTGGCCACGGTCGCGCCCAGTGGCACCACGGTGCCATCCGCGCGGCGTGCGCGGATGATCAAGGGCGTACCGGTCAGGGTTTCAAAATCGACCCGCAACGCAGCCCCGGCAAACGGCACAACGGTACGCTCGGTCTCCAACAGCTCCACCTCCGCCGTCATATCCTGCGGGTCCAGCCCGATGCGATTGATGCGGTACGGCGACAGCGATGGCACCAGGGCGAAACCATCACGGTTCACACGTGCGCCCTGCCCTCCACGCACATGGGAGCCCTGCGCGCCTTCGGCCTTTACCAGCGCGAAACTGTCGCCAACGTACGGGCCGGCGGTCATACCCTCGCCATGCAGCACCACGGCACCGCGGATGCCGCCGGTGAACTGCTGCATACCCGAACCGCCAGAGGCACCCGCACTGATGCTGCCCAAGGCAGTCTGGGTCTGCAGGTTGCCGCTCCACTGGCTACCACCACTGCTGCTGCCATGGCCTGCGGACACCGAGTAGTTGGTGGTCTGACGCTCACCCAGGGTGCCACTGAGCACGGACTGGTAGCTGGATGCACCTGCCCGCCTATCCCTTGCAGCCATCGCGCTGAACACCGGTGCGGACGCAGCTGCGCCGAGCGGCATCGACAGGGTCAGCCCCAGCGATCGGCCCAACTGGCACTGCGACGTGGAACCGAAATTCCACCGGTCAACCGAGCACGTGCGCTGCTGCGACAGCGACAGGCTGTAACTCAGTCGCCGCCAGGCATTGGAGTAGCCGAATTGAAACTGCACGTCCCGCTGGGAATCATTGAAATAGTCAGCCGCCGAACCGGTCAGGTACAGCGAACCATAGTCTCCGAGCCGCTGGTTCATGACCACGGTGAACTGATTGCGCTGGTTGCGCTGCCGGTCTGGCCGCTCGAATTCATCCTCGAATGCTTCCTGCTCCCACGGTTGTCCGAGTGCCTCGGAGAAGTCGCGGAAGCCACTGGACGAGTAGCGGTAACCTGCGAGTGTGAACGTCGTATCGGTGGCCTGGAACGTCTTGCTGTAGTTGAGTTCAAGCCGATACCCGGTCTTGGTACCAGCACCATCCTCCTGCAGGCGCGAGAACACCGAGTTCCCACCGAATGCGCCATAAGGAGTTGCAACCACCCCACCCGCCAGCAGGCCTATGTAGTTCTCGGCAATTCGGGCGCCCGTATTGAGCGTGAGCCGATTGCTGAGGCCGCGCTGATAGGTGAGCTCGGCGAACACCTGCTTTGATTGATTGATTGTCCCCGCCTCGCCCAGCGTGGCGCTGTATTTTGAATACCCGGGGCGCACCGACTCGGGAACGGCCGAAAACGGCACGTTGAAACGCTCCACGCTACCGTCCGCCGCGAGCACCTCCACGTCCAGGTCACCACCATAGGCAGCGCCACTGATGTCATCGATTGCGAACGGCCCTGGCGGCAGCACCTCTTCGCGCAGCTTGCGGCCATTCTGGCTGATGATCACGCGCGACTTGCTGGTTGCCGTGCCACGAACCACAGGCGCATAGCGGCGCTGCGAATCCGGAATCATCCGCTCGTCTGTGGCGATCTTGATGCCGCGATAGCTCAGGTTCCCGAACAGGTTGCCATCGGTGTAGCTGTTGCCGATGGTCATGTCACTTGAGATGCCGGGAAGCGAACGCTGCGCATAGGTGCGGATGCTGTTCCAGTTGCTGCTCTGCTGCCCAGGGCGGCTGGAATAAGTCAGGTTCGACTGGTGGCGGAGCCGCCACATGCCAACGTTGGCACCGGCGTTCACCGCAGCCGAGGCATAGTGCGACTCCATCCCGCGTGAGGTGGAGCGGCTGGCGTTCACATCGTAGTTGGCGAACACCATGGTCTTGCCGGCATCCCACATCTCGCGGCTGACATGGTCGCGGGGCTTGCTGATCAGCAGGGCCTGCGGCACGGAAAGATCCAGGCGCAGGCGCCCTACGTCCAATGCCGTGGTTGCCCCAGGGAGGCGCACCTTGAGTTCCGCACAGTTCGGCTCACCGCCATCTGCAGTGTCGACAGCGACAAGGCGGGTGCCCAGGGTATCCCGTATGAATGTCTCACTCAGGCAAGGCTGGATACGCCCGTTCACGTCCTTGAACTCCACCTCAAGCCGGTCGACATAGTTGTCGTTCAGATAGACATCGACGAGGTAGCGCCCAGCATCTACCTGGTCATCGCTATTGAATCGCTTCAAGTTGCTGATCGATAGCGTGGAGCCCATCAGCAGTCGATCGTCGAATTCATACACCGAGTCATTTGCACTGGCCACATTGCCTGCGCTCAGAACTGCAGCACCCAACGCGACTGCAAGCTGCGAGATACGCATGCGTTCAGCGCGCAACGGCATGGGTAACGGCAATCCTCGCACCATAATCATTGATCAGGTGCGCGCTAACCACCGCCTCGCCCGCGGGCAGCTGGGTCGATGCAAGCGGCATCCATTGTGCGGAACCCATCGGCGGCACCATGGCCGGCGTGAGTTTCCAGCTGGCACCGGCCACGCTCAGCGTGGCACCGCCAAATGATGCGTGGTAGCCGGTCGGATTCTCCACCTGTACATGCCAGTTGTTGCCCGACTGCTGGATACGGAAGCGCAACTGCTCCGGAATCTGCGCAGGCGTGCCTGCGATTCCCGTTGGCCGGTAGAACATTTTCAGCCGGTTGCGCATCAACACCATCACCTTGTTCTGATCTGCATGCGCGGTGTTCATCGGCGGCACCTGCAGTACGTTCAGATGAAACACGGACTCGCGATCGCTGGGCACGTCCTGGCCTGCGAACATCACGCGGATCCGCTGGCCAGCACCGGGCGCCATGCGCGATACCGCAGGCGTCACCACGAACGGACCATCGGCATCGGCTGGCGTCGACTGCGGGTTGTCAACGTCCACCCATGCCTGCACGGCATTGGGGAACGCATCCTGGTTGGTCAGCTGTACCGTGACCTGTTTTGCATCCGCCGGGTAGATCACGCGGGTACCGGAAACAACAACACTTGCCTCAGCCACCCCCATGTTCAACAGCGCGAAGATGCCTGCGATTGCAGTGCAGGTAACGTAGCGGCGGGTAGGAACCTGGTGCATGTGCTTTCCTCAAGTGGAGTTGCTGGCAATGCGTAGCCCGGGAGGGCGACTGTTCAAAGTCGCCCTCCAAGCCTGTTACTCGTAGCGAACGGTGTAGGTCACCGAGCCCAGGACCGGGCCCGGCGTGACGGTGGCGTCTTCGGAGATATAGCGAACGCCGTAGTCGTGGGTGGCGGTGGTCTCGCCAGCACCCAGCAGGATTTCGCCCGCACGTACAGCTGCGCCACCGGCCAGGTTCACAGGGGTGCCGCCTGGTGCATCGAGCAACTGCAATGCGACACCCTCGGCGCCTGCGGCAGCGGTGTTGGTGAGGTTGCCGGTCGTGGTCGGGTTGGTCGCCTGGAACAAGGTGGTGAAGGTTTCATCGGCGCCAGACGCGGCACAGCCGGTCAAGGTGATGGTGAACACACCTTCACCTGCGGAATTGCCCACCGCACCATTGAGGTCGGAAACCGGAACGCTGTTCAGCACGAGGGTCGGATCGGTGCCGCCGTTGATTACCGCAGAACAGGTCTGGTCGGTCACTTCACCGTTGAACGTGATGACATTGCTTGCATTGGCCGAAGCGCTCATGGCCATGGCAGCGGCCAACGAAATCAGAATGCTGGTTGCTTGCTGCTTCACTTGGTATTACTCCTGAAACTCTGTTTTGGGGAGGCGGCATTGTTGATTCCCACGCAAAGCAGGGACATAGGACGAGGCTTAAAACGCTGGGATTTCTGCCTGGGCAACCGTTCGGTCGGCGACTTTGTGCACGCTGTCAGCACAGTTCGCGCGAGACCGCAGCGCTGAAACGGGCAAGCGCGGAAGTACCTGCAGCACTCCGAGCGGTTCGAGGTAACCGACGTAAATGCGCGGGGGTCTCGAGTTGTACGTGGACCCTGATTTGCAGCAAAGACGTCCTCACGTGCTGGAAAAGCTCACTCGCTGGCTTCAATAGGCACATCAGCGTTTCCACTTCGCACTGCACTCATGTGCCCGTGCTGCTGCGCGCGGCAGCACGCATAACCCCCGCTTGCCCAGGCGCTTTCTGATCGAAAGATGTTCGTCGGGGTCACAACGGATGCTTCCCTGCAGGCGCAAGCGGCATTTGCGACAGCAATCAGTTGCAGTCCTATTCCGGCGTCCCGCCCTGCCCCGCGCACGCGCAGCCCAGCGAGCGCCCCTGACGGGAATGTCAAATTAAGTGACGAGTCACTATAGAAAGACCGCGCAGTACTCAGCGCTGATCAAGGTGGATCCTTCGCACTGATTCTCCTTTTGGCCAGTCTGTCGCGGCACGAACCGGTTCTTACCTGACTGGCGAAGATTTGCTATTGCGACTCATTCGCAATACGATTTTTCGTAAACCTGCTGGCAGGCCGCCGCCGCCCTGCTCCTTATCTGCGTCTCCTGCCAAGGCCATCTCCTTGTTGCCTCGTCTTTCGCGCGTGCGTTTCCCGCATCATTCCACCCTGTTCATCTGCCTCACCGCTGCTTGCCTGAACGCGCAGGCGCAGACGGCAGAACCCGTTCCTGCCAACCAGGCTGCCAAGAACGCAACCGAACTCGACACCGTGCGGGTGAAGGGCGAGCGCCTGGGCTTGAACCTCAACCTCGACGCCAGTGCCGGCGCGCTGGGCACCAAACGGCTGCTGGATACCCCGTTCTCGGTGACCGTGGTGGAGCAGGAAGACATCGAAAAGCGCGGCGCCACCACGTTGGGCGATATCTTCATCAACGATCCATCGGTCTACGCAGCCGAACCTTCGGCCACCACCGCTTGGTGGGGCACACAGATCCGTGGCATCGGCGTCAGCAACCACTATGTGGATGGCGTGCCGATGTTGATGGAATGGGGTGGCGAGTATCCGCTCGAAGCCGTCGAGTCGGTGCAGGCACTGAAGGGACTCGGCGGCTTCATGTACGGCTTTGGCTCGCCCGGCGGCATCATCAGCTATCGCAGCAAGCGCCCGACCAGCGCACCGATGCTCTCCACGACACTGGGCTGGCGCAACGACAGCGCATGGTCCGCCCGCGTTGACGCCAGCACCCGCGTCAACGGCCCGGATTCCTTTGGCGTCCGCGTCAACCTGGCCAAGGACGGCGGCGATGCCTACAACGGCGCAGGCCTGGACCGCGAAGTCGTTGCGATAGCCGTGGAGCAGCCCATCGGCGAGGCACTGGTATGGCACGCCGAAGTGCTACGCGAAGACAACAAGCTCAAGCACGAACCGATGTACTTCTACTGGGACAGCTACCAGGGCGACCGCCTGCCCCGCCCCAGCTATGACTACGAGAACGTTCGCGTCCGCAATTCCTACTACCAAGCGAAGACCACCAACACCACCACCGGCCTGCAATGGCGTGTGAGCGAGGATTGGAACGTGGACTTCACCGTTGGCGGCAGCCGACGCGAGCACTACTCCAACAAGATGTTCGGCAACCTGCTCAATGAGGCGGGTGACTACGAGGGCAGCGTCTACAACTTTGGCGCCGATCTTCGTAGCAGCGTTGCCCAGGTGCTGGTCACCGGCAGCGTCGACACCGGAACGATACGCCATGAACTGGTGTTCGGCAGTGCGATGCAGCGCAGTTGGGACCGTTGGAGCAATGAGTTCTACTGGAGCAATGACTTCTCGGGCAATCTTTACCAGCGACAGGATTTCATCTCGCACCACGTTCCGGATTTCAGCTTCGCTGCGGTGAGCTCAGATGAGCGGCAGAAGTCGGTGTTCGCCAGCGGCACCCTGCACTTCGGCGAGAAATGGCAGGCGATACTCGGTGCGCGCTATGTCGATTACGAACAGCGCGACAAGGACGGCGACCCGACCGTGGATTCGGGTTATGCCACTTCCGCGCTTACACCAACGCTGGCATTGATCTACAAGCCGGTGGAAGCGGTATCGATCTACGGCAGCTACGTGGAGTCGCTGGAGTCTGGCGGCCGCGTTGGCTTCGACAGCGAGCCACCTTACGCCAATGCTGGCCAGGTGCTGGACGCCACCATCAGCAAGCAATACGAGATCGGTGCGAAGTACCAGAGCGGCAGGCTCGGATTCACCACTGCTGCATTCCGCGTTGAACGCGGCGCGAAGATCGACCAATGGCGTGATGGCCAGCGCTATCTGGTGCAGGACGGTCTCACCCTGTACCGCGGCTTCGAGGCGATCGCCAGCTACGGCATGACCGACAGTCTGGATATCGGGCTGGGTGGTCTGTGGCTGGACGCCAGTCTGGAAGATCTTGCACCGGAGAACGCTGCGCTGCGCGGCAACCGCCCGGCGGGTTCGGCGCCGCGTAGTTACGTCGCCAACTTCGACTACCGCCCTGCCCTGCTGACCGGCTTCAGCCTGCACGGCACGGTGCGCTATTCCGGCGAGCAGTACTACGAAGATGCCAACCGCATCCTCATTCCAGGGCGCACGATCACCGACCTCGGCTTCCAGTACCGCACCACGCTGGCAGGTCGTGACGCCACGCTGACCGGCAACGTCAACAACGTGTTCAATCGCAAATATTGGAACCTGGACATGCTTGGCGAAGCGCGGAACGCGTCCGTGGATCTGCGCATCGACTGGTAACCCGCGACGCGATGCCCGTGCTCTCGCGGGCAGTGCGCAATGCTTGCTACAAGATCCAGAACGATGGCCGCGGGCTGCAAGGCCTGCATGGGACGATGTTCAGGCTACAGATCACCGATTAAAGTGACTCACCACTTTAATCGGCGAGGATCGAGCATCCTCAGCCCAGCTCATCCAGGGCCATGCGCAAGGCCCTGACCGCGCTGCTTTCGGTTTGGATCCAATCGTTGTCCAAGCCCTGCAAGCCGGGGTTCTGGTAGCGCATGGCGGACTGTCGCTGCGCCTTGGCCGAAGCATGCAGCTGCAGGCAACCAGTCTGTCGGGCGACATTGCCGATGTTCTGGGCATTCAGGCCTGCGCCGGCCATCAGGTCCAGGCGTGTTCCGGCCTGTTTCACCAGATTGGCCAGCACAGCACTGCCTTCAGCAGCACTGGCGTAGCCACCGGAGCTGAGGATGCGCTTGATCCCGAGTTCAACCACCTGCTCCAGCGCGGCTGGCAGGTCGCGGGCGGCATCGAAGGCACGATGGAAGGTGATGTCCATTGGCCCGGCCGCGCTCACCAGTTCACGGCATAGCGGCATGTCTATCTCGGCGTCAGCGGTCAGTGCGCCAATCACTACGCCATCGCAGCCCAGCTGCCGACAATGCGCGATGTCGCGCAGCATGATCTCCGCTTCCACGCTTCCGTAGTGAAAGTCACCAGGACGCGGGCGTATCAATACGAACAACGGGATCTGCAGCTGCTCGCGCGCAACCGCGATGCTGCCGGACGACGGCGTTGTGCCGCCTTGTTCCAGATTCTCGAACAATTCAATGCGATTGGCGCCGCC
>QFOV01000376.1 GCA_003248565.1 Stenotrophomonas sp.
CACGAATCATCCCCATCAACCAATGGCGCCTTCATCCGGTAAAGATCCATGCCGCCGGCCCGTGGTGAGCGCGCCTTGCCGCTGACCACCAGCTCTCCGGGCTTGTTGGCATCAATCACCGCGCCACGCGTATCGCCATCAGCGCTGTTGAACGACAAGCCCAGCGGCGTCGCCTCACCCCATTGCCCCTGCCGGCACTGCGACAGCCACAGCTGGGCACCGCCCGCCGCATTGGCGCGGGCAAACACCACCGCGCGGCCGCCACCCAGCCAGCTCGCATCCAGTTCGTCGGCCGCGGTATTGATGCCGAGCAAGGCGGACGGTGCGGCAAAACCATCGCCTGCAGCCGGCGCACGCCACAGATCCCAACCGCCGCTGCCACCGGAACGATTGCTGGAGAACAACAGCCGGCCGTCGTCGGCCAGTGCGGGTGAACGTTCGTCCTGCCTGCCGTTCACCGCCGGACCCAGGTTCTGCGGCTGGCCGAGGCTGCCATCGGCGGCGACGGCCGCCCGGTACAGGTCGAAGCCGCCGTGGCCGCCTTTCCGGTTGGAGGCGAAGTACAGCCAGCGGCCATCGCCGCTGAGGAAGGGATCGACCTCATCAGCGGCACTGTTCAAGGCCAGTGGCTGCGGCTGCATCCAGCGCTTGTCCTGCAGCGTCGCCTGCCACAGGTCCCAGCCGCCGGCACCGCCCTCGCGGTTGCTGGCCCAGATGATGCGTTGCCCGTCCGCCGACAACGTGGCGCGGATTTCATCTGCACGGGTGGACACTACCCCCATGCCTTCGATGCCGAACTCGGAAAGCGCCGAGGCCATGGGGCTAAAGGGTAAACTCAGGGTCAGCGCGAGCAGCAAATGACGGGTCCGCATACGGGTCCAGCAAGCAAAGTCGCGTCCAGTCTAGGTCATGCAGAGGATCACAATGAGCGCTCCACGCTACGCAGTTTTCGGCCAGCCCATCGCCCATTCGCAGTCGCCGCGCATCCAGTCCGCGTTCGGCAAGGCACATGGCATCGCCGTGGATTACCGCGCCATCGAGGCCTCGCCCGAAGATTTCGTGGCGGCGCTGGAAGCCTTTGCCGCTGACGGCGGCGTCGGCGCCAACGTAACCCTGCCACACAAGGAAGCCGCGTTCGCGCTGTGTACCACCACTACTTCGCGCGCGCATCGCGCCGGTGCGGTCAACACGCTGCTGCGCAAGGGTGATCGCTGGCATGGCGACAATACTGACGGCATCGGCCTGGTGCGTGACCTCACTGGTCGCCACGGTCTGGACCTGCGCGGCCGTCGGGTGCTGCTGCTCGGTGCCGGTGGCGCCGCACGCGGTGTGGCACCGGCGCTGCTGGATGCCGGCATTCTCGAACTGATCGTGGTCAACCGTTCGCCCGAACGCGCCGACGCGCTGGTCGATGCGATGAGCGAACCCGGTCGCGCCATCTCCGCGTATTGGGATGACCTGCGCGAGCAGGGCGATTTCGAGCTGATCATCAATGCCACCTCGGCCGCACGCGGCGAGGGCAGCGGTTTCAACCTGCCGCTGTCGCTGGTCAACAGCATGACCACGGCGGTGGACCTGAACTACGGCGAGGCATCGATTCCGTTCCTGGCCTGGGCGCGCGCGGCGGGCTGCCGCAACAGCTTTGATGGCCTGGGCATGCTGGTCGAGCAGGCCGCCGAGAGCTTCCAGCAATGGCATGGCATGCGCCCGGAGACCGATGCGATCTATGCCGAACTGCGCGCCGGTGACGCGCTGTTGGTCACCGCGGACTGAGGCCGGACATGGAACCCACTGAATTGCTGACCACCCTGCTGGTTTCCATCGGTTACCGCCTGCCGATCATGATCGCGCTTGGCGTTGCCGTGGTGATGCTGCTCGATACCCCGCGCGGCAAGGTGCGCAGCGTGGCATTGGGCGCACTTTCGTTGCTGCTGGCCGTCACCTTGATAGGCGGTGGGCTGACGGCAATACCGCTGGTGCTCATCGCCACTGGCAATTATTCCGGCATGGGCGCGATGAATACGCTGCTCAGCATCGGTCATGTTGGATTGGCGCTGCTGGAAGCGGTCGGTTACATCATGCTGGCCTGGGCGCTGGTGCAGGCCCTGCGGCGGCCACAGGCTCCCGGTAAACCCTGAGCCGGCAACGCATTCGGTGAATGCGGGCGGGTATGGGAAAATACCCGCCTTGATTGAGCTGCTGGCAGGTTGGCGTGACGGAAAAAGTAGAAGCACCACGGGCGCTGACCGAGGACATCAAAACCGGCATCCGTGACGCTTACAGCAAGCTGCAGGCAAACACGCCGGGCTTCAGCACGCGCCGCTCGCAGAGCCAGATGATAGGCGTGGTGTCGCGCGCGCTGGGCACAGGCGGCGTCGGCGTGGTGGAAGCACCTACCGGCGTCGGCAAGAGCCTGGGCTACCTCACCGCCGGCGTGCCGATTGCCTTGGCCAGCAAGAAGAAGCTGGTGATCAGCACTGGCACCGTGGCCTTGCAGTCGCAGCTGGTCGAGCGCGACATCCCCAACTTCCTCAAGTCCACCGGTCTGCAGGCCACCGTTGCGCTGGCCAAGGGCCGCACCCGCTACCTGTGCACCCGCAATGCGGCCGAAGCGCAGGGCGAGGGCGTGCAGGAAGGCATGTTC
>QFOV01000377.1 GCA_003248565.1 Stenotrophomonas sp.
GAAGGTGACGCCCGCCGCTTCACCCTGTTGCAGGGTGAGTACAAGAACGCGCCGGAAGTCACCCGCAAGCGCCTGTGGCTGGAAACCGTGCAGCAGGTGCTGGCCGAGAACCGCAAGGTCATCGGTGGCGACGGCCGCCAGCTGATCTACGTGCCGATGCCGGCCGATGCCAGCAAGACCGGCAACGCCCCGCAGCTGACCCCGGAAATGGTGGCACCGGCCTTGCCGGCAGCGACCGACAGCATTCGCAACGCGGACCGTTCGGTCTCGCGCTCGGCATCGCGTGAGGAGGCCGGCCGATGAAAAATTCAGTCGTTATCGGCGTACTCGTCGCGGTGTTGCTGGGCCTGTTGGGTTCGGTCTATGTGGTCCGCGAAGACCAGACCGCCATGGTGCTCAACCTGGGCAAGGTGGTGCGTGCCGACATCAAGCCGGGCCTGCACTTCAAGGTGCCGCTGGTTGAAACCGTGCGCGTGTTCGACCGTCGCTTCCAGGTGCTGGACACCGCCCCGGCGCGTTACTTCACTGCCGAGCAGAAGGACGTCAGCGTCGACTTCTTCGCCATTGGTCGGATTTCCGACGTGCGCGCCTACTACCGCGCCACTGGCGGCGACAGCAAGATCGTCAACGCCCGCCTCGCACCGATCATCACCGACTCGCTGCGCAACCAGATCAATTCACGCACCTTGCAGGCGCTGGTGTCCGGTGACCGTGGCGAGCTGATTGCTGGCCAGCTGAAGTCGATCAACGAGGCGATTGCCGCCCTGGGCATGGAGATCATCGACCTGCGCATCAAGCAGATCGACCTGCCGACCGACAGCCAGGTGATTGCCGACGTCTACGAGCGCATGCGCGCCCAGCGTAAGCAGGAAGCCGCCAAGCTGCGCGCCGAGGGCGAGGAGCAGTCGCTGACCATCCGCGCCCAGGCCGACCGCGAAAGCACCGTGATCGTGGCCGAAGCCGAACGTGATGCGCAGCAGCTGCGCGGTGAGGGCGATGCCCAGGCCGCGTCGATCTACGGCAAGGCCGGTTCGGCCGATCCGTCGTTCTACGCCTTCTACCGCAGCCTGGAGGCCTACCGCGCCTCGATGACCGACGGCAACGGCGTGATCGTGCTCGACAAGAACGACCCGTTCCTGCAGTACATGAAGAGCGATCGCTGATCGCTTGACCCTTAGCCCCTCTCCCCTCGGGAGAGGGGGGCTGTAGTGCCGAGCCATGCTCGGCAGGGGCTTTCCAAACATTATTCGGCGGCGGCGTAAGCCGCGGAGCCCGGGGCTGATGAGGTTGCTGCCAAGCCCGTGATGTCATCGCTGCCGGCTTCGCGGCTGACGCCGCTCCTACAGCGGCTATCCCGGTAATGGCCCTGCCGAGCATGGCTCGGCACTACCCGGTTTTTGATGACTCTGACGCATGCAAGACCTCTTTTCCGCCCTCTGCCTCGTTGCCATCATCGAAGGCCTGTTCCTGTTCATCGCGCCCTTGGCGTGGAAGCGGATGGCGGCGCAGATGCTGGAACAGCCCGCTGCATCCCTGCGCGGAATGGGCGCTGCGGCGCTGTTCATCGGCTTGGCCGTCCTGTGGTGGGTTCGCCACTGAACCAAACCCTGACGCCCGTACCAAGCTGTACTCGCAGGGGTGGTAGCTGTCAGGCAAAACCCGGATAATCCACAAAAGCCGGTCGGGCTTACTCCTCCTGGAGTGCCCCGTTCGGCTTTTTCCGTGTATGGCCCTGGCGTTTGCCGGATGCTCCCCGATGGGGCGTCCATGATGGCGGACCGCAGCGCAGCGCACGGCCCCGTCCGCGGCCCCGATGGCCGCAGCAAACTCAGGAGTTACCCGTCATGGGTCAATCAGTTGTCGTTCTCGGCGCCCAGTGGGGCGATGAAGGCAAGGGCAAGATCGTCGATCTGCTGACCGAAGAAATCGGCGCAGTTGTTCGTTTCCAGGGTGGTCACAACGCCGGCCATACCTTGGTCATCAACGGCAAGAAGACCGTCCTGCACCTGATTCCGTCCGGCATCCTGCGCGATGACGCGCTGTGCCTGATCGGCAATGGCGTGGTGATTTCCCCGGCTGCCCTGCGCAAGGAAATCGAAGAGCTGGAGACGGCTGGCGTTGAAGTCCGTTCGCGCCTGAAGATCTCGCCGGCAGCGCCGCTGATCATGCCGTACCACATCGCCCTGGACCAGGCGCGTGAGAAGGCCGCTGGTGGCAAGGCCATCGGCACCACCGGTCGCGGCATCGGCCCGGCCTATGAAGACAAGGTTGCACGTCGCGGCATCCGCATCGCCGACCTGCATTACCCGGAACAGCTGGCTGAAAAGCTGCGTGCCGCGCTGGATTACCACAACTTCGTGCTGACCAAGTACCTGGGCGTGGAGCCGGTGGATTTCGACACCGTGTACCAGGAAGCACTGGCCTTCGGCGAATACGTCGAGCCGATGAAGTCCGACGTTGCCGGCATCTGCCATGACCTGCGTAAGCAGGGCAAGCGCGTGCTGTTCGAAGGCGCGCAGGGCGCTCTGCTCGATATCGACCACGGCACCTACCCGTACGTCACCAGCTCCAACACCACCGTCGGTGGTGCACTGGCCGGTGCCGGCGTTGGCGCCGATGCCATCGACTACGTGCTGGGCATCGC
>QFOV01000378.1 GCA_003248565.1 Stenotrophomonas sp.
GGTGAATACCTTGGCCTCGGGAATCTGCAGCCACAGCTGCGCGCCTTCCACGCCTTCGGCCTGCAGGCCATTGCGGATCACCGTCAGCAGCTCGGGGTCGGAGAAGGACTCCGGGGTGATGCGTACCATCAGGTGCGTGCGGTGACCGGCACGGCGCCGCTCGCCCAGCGCGCGGATGGCGTTGGCCACCACCCAGCGGTTGATCGGCGCCAACAACCCGTGTTCCTGTGCGATCGGCAGGAAGCTGGGCGGTCCCACCATCTCGCCGTTGTTTTCCATCTGCAGCGAGGTGTCATACAGCTGGATCGGCTCGCCCATAAGGTTCAGCACGGGGCGGAAACGCAGATGGAAGCCATCACCAGCGACGGCCTGGCGGATGCGCTGTACCCAGCTCTGGATGCGCTCTTCCTCGACGCGGTCGGCCGCGCCCGGATCGAATACCTTGAAGGTATTGCCGCCCAGTTCAGTCGCGGCGCGTGCGCAGTCATTGGCGCGGTTCAGGACCTGGCCAACGCTGGCGATCTTCTCGCCCACCTGCACGCCGCCGATGCTGACGGTGACGGTGGCCGAGCGCTCGCCGATGCTGAACACCGAGGAGGCAAAGGCGCCGCGTACCCGCTCAGCCATCTGCGAGGTATGTGTGTAATCACCCTCGGTAAGCAGGGCAAAGCTATGCTCGCCAAAGCGCGCCAGCTGCGCGTCCTCGCCAACAGCCTGGGCCAGCTTCTGGCCGAGGGCCGCAATCAATGCGTCTGCCGAATCCAGTCCGATATCGGGCAGCAGGCGTGCATAGTGATCCGGTTCGACCAGCAGGAAGCCATACTGGCCATCGCTGCGCCCAACCTGGGCGACGGCCTTCTCCAGCTGGACCATGAAAGTCGGGCGGTTGAGCAGGCCGGTGACCTGGTCGCGCTGGCGCAGCGCTTCGACTTCGCGTGCCAGTTCCGGATCAAACTCCTCGCGGCGACGGAACACGATCTGGAAACAGCTCTCGTCTTCATAGGTGGCAGCGGTGAATTCCATCGTCGCCGGGAAAGTGTCGCCGTCCTGGTTGCGTGCGTGCACTTCGTATTGCGGTGGTGGCGCTTCGCCCTTGCTCAGTGACTTCAGCAGCTGCTTGAAGTTCTCCACGTGCTGCGGCGCCACCATGTCCAACAGCGAGATACCCTCCACATCCTCGAACGACTCGAATCCGAACATGTCCAGATAGGCTTCGTTGGCGCGGATGTGCATGCCTTCGTGGATGTAGGCGATGGGATCGCGCGAGGACGAGATCAGTGCGTCGCAGCGGCGCTCGGTCTCGCGCATCTGCGCCTCGATCCGGCGCAGGCCGCGGCGCGCCTGCAGGTCGGTCCATTCGGTCTGCACCACCGACAAGAGGTGGTCTGGCTGCTGGCGCAGCGCGATGGCGCGGATGCCGTTGGCGGCCGAGTCCAGCAGCATCTGTGCATCGATGCTGTCGGTCAGCAGGATCATCGGGATGTCCTTGCCGCTGGCCGCGACCTGCTGGGTCAGCAGCAACTGCGGGATAGCGTAAGAGTTGGCTGCCAGCACCAGGTCGATGGGTTGGCTCAGTGCCTGGCTCAGCTCCTCGGCACTCTGCGGCCGCGACGGGCGCACTGCGATGCCGCTGTTGCGCAAGGTGCTGACGATGGCCTCGGCGCTCTCGGCACTGTCGTCAACGATCAGCAAGCGCAAGGTGATGTCTTTGGCGTTCTGCATTCAGGACTCCCGGGGGACGGGGTTTAATACACGATGCACGTCGCTGGCGTCTATGCGCAGATCGCTTGCCTGTGACGTACTCCCGTGAGTGTAGTCCCAAGGCCGCCTTCGGGGCGCCGTCGCCAGCGGCCGCAACACCTCCCCGCAGCTGCTGTGTGCAGCGGTGTGACCGGCTTGCCGATCTGCCGAATCCGCTTACACCGCCATCCCGGCGGCACGTCCGGAGGCCCAGGCCCATTGGAAGTTGTAGCCGCCCAGCCAGCCGGTCACGTCCAGTACCTCGCCGACAAAGTGCAGGCCGGGTACCAGCTGCGATTCCATCGTCGAGGAAGACACCTTGCGCGTATCCACGCCGCCCAGGGTGACTTCGGCGGTGCGGTAGCCCTCGGTGCCGCTGGCGACCAGCGGGAAATCGGACAGCAGGCTGGCGGCGGCCTTGAGCTCGGGCTCGTCCATCTGCCGCATCGGTTTGTCCTTCAGCCATTGCTCGCACAGACGCAGGGCCAGCCGCCGCGGCATCACTTCGGACAGCACGGTGCGCAGCTCGGAGGCGCCGCGCTCGCGCTTCATCTGCCGCAGCCATTCGGCTGCATCGTGATCGGGCAGCAGGTCCAGTCGCAGGTCATTGCCCGGTTGCCAGTACGAGGAGATCTGCAGGATCGCCGGGCCGCTGACGCCGCGATGGGTGATCAGCATCGAGTTACGGAAGCTCTTACCGTTGCAGCGCGCCTCCACCGGCAACGCAACGCCGCTGAGCTCGGCGAAGCGTTCCTGGTGGGTGCCGCTCAGGGTCAGCGGCACCAGCCCGGCACGCGTCGGCAGCAGCTCATGGCCGAAGTTGCGGGCCACTTCGTAACCGAAGCCGCTGGCGCCCATGCT
>QFOV01000379.1 GCA_003248565.1 Stenotrophomonas sp.
GTTTCATGGATGCCCAGCATCGACAGCAGGCTGCCGATCAAAACTGTCAGGTAATGCATGGCAATACTCCGGCAAGCGGGGGCGGCATCACATGCCGCGGAACAGACTCATGAAGGGTTGACTGACCATCAGCGTTTCACTGCGCTGTTTCAGCCGTAGTACGCCGCGGCCGCTGTCATCGCGGCTCACCGCCGCCACCGCCTTCATGTTGACGATGGTGGCGCGGTGGATCTGGCGGAAGCTGTTGGCGTCCAGGGCAGCCGTCAGTTCGCGCAGCGAGCTGCGCAGCAGCAATTCTTCCTCGGCGGTGACCACCACCGTGTATTTGCTGTCGGCGCGGAAATACAGCACTTCGTCCAGCATCACCAGGCGGGTTTCGCGACCATTGCTGGCGGTGATCCAGGCCAGCGGCGGTGCGGCCAATGGCGCGGCGGGTTGCCTTGCCAGCTGCTGCAGCAGCCGCTCCAGCACGCTTGGATCGGTGTTGCCACTCTGCCTGCGCGCCAGCACGCGCTGACGGGTCGCCACCAGCCGCTCATCACTGACCGGCTTGAGCAGGTAGTCGACCGCGCCTTGTTCAAACGCGCTGATCGCGTACTGATCGTAGGCGGTGACGAACACCACCTCGGTCTGCGGGCTCAGCCGCTGCAGCGCGCGGGCCACGTCCAGGCCGGTGATGCCGGGCATGCGGATGTCGAGGAAGGCCAGATCGGGCTTGTGTGTCTCCAGCGCTTCCAGCGCGGCGGCACCGTCCTCGCATTCGGCGACGATGTCCAGCTCAGGCCACAGGCGCTGCAGCTGGGCCACCAGGGCCTGACGCAGCAGCGGCTCGTCTTCGGCAATGAGGGCTTCAAGATGCACGGGGCAGCTCCGGGATATTCACTGTTGCCTGCACCGGCGCGTTGTTTGCCGGCGCAGCTGTCGTTGCGGCGGCGACGACCGGTGGTGGCGAGGCAAGCTGCTTGGGCAGGCTGATGGTGGCGGCCATGCCGCTGGGGAAGTTGGAAACCAGCGCAAGCGTGGCCTGCTCGCCGCAACTCAGGCGCAGGCGCTCGCGCAGGTTCTTCAGGCCGATGCCGGTGCCACTGTTGTCGGTGCTGATGCCCTGGCCGTCGTCGGCGACGGTGATCGTCAACTGGCCATCCAGCTCGCGCGCCAATATCCACACCGTGCCGCCGCCGCTCTTGGGCTCCAGGCCATGCTTGATCGCGTTCTCGACCAGGGTCTGCAGCGACATCGACGGCAGGCTGACGCCGTGCAGGTGCTCGGGCACATCGATCTGCAACGTCAGCCGCGAGCCCATGCGGATCTGCAGGATTTCCAGATAGGCCTTCACCCGCTCCAGTTCCTGTCCCAGCGTGGACACCGACTGGTCGATGCCGGGCAGGGAGCTGCGCAGGTATTGGATCAGGTGCCCCAGCATCTGCTCGGCACGGGCCGGATCGCTGCGGGTCAGTACCTGCGCGTTGGCCAGCGTGTTGTAGAGGAAGTGCGGCTCAACCTGCGCATGCAGCAGGTTCAAACGGGCCACGCTGAGTTCTTTTTCGGCCTCGGTGCGTGCAGCCTGTGCGCGTTCTTCGCGGCGCTGCTGGGCAACCTTGCCGCTCAAGGCATGGGTGATGGCTTCGGCGTTCTCGTAGTTGCTACCTTCATCCAGCAGCCACAGGTCGACCCAGGCGCCGGCATCGGGCTCGAAGAACAGGGTGACGCTGCTGGTATCCGCGCCGGGAATCACGCGGGCGGTGATCTGGTTGTGCTTGATTGCCAGCCGCGCCATCGGATTCCAGCGTGAGGGCGGACGCTCGCCGTAGGGATCGGCGCGGCGCTGGGTAGCGCGCAGCTGCAAGGTGCCAACCGAGCGCTCCAGGCGTTCGATACGCGGCATCTGCCCGATGACCTGCTCCAGCAGCGCGAATGCGGTGGGCGCATCCAACGGCAGCTCCACCTGGCGGCGATGGCGATTGGCCAGCGACTGTGCGTCGAGGCGATCGGCAATCAGGGTGACGCGGCGGATATGGCCAACCACGGCAGTCAGCGCGAACACCGCCAACGCCATCGCAGCGAGGCCGAAGATCCAGCCCGGCGACCGGTCCATGCCGCTGAACAGGCCACTCCACAGGAACGCGGCGACGAGGATCGTCAGCGCCCAGGCGGCGAGGATGCGGAAACCGAGGAAGAGGCTGGCGAACATGGGGCAGTCACCGTAGGGATTGGGATCGAGCATAGGCGCCGCCGGACAGGCTGCAAGCGGCCTGCGACGAAACCCGGAAAAGGGCGACCAAGCCCGGATTGGCGGGGATGGAAAAGCCGGTTGGAACTGTAGTGCCGAGCCATGCTCGGCAAGGGGGCTCACCGGGAAAGCCCCTGCCGAGCATGGCTCGGCACTACCTGGGCATTACCGGGCCGGCCTCTGCCGAGCATGGCTCGGCACTACCTGGATCTCCACTCGGCCGGCAGCGCCCACCGCGACACGCCATCGCCACACAGGCCGATCAGCGCGTCACCCTGCGGCGCCCAATGCAGCTGGCGCAGGTCCCAGCAGGCGGAGCGGCTGGGATTCAATGACAGGACGTCCATCGGCCGAGGCCGTTGCCGCATTCAATGCGTTCAGCCCCGGCAACGCCAACGAATAGCGCAGCTTGCCGCTGGCCAGATCCACCACATGCATGCCCGGATCGCGGCGGTTGCCTTCCATCAGCACGAAGCCGACCGCAACCCAACCGCCCTTGGCCGAGCCCAGTGGCGCTGGCACCCACTGCGCCATGCCGGTGTCGTCATTGCCATCCACCTTGCCGAAGCGGCGTGGCAGGGTCAGCACGCGACTGACCCGCCCGGTTGTGCCATCCAACTGGGTCAAGCCTGCCGGGTCCTCGATCCAGAATCCCTGCCCCGACCTGTCCCAGCGCACCGGCTTGACCAGCGAGTTGCCCGGATAGCCACCAACCACGCCTTGCCGTGGCGCATCGAAACGCTGCGTATAGATCCACGGCTCACCATCGGCCGATGGCGTCGCCTGCGGCTCAAGCACGCGCAGCACATCGCGAATTGCCCCACCGCCGTCCAGGGCATGGTCGTACGGCACCGGCCGGCCTTGCGTGTCATGCGTCCACTTCCAGCCGCCGCTGATCGGTTGGCGCACACCGGCTGCCCAGCGCAGCGGATGTGCGATCGCACGTTGCTGTTCCAGGCTGTACTCCACGATCTGCCGCTGTACCGCCAGCCAGGCAGTGCGGCCCTGCGGGTCAACGCTCAGGCCTGCGCGGCCGGCATCCGCGCTGGCTTGCCACAAACGCTGCGGCTTCTCGCCCATACCCGGCGCCCAGCGCCACAAGGCCTCGGGATAGCTGCTGAGCAGGAGTACGCTGCCGTCGGCCAGCGGCCGCATGTCGTAGTAGTCGCCACTGCCGAAGGGCAGCAGGCGTTGCGCTGCGGTCGCGTCCTTGTTGCCGCCCGGCGCCGTCAAGGTCGGTTCGACGATGCGAGCGTCTGCCTGCGCCGGCAGCTGCCAATCACTGGCGCCGACGCCGATCTGCAGGGCTGCACCGGGCAGCGCGCGCACGGCGTCGTACACCGGCGTGAACACCGCCTCCGGCACGCGGCGGCGGCTCAAACGTGGCGAGGGCCCACCGCCCATCACGTTGAACTCGCGCAGCTGGTCGACGATGCCGCCATTCGGGTTTGGCCAGTCGTCGGTTCGGCTCAAGCTGATTGCCGTGGCCGGCTTGCCCAGCGCTTCGTCGACCTGCATCACCCGCACTTCGATCGTGCTTTTGGCGCGGCCGAGTACACCGTGCTTCTGTTCGGCGCTGGCCTGCCAGCTGGCGAAGCTGCCCTGCAGTTCGGCCAGCTTGTCGCTCATCGCATCGACCGTGGCATCGCGCTGCAGGCGCTGCTCGCGCAGCGGCAGTTCCTCGGCCAGCAGGGCGCCCTGCTCCACCGCCGTCTGCAACGCAGGCATGCGGTAGCGACGGATGAACTCGGCCTTCAATTCCGGGCGGCGCGCGATCAGCACATTGCCCCAGCCGTGATCCATGTAGGCCACGCGGGTGCGCTGTACTGGCGCATTGAATTTGCCCAGCGGTGCCAGGCTGGCCTGCACCACCGGCAGCACCTGCTCGAACGGCAACGCCACCAGCAGTTCCACCGTGTCCAAGGGGCGTTGCTGTTTGGCCAGCAACGGTGTCTGCAGGGCTGACGGCAGGCCTTTCTCTGGCGCCTGCTGCGCGGTCGGCAACATCTGCCAGTTTGCCGGCAAGGGCGCGGCAGAGGCCCACAACGAGGAGGTGATGCCAACCAGGCACAGGATCGCGCCGCAGGCGCTGATGTTTGTCATGGGTCTTCCTTGATGGTGCGGTGACAGGATTCTTGGGGGCTGTATGTATTTATGGGTCCCCGACCCTCACCCCAACCCCTCTCCCGCAGGGAAACGGGCCTGTAGTGCCGAGCCATGCTCGGCAGGGGCTTTACCGGTAACGCCTGAAGGCACGGCAGCGCTGCGCGCTGCGCGCTGCGCAGAAGCTGCCCTCTCCCCAACCCCTCTCCCGTTTACGGGAGAGGGGCTTGTAGTGCCGAGCCATGCTCGGCAGGGGCTTCACCGCTAAAGCCTCAAGCGCAGGATCGCTGCGCTCTAAAGCAAAAGCTGCCCTCACCCCAACCCCTCTCCCGTGAACGGGAGAGGGGCTTCAATAGCTTCAATAGCTTCAAGAGCCTGGAGCTTCAAGCCTTACTTGCGCTCTGCCGCACTCGCATCACGCGTCGCGCGGAAACTCTCTTCCGGGCTCCAGTTCGGCCAGTCACGCGAGTTGGCCAGCTTCTCGCCCAAGGTATAGAGCACTTCCAGGTCACGCGCTGCACCGGCGAAGGTCCAGTCGGCCTGCCATTCGTCACCCTGCTGGTGGTAGCGCTTGGCGGTGTACTCGTCGGAGGCCTTCTTGCCGGCGGCGACGCCA
>QFOV01000380.1 GCA_003248565.1 Stenotrophomonas sp.
CGGCTTCGGCGAAATTGCCGAACAGCACCGTCACCAGCAGGATCGCGGTGACGGCCAGGCCAAAGCCCAACGGCGCGGTGCCGCTGAGGGTGACGATCAAGGCCAGCACGGTGCCGGCCATCACCACCGCCATCACCGGGTTGTGCAGCAGGTGCAGCGGTGACAGCTTGCGGACCGAGTCGAACAGGGCACGGCGCAGGCCGGCGGCATCGAGCAGGGCGGGGCGGCGGGCTGCCGCAGGAGAAGATGCCGCAGGAGAGGCGGAGCGGTTCATGGGGGCGTTCACGGTGAGGGGGCTCCCTGCAGGGCCAGCAGACTCAGGTGTTCGGCCACCGGGCCAAGCACCAGCGCTGGCAGGAACTGCAGCACGGTAAGGACAATGACCACGCAGAGAAGCGTCAATGCGAAGGTCGGGGTTTCAATCTGCAGGCTGCCCGCGCTTTGCGGCACCTGCCGCTTGGCGGCCAGCTGGGTGGCGATGACCAGCGGGATGATCAGGATCGGGAAACGACCCAGCGCCAACACCAGTGCACAACTCAGGTTCCACCACACGGTGTTGTCGGCCAGTCCTTCAAAGCCCGAGCCGTTGTTGGCATAGGCCGAAGTGAACTCGTAGAACACCTGACTGATGCCATGGAAACCGGGGTTGGAGGTGCCGGCCAGGCCGGGGATGGCCAGGGTCAGCGCGGTCAGCCCGAGCAGGGTGATCGGCTGCAGCAACACCAGCACCGCGAGCAGGCGTACCTGCGGTGTTTCCAGCTTGCGGCCGAGCAGTTCGGGCGTGCGTCCGGTCATCAGGCCGGCCAGGAACACTGCCATCATCAGATAGACCAGGAACTGCTGGATGCCGCAGCCGATGCCGCCCCAGATCGCGCTGATCAGCATGTTGACGATGGGCATCATGCCGCCGAGCGGGCTCAGCGAATCATGCATGCCGTTGACCGAGCCGTTCTGCACCTGGGTGGTGATGGACGACCACAGCGCCGTGCCATCGGCACCGAAGCGTGCTTCCTTGCCTTCCATCAGCAAGGCGCTGGCGGCGCTGGCGCTGTGCCCTTCCAACCACAGGCTGGCGCTGGTGGACAGCACCGACATGGTCAGCATGCAGCCGAACACCAGCGCACCAAAGCGACGCCGGCCGGTGAAGCTGCCGAGCATGCAGATGATGGCCATGGGGATCAGCAGGATGCCGATCATTTCCAGTGCATTTGACAAGGGCGTCGGGTTTTCCAGCGGGAAGGCGCTGTTCGGGCCGTACCAGCCGCCACCATTGGCGCCGAGCTGCTTGGCTGCGACCATCGCCGCGACCGGGCCGAGCGGGATCTTCTGCGTGTCCATGCCGGCACTGGCATCGATCGGCGTCGCCTGCGGGCCAGCGGCCAGCGTGGAAGGCACGCCCTGCCAGTTCAGCAGCAGCGTCCACACCAGGCACAGCGGCAGCAGGAAGCGCAGGCACAGGCGCACCACGTCGGCGTAGTAGTTGCCCACGGTGACGCGTACGGGGGCATTGCCGGTGTCGTTGCTGGCAGGCTTCATGAACAAGGCACGCAGCGTTGCCACTGCAAGTGCCAAGCCCATCATCGGGGTGATCACCTGCAGGCCGGTGATGCCGGTCATCTGCGCGAAATAGGACAGCTGCGCCTGGCCGCTGTAGTGCTGCTGGTTGGTGTTGGTCAGGAACGACACCATGGTGTGCAGCGCGGTGTCCCAACGCATGTTGGGAATGTTGTCCGGGTTCAACGGCAACCAGGCCTGGGTCATGAACACCGCCTGGGTCAGCAGCGCCAACACCAGGTTGCTGATCAGGAACGCGACCACATAACCGCGCCAGGACATGGAGTGGTTGGGATCAACCCCGAGCACGCGGTACAGCGGCTTTTCGATCCAATGGAAGAGGACGTCGATACGCATCGGCGTACCGCGCATCAAGCGCGCCAGGTACAGACCGAGCGGCCATGCCAGCGCCAGGCTGGCCAGAATGATGAGGATGGGTTCAATCACGATGGCGCTCCTCAGAACGACTCAGGTCGTAGGACCGCGTACAACAGGTAGGCAGCGGCGATCAGCACCACTACGCCGCACAACAGAGCAAGCCAGCCGGGCATGGAAACCTCGAATCAGGATCAGGACGCGGCCGGGGATGCCGGAGTACGCGTCGATGGACGGGTAGGGCGGCAGGCAGGCGCGAGCGACAAGTCTGATCACCCCGATCAGGCCGCTATCGTCCGCCCGGGGGGCGTAAACGATCGACGCTGCCGGGCTGGGGCTGGCGTAAAAGGCACGTAAAAAGTGGGGATTGGGGTGGGGGGCTGGGACTGTGATGGGAGCGACGCTGTGGCAGAGGCCAGAAGCCAGAAGGCCAAGCGCAGGAGCCAAGCGCAGGAGCCAAGCGCAGGAGCCAAGCGCAGGAGCCAAGCGCAGGAGCCAAGCGCAGGAGCCAAGCGCAGGAGCCAAGAGCAGGAGCCAAGAGCAGGAGCCAAGAGCAGGAGCCAAGAGCAGGAGCCAAGAGCAGGAGCCAAGAGCAGGAGCCAAGAGCAGGAGCAGCCAAGAGCCCCCTCATCCGCCCTCCGGGCACCTTCTCCCGTAAACGGGAGAAGGGATTGCGGTCATGGCTTGCGACCGGCTCTGCTGCGGTTCGTGGACTTTCAGCCGCCCTTGGACCTTCAGTAACTCGCGGACATGCAGCCGCAGGAAGCCAATCCCTTCTCCCGCGAGCGGGAGAAGGTGCCCCGAAGGGGCGGATGAGGGGAAGCTTTTGACTGGAAGCTTTTAAGAAGAAAGCGGCCCTCAGGCCGCTTTCATTCTCAATCCAACAATTGATCGGGAAAGCCCCTGCCGAGCATGGCTCGGCACTACCGCCTACCGGCTACCGCTCAGCCTTTGGCAGGCTCTGTGCTGGCAGTAGGTGCGGTTGCAGCCGCTGCGGCATCAACCGGCGCTGCAATCCCCTTCAGCTCGCGATACCGCGCCAGGCTCTCGGCAATTTCAACTTCCAGCGCCTGTCGCTGCTGCTCAAACGCGGTCTGCAGGCGCAGCTGCGCCAGCAGCTCGTTGTGACGCTGGCGGATCTCGCCAGCCTGCTTGTCAGGCACCTTCTGCCCGGCCAATTCCTTGTTGCCTGCAGCGGTGAGCTGTGTCGCCAACGCGCCACGCAGACTGGTCACGTTGAAGACCGCAGTCTTGACGTTGTTGTCCACAATCGCCGTGCGCTCACTGAACACACGGCGCAGATCATCTTCAGTGGCGTACGTGGACAGCATCGCCTGCTCGGTACGCTTGCGCGTATCAGCCGCCGCTGCGTCCACTTCTTCCTGGGCTTTGGCCAGGGCCGCGTCGGCACGTTCTTCGGCGGTGAGCGCGCGCTGCACATCCGCACCGCGGATGCCGCTACGGGCGTTGAACTCCTCGCGCGCCTTGTTCACCGCTTCCGGTGGCAAGGTGTCCGAACAGATGCGCTTGCCGCCTTCATCCCAGCAATACAGCTTCTTGCCGGGATCGGCTGGCTTGTTCTGCGCCAGCGCCGGCAGTGCCAGTGCAGCCAGCATCAGCACCAACGTCGCGGCGGTTTTGGACGGATTCGGCACCATGGCAGCCCCCTGCTATCAGCCTGTCGGATTGCTCCCGTAGCGGCCACGGTAGGCCAGCAACGGTTCGCGATAGCCAACAAGTTCCGGGTTCCCGGACGCGAATGCAAGCAG
>QFOV01000381.1 GCA_003248565.1 Stenotrophomonas sp.
CGCCGACTGGTGGGTCTGGTCCGTGGTGATGACGTGGTGGCGCGGCTGGGTGGCGACGAATTCGCGCTGCTTGTGCACTCTGATCGCGGTTCGAATGCGGCGATGGACCTGGGGCGGCGTCTGCTCAGGGCGCTGGAAGCGCCGATGTGGGTGGACGGGCGCGAGCTGTTCCCCTCCGGCAGTATCGGAATCGCGGTATGGGATGCGCGCTATACCTCTGGCGCGGACCTGCTGCGCGACGCGGATGCGGCCATGTACCGGGCCAAGCTCAAGGGCCAGGACCGTTGCGTGATGTTCGACGGTGCGATGCACGACGAAGCCATGCGCAGCCTGGAGCTGGAGGCGGACCTGCGAAGGGCGATCAAGAAGCGTGATTTCCTGCCGTATTACCAGCCCATCGTGTCCTTGCTCGATGGCAAGGTCGTCGGTCACGAAGCGCTGTTGCGCTGGCAACACGAGCGGCGCGGTGTGCTGGTGCCAGGGGACTTTCTATCGCTGGGCGAAGAGAGCGGCCTGATCGAGCAGGTGGACTGGCAGATCTACGAACAGGTCATGCAGGACATGGCGGCGTCGGCTGTCGGCTACATTTCGGTGAACGTGTCGCCGCGGCATTTCCGTTCGGCTGAGTTCGCACCGCGTTTGCTGGGGATGCTGGATGCTGCGGGCGCTGACCCGGAGCGGCTGCGGGTGGAAATCACCGAGATGGCCCTGCTCGATGACGAGCCGCGCACCCTGCGCGCCTTGCACCAGCTGCGTGAGCGCGGCGTGGTGGTGCAGCTGGATGACTTCGGTACCGGCTATTCGGCGCTGTCCTATCTGCATCGCTTCCCGATCAGCGCGCTGAAGGTGGACCGCAGTTTTGTTGCCGGCCTGCACGATGAAAGCGGCAACAGCACCCTTACCCTGGTGGAAGGCGTGCTGTCGCTTGCGCGCACGCTGGGCATCGAGACGATAGGCGAGGGCATCGAGAACGAGCGGCAGCTGCAGACGTTGAAGGAACTGGGCTGCAACTTCGGCCAGGGTTACCTGTTGGGTTACCCGGCCGCGCGCGAACAGGCCCTGCAGCACGCCTAAGCACACTGGTGTTGTAGGAGCGGCGTCAGCCGCGAAGCCACCTATGCCTCCGCGCCGCATAGACTGCAATTGCAGGATGCACGCAGGGGTTTGCTGTTGCCTGTTTCATTGGCCTTTGGCCTGTGCAGGATACGAACTTCGCGGCTGACGCCGCTCCCACAAAACCGCAACCGAATGCGGGGGCGGTGTCAGCCAGCGAAGCTGGGAATGCTTCCGCTACGTATCGATTGCGATTGCAGGAATTGCGTTGGCTGTTGTCCGGGCGCAGGCTGGCGATCTGTGTGGGCCGCCAGCCTCGCGGCTCACGCCGCTGCTGCAAAAAGACTGCCGCTGCCTCAACGCAGCGCGTTGCGCTTCTTCTCGTCGAACCATTTGTCGGCCTGGGCCGGCGAGTAGTTGCGCATCCACTCCAGCATCTGCGTGGCGTCGTCGCCGTACCACAGGTCTTCGCGCTGTTCCGGGTGCAGGAAGCGCTCGCTGACCATGGTGTCGATCATGCCGATCAGCGGCTGGTAGAAACCGTCGATGTCGAGGAAGGCGCAGGGCTTGTGGCCGATGCCGAGCTGGCGCCAGGTCAGCATCTCGAAGATCTCCTCGGCGGTACCGAAGCCGCCGGGCAGGGCGACGAAAGCGTCGGACAGGTCGAACATGCGCGACTTGCGCTCATGCATCGAGCCGACGATCTCCAGCGAGGTCACGCCCTTGTGCGCCACTTCCATGTCCACCAGATGCTGCGGAATCACGCCGGTGACTTCGCCACCAGCAGCGAGCACGCCATCGGCCACCGCGCCCATCAGGCCGGTACGGCCGCCGCCATAGACCAGGCGCAGGCCTTCGTTGGCGATGCGCGTACCAAGTTCGGTGGCGCGTTCGACGTAGATGGGCTTGGCGCCGGGGTTGGAGCCGCAATAGACGCAGATGGACTTCATGTGTTGTTCCTGATGGATGGGAAGAGGTGATCGTTCTGCTACCGATGAATGCGCGTGCAGACCGGGGACTACAAAAGCAAGAAGGCTCCGCCGGAGCGGAGCCTTCAGGTCACAGGCCGTGGAGCTTAGTTGGCCTTGTGGATGGCGCGCTTGGTCACTGCCATCGCCGCGTCGTGCACTGCCTCGGACAGCGACGGGTGGGCGTGGCAGATGCGGGCCAGGTCATCGGACGAGCCGCTGAACTCCATGGTCAGCACACCTTCGTGCACCAGCTCGGAGACATTGGCGCCAACCAGGTGCATACCCAGCACGCGGTCGGTTTCGGCGTGTGCCAGCACCTTGACGAAGCCAGCCGGCTCCACCATGGCGACGGCGCGGCCGTTGGCGGCGAACGGGAAGCTGCCGGCCTTGTACGGGATGCCCTCGGCCTTGAGCTGGGCTTCGGTCTTGCCGACCCATGCCAGTTCCGGCTCGGTGTAGATGACCCACGGGATGGTGTCGAAGTTGACGTGGCCCGGCAGGCCAGCGATCAG
>QFOV01000382.1 GCA_003248565.1 Stenotrophomonas sp.
ATGATCATGCGGATCATCTGCGACATTTCTTCGATCAATTCAGGGTCGCGCTCTTCGGGCAGATCAATCGCGCTGCCGCCCATCGCGAACACCAGCCGGGTGATGGCTTTGGCAGCCAGTGCGGGCTCGTGCAGGGTTGCACCGTCCAGTGCGGCCAGTCGCACCAGGTCGGCTTTCAGCTCTTCCTCGAAGTAACCCAACTCGCGGTCCACCGCATGCTTGAACGCATCCGAGCCGGCCGTGCCTTCACGCAGCAGCACATGCATCAGCCGGTCGTCGGCGCGTAGCTGCTCCATGAAGGTTTCCACCGACAGGCGGATCACGCCGCGGTTGCTGTCGGCAGCGCGCAACCGTGCCTGACCGATGATGGTGCGCAGCGAACGGCCGGCCAAGTCTATCAGGGCAACCGTCAGTTCATCCATGTCGCGGAACTGGCGATAGAACGAATTCGGGGCGATCCCGGCCTCGCGGGCGACTTCGCGCAGGCTCAGCGTGGACACGCTGCGGTGCGGGCCGATAAGGGCGAGGGCGGCAGCCAGCAGGTCGTCACGCGAGATGGAAGCCTTGCGCGCCGGGTGCAGGTCGTCTTGTGCGGGCAGGGGCTGTTCGCGTGCTGTCATGGGACTCGGGCCGGTCAGGTGCGTGAATCATAGCCTGTACTGGCAATATACAACTGTATACACAGTCGTATGCTCGGACGTATAGTGCGCCCCATGAGTGCTGTCTACCGCAATACCGCACCGCCACCGATCCCGTGGCTGAGCGAAGGCTTCTTTGATTTCTGGTCCACCCGGGTGCATCCGCTGTGGACGCTGCGGCGGCCATTGGCCCGGCTGGTGGCGTGCCACAAGGCCAGCGCCGACGCCGTCACCCTGGAATTGCAGCCCAATCGCCACTTCCGTGGCCTGCAGGCCGGGCAGCACGTCAATCTGGGCGCGGAACTGGATGGCCGCCTGACCACGCGCAGCTACAGCCCTGTCCTGCTTGAAAATGGTCGTCTGGCGATCACGGTCAAGCGTATTGCCGGTGGCAAGCTCAGCCAGTACCTGTCTGAACAGGCGGTCATCGGCGAGGTGTTTGCGCTGGGGCAGGCCTTTGGCGAGATGCTGCTGCCAGCAACGCCGCCGCCGAAGCTGCTGATGCTGGCTGCAGGCAGCGGTATCACCCCGATGCGCGCCTTGCTACGGCAGTTGGATGCACAAGGCATGCCGGGCTCCGTGGACCTGATCTACTGGGCACGTCAGCGCGAGCAGTTGTGCTTCATCGATGAGTTCAATGCCATCGCTGCCCGCCACCCGTCGTTCCGTCTGCATCTGGCGGTGACCGGTGAGGGCGCCGCGCGCGTGGGCAGTCATGATCTCGACTGCCTTGGGGATCTGCACGCAGCGCATGTGCTGGCCTGCGGCCCGGGCGGTTTTGCCAATGCCGCCCGCGCACGTCTGCAGGACCAGGTGGCGCATTTCGACAGCGAGGCGTTCAGCGTGCCGCAGCTGGCCGAGGTGGAGCAAGGCAGTGTGCAGATCCAGCTGCTGAAGACCGGTCGCACGCTCACCGTGCCGCGCGGGCTTGCCTTGCTGCCTGCGCTGGAAGCGGCCGGCATCAAGCCAGCCAGTGGCTGCCGGATGGGCATCTGCAACACCTGTGTCTGCGGCAAGGCCTCGGGCATCACCCGCCACACCGTGACTGGTGATTACACCAGCGAACCTTCCGTGCCGCTCAAACTGTGCGTCAGCAGCGCCAGTACCGATCTGACCCTGGAGCTGTAAGTCATGTCTTCCGTGCACAACCGCGTGCTGTCAGCTGCCGAACTGCAGACCTTCGGTGATGAACTCGACGCCGTAAAAGCCCGCCATCAGGCCTTGCTGGGTGCCAGTGATGCCCGCTACATCCGCCGGATCGTCGCAGCGGTGCGTTGGACCGGTGTCGCCGGACGCGCCCTGTTGTTCCTGGGCGCATTCGTGCACAGCGTGCTGGTGCCGGCATGGATTGCCGGCGTGCTGCTGCTCGCGCTGTCCAAGATCCTGGAAAACATGGAGCTGGCACATAACGTCATCCACGGCCAGTACGACTGGATGGGCGACCCGCAGCTGCAGGGCAAGACCTACGAATGGGATATCGCCGGCACCTCGGAAAACTGGCGCAAGACGCATAACTTCCGCCACCACACCTATACCAACGTGCGCGGGTTGGACGATGACATCGGTTATGGCTTGCTGCGGATCTTTCCCGAGCAGCGCTGGCATCCGTTCTTCCTGGCCCAGCCGTTCGTGGCGGTGGTGTTCGCGCTGCTGTTCGAGTGGGGTATCGCGATACAGGACCTGCGCATCGGTCGCGTGCTGGTCGGCAAGATGACCCTCAAGCAGCTGTGGAACCAGGCCCGCCCGGTTGGTCGCAAGGCGATGCTGCAGGTCCTGAAGGACTACGTGCTGTTCCCCGCATTGGCCGGCCCGTTCTTCCTGCCGGTGTTGTTGGGCAATGTGGCGGCCAACGTCATCCGCAACGTCTGGACCTATGTGGTGATCTTCTGTGGTCA
>QFOV01000020.1 GCA_003248565.1 Stenotrophomonas sp.
GAGCGCGCGCAGGCGCGTCCGGAACTGGTGCACGAGGTGTTGCGGCGTGGCCATGACATCGGCAATCACAGCCATTCACACCCGCAGGCGCGCTTCTGGGCACTGGGTCCGGCGCAGATGGCGCGTGAAATCGGCCAATGCCAGCAGGCGTTGACGACGATTGCCGGGTCGCCACCGCGTTGGTATCGCTCGGTGGTAGGCATGACCAACCCGTTCGTGGCGGTGGCGCTCAAGCGCCACGGGCTGGCGCGGATTGGCTGGAGCGCGCGCGGCTACGACGGCGTGAACTGCACGCCGGAGAGCGTGGTCGCGCGGATTGCGCCGGATCTGGCGCCTGGCGTCATCGTCCTGCTGCATGAAGGCGCCGCCCACGGCCACACCCTGACCATCATCGACGCCGTGCTGCAGCAGCTGCAGGCGCGCGGCCTGCGCGCCCGACTGCCGCAGCCAACAGCGTAGACTCGCTTCCCCGCCATTGCGCGGCGTACTGGAACCACACCATGCCTTTCTCCCAACTCGGCCTGTCTCCCTACGTGCTGCCTGCGCTGCAGCAGGCCTTGCAGCAGGCTGGCTATCTGGCGCCTACGCCGATCCAGCAGCAGGCCGTGCCCTTGCTGTTGAAGGGGCGCGATGTGGTTGCGCTGGCGCCGACCGGCTCAGGCAAGACGGCCGCTTACGTACTGCCGGCGCTGCAGCGCTTCTTCATGGCAACGCCGCGCAAGCCGCGCGTACTGGCCCAGCTGATCCTGGTGCCGACCCGCGAACTGGCGCAGCAGGTAAGCGACGTGTTTGCCACCTTGGGTCGCGAGTTGTCGCGTCGCCCGCATCTGGTCTGTGCGGTCGGCGGTGTGTCGATCAATCCGCAGATGATGTCGCTGCGCGGTGGTGCCGACATTGTCGTGGCCACCCCTGGACGCTTGTTGGATCTGCTGGCGCATAACGCCCTGTCATTGAAGCAGGTGCAGCTGCTGGTGCTGGACGAAGCCGACCGTCTGCTGGAGCTGGGTTTCGGCGACGAGCTGCGGCAGATCCTGACCGAGTTGCCGGTGAAGCGGCAGACCGCCCTGTTCTCGGCCACGTTTGCCGCCGATATCCAGGCCTTGGCTGCGGCGGGGCTGCATGAACCGCAGCGCCTGGAAATCGGCGAGCAGTCGGCGCCGGAGATCGAGCAGCGCGCCATCCACGTCGATAGCGCCCGGCGCGTCGAGTTGTTGCTGTCCTTGCTGGAAGATCCGCAGTGGCAACAGGTATTGGTCTTTGTCGGCAGCATCCGTGACGGTGACCGTTTGGCGTCGCAGCTGCGCAAAGCCGAGGTCAAGGCGCAGGCCCTGCACGGCGAACTGTCGCAGGGGCGTCGCTTCCGCATGCTGCAGGATTTCAAGGATGGCGAAGTTCGGGTGCTGGTCGCGACCGACCTGGCGGCGCGCGGCATCGACATCACGCGTTTGCCGGTGGTGGTGAACTACGACCTGCCGCGTGCGCCAGCCGATTACGTGCACCGTATCGGCCGCACCGGACGCGCGGGGGAGAAGGGCTTGGCGCTGAGTTTCGTCGATTCGGCGGCGATGGCGCATTGGCGCCTGATCTGCAAACGCCATGGGCTGCCGAACGCGACCGAGGTGATCGAGGGCTTTGAGCCTACGCAGGCAGCACCGGTGGCCAGCGTGGTCGCCGACGACAACGGCGGCATCAAGGGCCGCCGGCCGAGCAAGAAAGACCGGGCGCGGGCGGCTGCGGCGGAAAAAGCCGGGTCCTGACAGGGCCCTTGTCGGGAAGGCGTCACCTGTAGTGCCGAGCCATGCTCGGCAGAGGCCTTGCCGGGAAAGCGTCACCTGTAGTGCCGAGCCATGCTCGGCAGAGGCCTTACCGGGAAAGCCCCTGCCGAGCATGGCTCGGCACTACATGGCATTGCTGGGGAAGCCCTGCCGAGCATGGCTCGGCACTACCGGTTGCCCCTTTTGCCTGTGGCAAAGGGGCGTCGGCGATCAATCTTCGAAATCGGTTTCTGCTGCCGGAGCGGCTTCAGCCACCGGGCGCGGGCTGCGCTTGACCGGCTTGCTCAGCACTTCCACGTAGAACTGGGTATTGCCGGCGGCCACCAGCGCGTCGATGGCACGGAACAGTTCGTCGTAGCCCACCGGCTTGGCCGAGGCTTCGTCCACGCCCAGCTTGCTGTCGAAACCCCAGGAATCGGCACCGGCCGGCACTGCCTTGCCGCGCTCACGCTTGGTGTACTTGCGGATGTCGTGCTTGCTGGCTTCCAGCAGGCGGTCGGGGTGCTTGCCTTCGATGGCGAGGCTATAGGTCTTCTTCACGGGAATCTCGTTGCTGCGCCGGCCCGGTTGGGCTGGCAGGGAATGGCACCATTATCGGCGCAAACGGCTTGACCGTGGCTCAACCGCGTTGGGCGATGAGCAGCCAGTTGTTGAAAGGGGTATTGCCGTACAGCGGGCTGAGGCTGACGGTCAGGCCGCATTGTTGCAGTAGTGCACGCAAAGAGTCGGCATCAGGGTAGTAGCGGGGCCTGAACTGCATCCAGCCGATCAGGTTGGCCGCGCGGTCGCCAATGCGCGAGATGCGGCCACGCCGGGTGTGGTCGGCCAGCGCCATGCGCATCACCAGCCTTCCATCATCCTCCAGCATCGCCGCCACGTTGCGGAGCAGGGCTTGCTGGGCCTGCTCGGGCAGGTACTGGAGTACATCCAGAATGGCGACACTGCCGCGGTGGGCAGGCAGGGTGGTGGCAAGGTCCATGACTTCGAAGGTGCTGGCAGCGAGGCTGGCGCGTTTGGCCACCTTGTCCGCGCGCTGGATCTTGGCTGCGTCGTTGTCCACGCCGCGGTACGGCATGTGTTGGCCGTCGTGGCGCAGCGCATGTGCAAGCAAGCCCAGGCCGCAGCCCATGTCCAGCAATGGGGCATCGCTGCCGCGTAGTGCTTCGAGCACGCCGGGGTAGAGCGGGTCGCTGCGCAGTTTGCCCAGCGTGTAATAATAGTCCCAGCGGTTGCCCCATGGCTGCAGTGGAGCAAATGCGCTGGCGATGGCTTTGGCGGCCTCGGCCGGAAAGGCTTGATGGCCGGGATGCCCTGTCACGCGGCGGGGGCTGCCTGCAGCAGTTCCGTCGCGACGGGCAAGGCGGTCTGCATCCAGCGCTGGTACATGGCGGCGGAAGGATGCAGGCCGTCATCGGCCAGCATTTCCGCCGTTTCACCACCGTCGCGGCTGGTCGGGGTGATGTCGACGAAGGCCACGCCGTAGTCGCCGCAGCAGGCGTGTGCGGCGGCGTTGAAATCATCGATCTCGCGGGCGACCTGGGCCGCATCGCGTCCGTTCTGCTGCGCGTAGGGGGTGAAGCCCCAGTCCGGTGTGGACAGCACCAACACCCGCTGCGGGTCTTCGCCAGCCAGGGCGATCGCGCGTTGCAGCAGCTGTTCGAACTGCTGGCGGTACTCGGCCAGCGGCCGTCCGCGGTACTGGTTGTTGACCCCGATCAGCAGGCTCACCAGCGCGTACGGGCCTTGCGGGGCTTCGGCATCGATGGCGGCAGCCAGCTCGTCGGTGGTCCAGCCGGTGGTGGCGATGACCTGCGGGTCGTCCAGCTCGATGCCCTGCGCGCGCAGCGCGGCGGCGAGTTGGAAGGGCCAGGTGCCGGCCTGCGGCACGCCTTCGCCGATGGTGTAGGAGTCGCCCAGCGCCAGGTAGGACGTGGAGGTGGCTGCGTTATCGCTCATCAAGTCCAATCAACCCACCGCGCTGCGTGGCTTCAGCTGCACCACCTTGGTGACGGCTTCGGCGCGCCGGCTGAGCAGTTTGTCGATGCGGCCGAAGACCTCGCGCATCACGCTGGCCTCGGGCAGCAGGGTGACGCGAAAGTGGTTGCGGTAGGGCACGTTGAAGCTGGAACCTGGCACCACCAGCACGCCTTCTTCTTCCATCAGCTGCAGGGCGAAGTCGTGGTCGTCGAAGCCTTGCGCGGCCGGGCCGACGACTGCCGGGAAGGCATACAGCGCGCCGGAAGGCGCTACCAGCGACAGGTGCTCGCTGGCCTCACAGGCCTCGATCACCGCGCGGCGGGTTTCGTACAGGCGACCGCCGGGGCTGCACAGTTCGGAGATGGTGTCCGGCCCATTGACTGCGGCTTCGATCGCGTACTGGCCGGGCACATTGGCGCACAGGCGCAGCGCGCTGAGCAGGTCGAGTGCGGCGCGGAATTCACCCAGCTGCTCACCCGCGCCGGACAGCAGCATCCAGCCCACTCGCCAACCGCAGGCGCGGTGCACCTTGCTCAGACCGCTGAAGGTCAGGCAGGGGTGATCACCGGCCAGTGGTGCGACCGGCTGGAACTGGGCGCCGTCGTACAGGATCTGGTCGTAGATTTCGTCCACCAGCAGCAACAGGTTGTGCTTGCGGGCGATGGTGACGATTTTCTCCAGCAGCTCGCGCGGGTAGCTGGCGCCGGCCGGGTTGTTCGGGTTGATCAATACGATGGCGCGGGTGCGCGAGGACACCAGCGCTTCCATCTCCACCGGATCAGGCAGGAAGCCGTTTTCCGGACGGCAGCGGTAATACACCGGTCGACCGTCGTTGAGAATGGTGGCAGCCGACCACAGCGGGTAATCCGGCGAGGGCACCAGCACTTCGTCACCCGGGTTGAGCAGGGCGCGCAGCGACAGGTCGATCAGCTCGGAGACGCCATTGCCCAGGAACACACGGTCTGCCACGGCATCGGGCGCACCGCGACGCGCGTAGGCCGCCGCGATGGCTTCACGTGCAACCGGCAGACCCTGCTGATGGGTATAGGGGTCCGTGCGGCCCATGTCATCGGCGATGGCGTGCTGCAGGTGTGCAGGCGCACGGAATCCGAATGCACCGGGATTGCCGATGTTGAGCTTGATCAGCTTGCGGCCCTGGGCCTCCAACTCCCGCGCTCGTCGGGCCAGTTCACCACGGATTTCGTAGCGGACTTCGGACAGGCGTTCACGGGTAGCTAGCGGTTTGACAGGGCTTGACATTTTCTCAGGGCCATCAAGGGCATGGATTCTGCATGGTAGCCGAATTGTTGCGCTGCGGGGTGGGGCTTTGGGGCCGGGAATGGGGACTCGGGAGTGGGGATTGGTTGCAGGTAAAAACAACGGCCAAAGCAAGGGCAAAGGCACCCCTCCCCAACCCTCCCCTTGCCTGCGGCAAAGGGAGGGGGCCAAGCCTTGCCCCCTCCCTTGCGCGCAGCGCAGGGGAGGGTTGGGGAGGGGTGCTTTGGTTTTGGCTTTTGTTCCAGCCCCAGCCCCAGCCTCAACTGAATCGCCATTCCCGGCTGCAAGCCCCGCCCCGGTAGAATCCCCCAAATGACTGATTCCATCGACTTCGATTCGCTGCGCCATATCGGCTGGCCCTGGCCCGGTGCTCCCGAGGACCCGCAGTGGCAGGCGGCCTTTGCTGCCCATCCGCAGGCCCGCCCGGGGCGGGTGATCGAGCAGCACCGGTCCGGCTACGTGGTCGCAGATGCGCCCGACAACAGCCTCAAGACCGAGTCGCCGCCGGAATGGCAGCGGCCGCGCTTCCCCAGCCATGAGCGCGCGGCGGTAGGCGACTGGGTGTTGCTGGACGGAAAACGCATCGTCGCGTTGCTGCCGCGGCATACCTCGATCAAGCGTGGTGCCGCCGGTGAGCACTATCACCAGCAGGTGATCGCGGCCAACATCGATACGGTGTTCATCGTCTGTGGCCTGGATGCCGACTTCAATCCGCGCCGCATCGAGCGCTACCTGCTGCTGGTTGGCGGCGGTGGTGCCTCACCGGTGGTGGTGCTGACCAAAGCCGACCAGACCGAGTACAGCGAGGACGCGCTGGCGGTGCTGGAAGACCTGGCCGCGCAGCAGATTCCGCTGCTGGCGATCAATGGCAAGGATCCGGAAAGCGTCTCCGCCCTGCTGCCATGGCTGGGCCCGGGCAATACGGTGGTACTGGTGGGTTCCTCCGGTGCCGGCAAATCCACCTTGACCAACACGCTGTTGGGCGAGGACCGGATGAAGACCAACGAAGTGCGCAGCAATGATTCGCGCGGCCGCCACACCACCACCCATCGTGCGCTGATGCCGCTGCCGTATGGCGCCTGCCTGATCGATACGCCCGGCATGCGCGAGCTCAAGCCGACCGGCGAGGAAACTCTGGCTGAAGGTGGCTTCGCCGATATCGAAGAGCTGACCACGCAATGCAAGTTCCGCGATTGCTCGCACCACAGCGAACCGGGTTGCGCAGTGCAGGAAGCCATTGAGCGCGGTGACATCGACGAGAGCCGGCTGGAGAGCTACCTCAAGTTGCGCGAGGAAGTGGCGCAGGCCGCAGCCAAGCTGGCCCAGCGTCAGGCCGAGCAGGCGACCGAACGCAAGCACAGCGGGCGCGGTGCGCAATGGCGGCCGATCAACAAGGGCAAGCGGCGCTGAAGCTGGACGCTCGCTGCTTCGGCTCCCTCCCTTTTGCGGAGCAAAGGGGGGGAAGAAGGCCCGCTTGCGCGCCACTGGCGCGCGGCCTGATGAACGACCGAAGGCTTTGCCTTCGGGCCGGGCGGGTCGGGGAGGGGTAAGCTGTTCGCGCGTTGATGCGGTTGTGGCTTCGCGGCTTATGGCCCGAGGCCACCTGGCGCCGCTCCTACAAGAGCGATGGCTGCGCGGTATTACCTGAGTTGATCGAGGCAGGCATGAGCACAGTTGATACCCACAACGATCCAGCCATCAGCCATCACGCTGCGCTCGATGCGCGAATGGTCGCGGCGGTCAAAGGCATCCGTTTGCTGAGTCTGACCAGTTGGCCGGCAGATACGCAGGCGCCGTTTCTGGAAAGTGTGGCGCGCGGTAACCCGGTACTGCCGCAGGTGGACTACCCCAAACTCGACTTCAGCGAGACGCGGCGCGAACTGGCGGCGGTAATGGACGAGGTGGACGCCAGCCATCCACTGGGCAGTTACATCCAGGATTCTGCGCACAGCTGGGATCTGGCCGCCAGTCTGTTGGAAGGCCTGGGTACGCGCGCGGTGGACAACTATTCCACCCAGCTGTTCGGCGTGCCCGAGCAGCCGATGCCGGGCAATGGCCCGACCACCCGCGATGCGGCACGGCACTTCATCCAGATCGCGCAGGAACTGGACCACGAGCTGCTGGCACCGGAAGAACAGGTACCTGTGTCGGCCACGGCCTTGCAGTTGATGCTGCAGAGCGACCTGGATGAGTTCTTCGCAGGGCGCATGATCAGCGTGGAGCTGGATCCGGAACTGATCGCCAAGGCTGCCGCGGGGGCGACCCGCATCCGCCTGCGCACCCGCGCCACCTTCAGTGCCTATGACCGCGCGCAGCTCTACCACCACGAGGCGCTGGTGCATTCGCTGACCGCGCTCAACGGACGCGATCAGGTGGTGTTGCCGAGTTTGGCCTTGTCCTCGCCACGCATCACCGCGACCCAGGAAGGCCTGGCGACGTTTGCCGAACAGATCACCGGCAGCATCGACATCCAGCGGCTCAAGCGCATCAGCTTGCGTATCGAGGCGATTGCGATGGCCCGCGATGGCGCCGACTTCATCGAGGTCTTCAACTACTTCCGCGCTGCAGGGCAGACTGCCGAGGAAAGTTTTTCCTCCGCACAACGCGTGTTCCGTGGCGTTCCCACCAGCGGTGGCGCGGCGTTCACCAAGGACACCGTCTACCTGCGCGGGCTGGTCTCGGTGCACACCTTCTTCCGGCAGATGCTGCGCGATGAGAAGCTGCAGACCTGTCGCTGGTTGTTCGCCGGCAAGATGACGCTGGAAGACGCACAGGCGCTGACGCCGTTGTTTGAAGCTGGGGTGCTGGCACCGCCGCGTTGGTTGCCGCAGTGGATCAACCGCGCCAATGGCCTTGCTGGCGCATTGGCGTTCTCGCTGTTCGCCAACCGCATCCGCATGGACCAGATCAGCGAAACCTGAGTTGGTTCAGTGCGTGCCCAGCAACTGCTGCACCGCGCGCTCGCCACTGCCCATCGCCAGCGTCCAGCCGAGCATGCCGTGGCCGATATTGCAGGCCAGGCCGTCGCCGAGGTTCCTGATGATCGGTGAGGTCCACGGCGTGACCGGGCGCAGCCCGGCCCAGCTGCTTTCGATGTGCCCATAATCGGCGGCCTCGGGCAACGACGCGCGTGCCTGCGCGATCAGCGTTGCCAGCCGCGCCGGTTCGGGCGCGGGGTTCCAATCGTTGAGGTCAGCCAGGCCAGCGACGCGGATGCGCTCGCCGAGGCGGCAGAACACCAGCTTGCGCTTGGTGTCGGTGATGCTGACCTTGGGTGCATTGCTGCCCAACGGTGCGGTGAACGAGTAACCCTTGATCGCCATCACCGGCATGCGCAGGCGCAGCGGCTTGAGCAGGGCAGGGCTGTTGATGCCGGCGCAGACCAGCACGCGCGCTGCCTGCAGCGTGCGGCCATCGTGGGCCTGCAGCTGCCAGTGTTCACTCGCGCGGCGCAGTGACTGCGTATCGAATCCGAACAGCGCCTGCACGCCGTAGTGCTGCTGCACTACCTGCAGCAGGCCTTGGCTGAAACGGTAGGGGTCGCCGGCTTCCTCCTCGGGCGAATAGACGCCGCCGGCCAGCCACGGCGCGCCGCTGAGTGCAGGCTCGATGGCGGTGGCTTCGGCCGCGTTGACCAGCCGTTGCTGCACGCCATGGCCGCGCTTGAGCGCGATCATCGCCGCCGCTCCCTGCACGCCTTCGGCGGAGGGGTAGAGGTGCAGCTTGCCGGAGACCTCATGATCGAAATCGATGGGGTGCTGTTGCAGCAAGGCCTGCATGGCCTTGCGCGATTCCAGTGCCAGTTCCAGCGTGGCCAGGGTATTGCGCTGCAGGCCTGCCGCGTTGGCCTGGCGCAGGAAGGCCAGGCCCCAGCGCAGGAAATCCGGATCAGCCGACCAGCGTGTGCGGAAAGGCCCGTTGCGGCCGAATGCCATTTCCGGCAGTTGCGCCCAGGTTGCCGGGCCGGCCATCGCGATCCAGCAGCAGCACCGAACAACCGCGCTTTGCAGCGGCATACGCGGTGGCCAGGCCCACCACGCCAGCGCCGATGACGACCAGGTCAGGGCGGGAAGAAGGGGCGGGCACTGCGTTGGATGTCATCAGCGGAGCGGTGCTACAGGGCGAGTAGGGCCCCATTGTCGCGCCAACCCGTGCACAAGGCACGGGTATGGCGCACGGAACCGGCAGCTTAGTGCGGCCAGAAGTTCAGGAAGCCGGTGATGATCAGCGCATTGATGAAGTCGATGAAGAATGCGCCCACCAGCGGCGCCACCAGGAAGGCGCGCGGCGCCGGCCCGTAGCGCTGCGCCAGCCGGCGCATCACCGCCATCGCGTTGGCGGTGGTGCCGAGCATGAAGCCGATGAAGCCACCGCCCATTACCGCCGCGTCGTAATCGCGGCCCATCAACCAGTAGATCGGCACCGCGAACAGCGCCACCACCGAGACCTGGATGATCAGGTTGACCAGCAACGGCAAGCCCATACCAGCCAATTCCCAGAGTTTCAGGTCCATCAGTGCGATGGCCAGGAACAGGGCCAGGCTGATGTTGCCGATCAGGTCGGTGGTCGGCACCGACAGCTTGATCCAGCCGGTGTAGTCGTCGATGTTGCGGATCACCGCGCCGACCAGCATCGCGCCGATATAGGTCGGCAGGGTCAGGCCGATGCCTTCGAAGCCCTTGCCCACCCACACGCCCAGCCACATCGCCATCAGCAGCACGACGATGCTCTTGAGCGCGTCGAACTCGCGGGCCGACTCGCTGGGGTAACGCACGGTGACTGCTTCGTCCTCACCGAGCTGCGCGCCGGTGGCCTTCTGGCTGGGATGCTTCACCTTGAAGCGCTGCATCAGCACGGTGATCACCGGGCCGCCAACCAGGCCGCCGCAGATGATGCCGGCCATGGCCGCCGTCACCGCCAGGCTTTCCGCGCCAACCAGGCCGGCCTGCTCGAAATGCCCGGCAAAGGCCAGGCCGGTGGCTGGGCCGCCGGTCAGCGTTGCCGAACCAGCCAATACGCCGAACATCGGGTTCAGGCCGAACAGCTTGGCGACACTGATGCCGATCAGGTTCTGCAGCACCGCGAAGATGCTGCCGATCAGCAGGAACAACATCACCTGTTTGCCGCTGACGCGTAGCAGCCGCAGGCTGGCGTTGATGCCCAAGGTGGTGAAGAACGCCACCATCAGCGGTGTCTTGAGTGTGGTGTCGAGTGTGAACAGGGTGGTCTGCTGACCATGTGCCCACCATACGGCCAATGCCACCAGCAGGCCGCCAACCACCGGTTCAGGCAGGTTGTAGCGGCGGAAGAACGGAATGGCACGGCACAATGCGTAGCCGGCGAACAGGGTCAAGCCCGCGAAGGCGACCGTCTGTACGGCGTCAAGTTGAATCATAGGGTTGGGGACCTTACACCAGCGAAGGGCGAACTTTGTCGTTCCTTACGCACAATAGCAACCGGGCCTAAAGGCACTGGCTGGGCATGAAGGTCAGATCGGAGCCAAGAAAATGGGTAGTACTGTAGTGCCGAGCCATGCTCGGCAGAAGCTTTACCGGTAATGCCCCAGCCGAGCATGGCTCGGCTCTACAAATGCGGGTATCCCGGTAATGCCCCAGCCGAGCATGGCTCGGCTCTACAGATGCGGGTATCCCGGTAATGCCCCAGCCGAGCATGGCTCGGCGCTACCTGGAGGCGTGGATCAGTCGCGCTGCGGGCGCTTGTAGGCCACGCAATCCACTTCCACCTTGCAGTCCACCACCATGCGGCTTTCGACGCAGGCGCGGGCCGGCGGGTTTTCGCCGAAGTAATGCTTGAACACGCCATTGAAGGCGTAGAAGTCGCGGGCGTCGTCAAGCCACACGCCGCAGCGCACGACATGCTCGGGGCCGTAGCCGGCTTCGGCCAGTATCTGCAGCACGTTGCCAATGACCACGTGCGATTGCTCGGTCACGGTGCCAGCGACCAGTTCGCCGTCGCGCATCGGTACCTGCCCGGAGACGAACAGCCAGCCGTCGGCTTCGACCGCGCGCGAGAACGGCATGTGCTGCTTGCCTTGGCCAACGCCGCCTTCGGCGCCATAGCGTTTGATGTCACTCATCGGTATTCCTTTGTAATGGGTACAGCGGTTGCAACTCAGGCTGCTGGTGCAGCCTCTGGGCAGACAAAACGGCCGGCGCGGGCAACGACCTGCTTGCCGTCGTAACTCAGGCAGCCGTTGACCCAGACCGCGTTGATGCCATCGGCGGCGCGGATCGGGTCGTGGAAACTTGCCGTGTCACGTATCCGTGCCGGGTCGAACAGCACCAGATCAGCGCACCAGCCAGCGCGGATGAAGCCGCGCGCACCCATCGCGAAGCGTGATGCGGGCAGGCCGGTCATCTTGTGCACGGCGGTATGCAGGGGGAACAGCTGCTCATCGCGGGCGTAATGGCCAAGCACGCGTGGGAAGGTGCCCCATAGCCGCGGATGCGGACGCGGATCGCGCGGCAAGCCATCCGAGCCGATCATGGTCAGCGGATGGGCAAGGATCTGGCGCACGTCGGCCTCGTCCATGCCGTGGTAGACCGCACCGGCCGGTTGCAGGCGGATTGCGGCATCCAGCAGCGAGATATTCCAGTCGGCGGCGATCGCCGCCAGCAGGCGGCCGCCCTGGGCGGGCTCGGGCTCGGACCAGGTGATCAGGATGTCGAAGGCATCGGTGACCTGTTTCAGGTCCAGGGTCGAGGCACTGGCGGCATAGGGATAGCAATCGCAGGCGACATCCTGGTTGGCCGAGGCGGCGTGCAGGCTGGCCAGCACTTCGCCGCTGCGGCCCCAGTTGTCGATGCCGGCGCACTTCAGGTGCGAGACGCGCACCGCTGCCTGCGGCGCGCGTGCGGCATGGAAGGCTTCTTCCATCGCCTCGAGGATGCCGCCGAATTCATCGCGCAGGTGGGTGGCATACAGCCCGTTGCGCGGCAGTTCCTCTGCCAGTGCATCCACTTCCGACGACGGCGCGCTGAAGGCCGACGCATAGGCCAGGCCGCTGCTCAGGCCGAGTGCACCCTGGGTGAGGCTGTCACGCAGCTGCGTGCGCATCGCGCTGATTTCTTCGGCGCTGGCGGCGCGGTCGAGCCGGTCCATGTGGTTCTGGCGCAGGGCGGTGTGGCCGACCAGTGCGGCCACGTTCGTTGCAGGGCCGGCGAGCTCCACCGCCTTGCGGTAGCTGGCGAAATCCGCATAGCGGAAATCCTCGGCATCGCCCAGCAGGTTCATCGGGTCCGGCACCTGATCGCGGATCTGCACCGGGCTGGCGCTGATGCCGCAGTTGCCAACCACCACGGTGGTCACGCCCTGTGACAACTTGCTGAGCATGTCCGGGTTGCGGATTACTTCCAGATCGTCATGGGTATGCACGTCGATGAAGCCCGGCGCCAGCGCCAGGCCCTGCGCGTCGACCACGTGCGCCGCCGGCGCGTCGCCAAGCTGGCCAACCGCGACGATACGCCCGGCATTGATGGCCACATCACCCTGCACGCCAGCCTGGTCGCTGCCATCGAAGATCAGGGCGTTGCGTATCAAGAAATCATGCATGGATCAGTCACCCAGCGGCAGGCGCGAATCGCCGCCACGGTGGCGGTCCAGGGCCAGCTTGATGCGGCGCAGATGCTCGTGGTTGGCGTTGGCGTCGTTGAGTGCGGTGGTGGTGGCAAGCACGTCGATCGCCAGCATCATCGCGTAGCGCGAGGCCGAGGGCTTGAACACGAAGTCGGTTTCCTCGATCTGGATCGGCAACAGCCAGTCGCTGCGTTCTGCCAGGGCGGTGTTGGCCTGGGTGATGGCGCCGATGCGGGCACCGTAGGTGCGTGCGATGTCCACCGCCGAGACGATTTCCGGGGTAATGCCGCTGACCGACAGCACCAGTACCAGATCCTGCGGGCCGAGCGTGGCGCCGATGATCTTCATCATCAAGGCATCGCTGCAGGCCGAGACGGGACGACCGAAGCGGACGAAGCGGCTCTGCAGCTCCTGTGCGAATACCGTTGAGCAACCACCGAGACCGAAGATGTGGATCATGCGTGCCTGGCAGATGGTTTCGGCCAGTTCCTGCACCACGTCCTCTTTCAGGTTGGCGATGTTGTGACGCAGGCTTTCCTGGATGTCATCGCAGATCTGCGCGTACAGCGCGGATACCGGCGGTGCGTTCTGCTGCTCCAGGAAGCGCTTGCCGACCGCGCTGGCCGAGGCCAGCCGTGCGCGCAGTTCGCGGACGTGTTCGCAGCCCAGCGCCTTGGCAAAGCGCGAGATGGCGGCAGCGCTGACTTCGGCGCGGTCGGCCAGCTCGCTGACGCCGTACTGAGCGGCGGCATCCACATCGGCCAGGATGGCCGCGGCAATCCGCGCCTCGACCGGGCTGAACTCGTGCTGGCGCTGGCGCAGCTCATAGACGATATCGAACGTATTCTGCGACATGTTCAAAGCACCATGGACAGGGCCATCACCAGGGAAAGGGCGATGACGGAGATGAGAGTTTCGAGCACCGTCCAGGTCTTGAAGGTCTGGGCGACAGTCATGTTGAAGTATTCCTTCACCAGCCAGAAGCCACCGTCGTTGACGTGTGACAGCACCACCGAGCCGGCACCGGTGGCCAGCACCAGCAATTCAGGGTGGGCATAGCCCATGGCGGCTGCAATCGGCGCGACGATGCCGGAGGCAGTGGTCATCGCCACGGTTGCCGAGCCGGTGGCGATGCGCATCAGCGCGGCCATGGTCCAGCCCATCAGCAGCGGCGACAGTTCGAAGCGTTGCGACAAGCCGATGATCTCGGCGGCCACGCCGGTATGCACGAGGATGCCGTTGAGGCCGCCACCGGCGCCCACCAGCAAGGTGATCGCTGCCGTGGGCGCCAGGCATTCCTGGGTGAACTTGAGGATCTGTTCACGGCTGAAGCCGCGCATCAGACCCAGGGTGATGAAGCTCATCAGGGTCGCTAGTAGCAACGCGACCACCGAGTGGCCGATGAAGCGCAGGCCGTGGTTGAGCGCCGAGCCGGGTGTTGCGATCTGGTCGGCCCAGCCGCCGAGCAGCATCAGCACCACCGGCAACAGCAAGGTGGCCAGGGTGATGCCGAAGCCGGGCAGCTGCTCATCGGGAATGCGGCCATGGCCTTCGTCCAGCAGCGCCGCTTCCATCGGGTTGTGCGCGGGCAGCTTGACCCGTGGCGCGACGAATTTGGCGAATACCGGGCCAGCGACAGCGGCGGTCGGCAAGCCGATCAACAGCGAATAGAACACGGTGCGGCCGACATCGGCGCCATAGGCATTCACCGCCAACATTGCCGCCGGATGCGGCGGCACCAGGCCATGCACCACCGACAAGCCGGCCACCATCGGCAGGCCGACCAGCAGCAGCGGCACACCGGTGCGGCGGGCGACGTTGAGCACGATCGGGATCAGCAACACGAAGCCGACCTCGAAGAAGATCGGCAAGCCCACGCAGAAGGCGATCAACATCATCGCCCAGTGCACGTTCTTCGTGCCGAAGCGGGCGATCAGGGTACGCGCGATGCGCTCGGCGCCGCCGGACTCGGCCATCATCTTGCCGAGCATGGTGCCCAGCGCGACGATCAATGCGATATGCCCCAGCGTCTTGCCGACACCTTGTTCGTAGGCGGGCAGGATCTCCGGCGCCGGCATGCCGGCAAACAGCGCCAGGCCCACCGACACCAGGGTGACGCTGATGAAGGGATTGAGTCGGAAGCGGGCGATCAGCACGATCAGTGCAAGGATCGACAATGCGGCGTAGATCAACAGCAGATTACCGTCGGTCATGCGTACAGGCTCGATGGAAGCGGTTAGAACTGCGTGGAAACAGCGCCGACAACGCGGTGTGCGTCATCGACCACCAGCAGGTGGCGCCATTTGTCGAAGGTCAGGCAGGGGTGGGAAATGTCGAAACAGAGCATGTCGCCCACCTGCAGCTCATCGTCGGCCTGCAGTTCGAGGAAGGCGTGCTGGTCCATCATCGCCGTGACCTTCCAGTGCGCGGCGGCGTTGCTCGGTGCCGCGTCGCCAGGGCGATAGTGCAGTGCAGGCACGGGGAAACCGGCATCGAAGGCTGCATCGCGCTTGCCCAGGCCGATGATGGCCTTGCCCGGTTCCGGCCGCGACTGCACGTAAGCCCATAGCCGCAGCGCCGGCTGCAGGCTGCTGCCCATCTCGCGCGCGACCGGATTGCTGGCATGGATGCGCTCGGCCGCCTGCCGGTAGATGCCGACGTCGTGGCTGAGATAGCAGCCCGGACGCAGCACGATCTGCGCATCGGCATCGTAGGCCAGCACGGAGAACTCCTCGGCGACCACGTCGAACCAGGCCGAACCGGCGCCGCTGAGGATGGCCGGCAACTGGCGGAAACCGCCGCTGGTGCGGATCGCCTGCCACTGCGCAAGGCTGCGCTGCAGCATGGCGCGCACGCCAGCCTCGTCGCCGGCGACACCTTCATAGACTTCCACGCCGACCAGTGCGACCGCATCCGGCCAACGCGCAATTTCATCCAGTACGGCCTGGGCCTGGGCGTCATCGCGCACGCCGGTACGGCCACCGGCCAGACCAATCTCCAGCAATACCTTGATCTGCTGCCCGCGCGCGCTGAAGTAGCTGCCCAACGCGGCCACATTGGCGGCCGAGTCCACCACGCAGGCGAACCAGAAGCCCGGGTCGCGCTGCTGCAGGGAGGCGATCAACTCGAAGTTGCCCTTGCCGACCAGCTGGTTGGCCAGCAGCACGCGCTGTACGCCCTCGGCATGGGCAGCAACAGTCTGCGGCGCGGTGGCCAGGGTGATGCCCCAGGCGCCGGCATCAAGCTGCATGCGGAACAGCGCCGGGCTCATGGTGGTCTTGCCATGCGGCGCCAGTTGGCAGCCATAGGCCTGCGCGAATTGGCGCATCCACTGCAGGTTGTGCTGCAGTGCCGGGGCGCTGAGCACGGCGGCGGGCAGGCTGAGCTGCTCTTCGAGGATGGACGGCGCGGCGGACGCAAGCGTTGCCGGGGTCCACGGGCCGCCGCTGGGGAGGCCCTTGCCGACGAGAACTGATTCGGAATGAAAGTAATTTTCCTGCACGAACACTACCTCTTGCCGTTGTCACCCGGGATCATGGGTGGCGATTGGGGCGAAAGGTGGAGAATACGTGAAAATTATTTTCTTGTGTGCCTGGTGCTTATCAGGCTGCGGTTGGGGGCGGGGACCTGGAGGGCCAACTGGCCACGCCCAGCGAATACGCCGGTGTAGCCCAACATCTGCCCGCGCAGTTCATCACGGCGCTGGCTGGCGGTCCAGTCCGAGTTGCAGCCGGCTGTCCCGCAGCAGGTCGGGGTGTTGGCTGGGCTCCAAAAATGCGACGTAGTGTCGAGCCATACTTGGCGAAGGCATTGCCGATAGAGCCTCTGCCGAGCATGGCTCGGCTCTACGGGTGCAGCGGGGATCGTTGCTGGTGTGTGCGAGCTGGTGCTGGATCGTCCTTGGAGCAGGTGGCTTCGCGACGGTTCTTTTTTGCGTCCCGAGCTTGTCATCCTCGGCGCTGAAACTGGCGCAAATGCACTGGCGCTGATGGCTCGAAATTGTGCGGTTGCAGCATGAATGCGACAGCGTAGCGACAGGTCCAACTGCCTTAACGGCGTTATCATCTCCCGTCCTTCTTGCCCATTAGCGCTCACAACTCGATGTCCAACGAAGATTTCAAGCAGGCCGCCCTCGAATATCACCGGATGTCGCCGCCCGGCAAGATCAAGGTGGTGGCTACCAAGCCCATGTTGACCCAGCGTGACCTGTCGCTGGCGTATTCGCCGGGTGTGGCCCATGCCTGCGAAGCGATCATGGAAGACCCGGCCATGGCCAGCGAGATGACCGCGCGCGGCAATCTGGTCGGTGTGATCACCAATGGCACCGCGGTGCTGGGCCTGGGCAATATCGGCCCGCTGGCCGGCAAGCCGGTGATGGAAGGCAAGGGTGTGCTGTTCCAGAAGTTCGCCGGCATCGATGTGTTCGACATTGAAGTCAACGAGAACGACCCGGACAAGCTGGTCGAGATCATCGCCTCGCTGGAGCCGACCTTCGGCGGCATCAACCTGGAAGACATCAAGGCGCCAGAGTGCTTCATCGTCGAGCGCAAGCTGCGCGAGCGGATGAACATCCCGGTATTCCATGACGACCAGCACGGCACCGCGATCATCGTCGGCGCCGCCGTGCTCAATGCCATGTGCATTACCGGCAAGAAGATCGAAGAGGTCAAGCTGGCCACCACCGGTATGGGCGCGGCGGGCATTTCCTGCGTCAACATGCTGGTTTCGCTGGGTTTGAAGCCGGAAAACATCCTGGCCTATGACCGCGATGGGGTGATCCACACCGACCGTACCGACCTGGACCCGGAAAAGGCCCGCTACGCCCGCGATACCGACAAGCGCACGCTGGCCGAGATCGTCGATGGCGCGGACATCTTCCTGGGCCTGTCGGCCGGCGGCATCCTCACCAAGGACATGGTCGCCAGCATGGCGCGTGACCCGGTGATCTTCGCCCTGGCCAACCCCTACCCGGAAATCCTGCCGGAAGACGCCAATTCGGTGCGCTCGGACGTGATCATGGGCACCGGCCGTTCGGACTACCCGAACCAGGTCAACAACGCGCTGTGCTTCCCGTACCTGTTCCGCGGTGCGCTGGACGTGGGCGCGACCACCATCAACGAAGAAATGAAGGTTGCCTGCGTGCGCGCGATTGCCGCGCTGGCCCGCAAGGAAGCCTCCGACCTGGGCGCCGCCTACGGCGGTGACGTGCCCAGCTTCGGCCGCGACTACGTGATCCCGCGTCCGTTCGACCGCCGCCTGCTGGTGGAGCTGTCCTCCGCCGTGGCCCAGGCCGCGATGGATTCGGGCGTTGCTACCCGCCCGATCGCCGACATGGGCGCCTACCGCGACAAGCTGGCCCAGTTCGTCTACCGCACCAGCCTGTTCATGAAGCCGGTCTATGACCGTGCGCGCTCGGACAAGCAGCGTGTGGTCTACGCCGAGGGCGAAGAAGAAGTGGTGCTGCAGGCGGTGCAGAACGTGATCGACGAAGGTGTTGCCTTCCCGATCCTGATCGGCCGTCCGGACGTGATCGAGGCCCGCATCGAGCGGCTGGCGCTGCGCATGCGTGCCGGTGTCGATTTCGAAATCACCAACATCAATGACGACCCGCGCTTCAACGAGTACTGGCAGTACTACCACGAGATGACCGGCCGCAAGGGCGTCACCGTGGCTGCCGCCAAGAACCTGATGCGTTCGCGTCCGACCCTTATCGCGGCGGTGATGGTTGCCCGCGGTGAGGCCGATGCGATGTTGTCTGGCCTGGTCGGCCGCTTCCACAAGAAGCTGGGCTATGTGCGCAGCGTGATTCCGCTGGAAGCCAAGGTCAGCTCGACCTCGGCGATGACCGGCGTGATCAACAACCAGGGCGTGTTCTTCTTCGTCGACACGCATGTGCAGGAAGACCCGAGCGTCGAGCAGATCGTCGAGTCGACCCTGCAGGCGGCATATCGCATGAAGCTGTTCGGCATCGAGCCGAAGATCGCGCTGCTGTCGCATTCCAACTTCGGTAGCCACGATTCCAAGGACGCGCTGAAGATGCGTCAGGTACGTGAGGCGCTGCTCAAGCGCAACCCGCGCTTGAATGTGGACGGCGAAATGCAGGGCGACACCGCATGGGATGAAGCACTGCGCGAGAAGCTGCTGCCCAACAGCACGCTCAAGGGCCGTGCCAACCTGTTCGTGCTGCCCAACCTGGAAGCGGCCAACATCGCCTACAACCTGGTGCGCGTGTTCACCAATGGCGTGGCGATCGGCCCGATCCTGATGGGCATGACCAAGCCGGTGCACATCCTCACCAGCAGCGCCAGCTCGCGCCGCGTGCTGAACATGACCGCGATTGCCGCGGTCGATGCGCAGATCCGCAAGCAGATGGAAGCCGACCGCGCGGGTTGATTGCCAACCCGCATGCGTCAAAGCAGAGCCGGCCTTGCGCCGGCTTTGTTTTTGCGGGTGAGCGAGGTCGCTGATCTCTTGTGGGAGCGGCGTCAGCCGCGAAGCAGGTGGCTCATCAGATCGAAAAATCGCCTGATACTTCAACAATGCCAGCTTCGCGGTTTACACAGCTCCCACAAGCAATGGCATGTGGGTCGGACAGGCGGCGCCGATTGAATTCCCGGTCGCCGCCAGGCATCAGAACTGTGGAATCTTCTGTGCCTCCACTATCTGCAATACCAGTTTGCGGGTAGCTGCACGGCAGGACCGATAGGCCAGCAGCAACCTCCGCTCCGATGGATCGTCCACCAGCTCCGCATTCTCACCGGGTAGCGCAGCAGCGACCGCATCCAGTTCACCTCGCCCCGTCGCCAACCATTCAAACGAAACATCCGTCACCAGGGCAATGGTGATCAAACGCATCGTGCTGGGCGATATGCCCGTCGGGCTCTCCCAGTTTCCCACCGCGCTACGGCTTACCTTCAGTTGGCCTGCCAACTCCGCCTGCGTCATCTTCATCTTTCTCCGCGCTTTGCGGATGCGGATTCCCAGATGGTCATGCATAAATTTCTCCTCGAGCGTTGACCATGAGAGCCGACCAAAAGCCTAAGCCATTGCGAGCTTGCGCAGTCGGCAAAGACTTATTGTCAATGTTCATTACGTCCGTGGATTATCGGAACGAAACTCGTCATCGATATTGACGACTTTTGCCAATGTAAATTGCATCGCCCGCTGGCGCGGCGCGATGTCGTTAGGCTGCTGCGCTGGCGCTGATTGATGGTGGTTAGTCGTTGGTATAACGCTGACAGATTGATTGGTTTATTTCCTAAGTGTTGAGCCGTTGGTGCAGGCGTGGCGCAAACCGAACCGAATGAAAAACTGCAGGCTGTCGATCATCGCTGGTGGTCATGGATGGAATTCAAGCGGCCCGCAAAACTGTGCCTGTATTCAGCGGGTACATCCGTGCTGTTGGCTGTCGCGGCGATGACGTTTGCCATCCGCGGTGGCAATGAGGACGCAGTGGTGGTTGGCCGGCTGGTGCCGGTACAGGGAATGGCTACGGTGTTGGCGCCGACGGGAGGGGTTGTGCGCTGGCTGGATGCTGACGACGGCAAACGCGTGGTCGAAGGCGATACGTTGGCGTTGGTTGCTGCACCACGCGCGATGCCGGAACTGGGTGACGCCAACCTGGCGCTTGAGCATGGCCTGCAGCAGAAAGAGCAAAGTTTCGTGCTGGCACGCGATGCGTTCAAGGAGCAGTTGGCGGCGCAGGCAACAGGCCTGCATGAGCAGATGCAGGCAGCCCGTGCCGAGGCGCAGCAGATCGCACTTGAGGTGGCTACGCGGCGGGAGCAGATACGGCTCGCCGGCGATGTGTTGACCCAACGCCGGGAATTCGAAGCGGCATCCCCCGCGGGCCTTGCCGCCGCCGAGCAGCAGGAGGCGCTGCTGCTGGAGTACACAGTGCAGCTGCAGGCGCTACGCCGGCAGCAAGCCACCACGCAGCGTCTGATCGCGCAGCTGAAGCAAGCCATGCAGGAGTTGCCTGGGCGGCAGAAGGCCAATGACGCCACCTACGCGGAACATCTGGCGCAGGTGCGCCTGGATCAGGTTGAGAACGAAGCCAGTGCTGCGTTGCTGGTGAAAGCACCGGTCGATGGTGTCGTGGTTGCACGGATGGTCAAGCCGGGGCAATCGGTGCAGCCAGGCCAGCCGCTGCTCAGCCTGCTGCCCGGCGATGGTCGGCTCGAGGCCGAGTTGATGGTGCCGGGGCGTGCGATCGGGGCAATGGCACCTGGTGATCGGGTAGTGTTGCGCTATCAGGCATTTCCGCACCAGAAGTTCGGCACGCAGCAGGGCACCATCGCGCATATCAGTCGTACGGCGGTTGACAGTGAGGAGGCCAGTTCCGCGGTGGAGCTGCCCGCAGTGAAGGAGGCCTTCTATCGCGTGACCGTCGAGTTGGCCAACCAGGCGATCGTGGCCCATGGCCGCTTGGAGCCCCTCAAGCCGGGCATGATGCTGCATGCGCAGGTTACCGGCGAGCGGGAACCGTTGAGTGATCGTCTGCTGCAGCCCATGTATTCGTTCGGGGGCTGGTTGGGCGGGCGCTGATGGCTGGTGGTTGCACTGATTGCAGAGTCGTCCCGATTGGATGCATGCAGGCGCCGGGTTCTCTGGTATGGCGTCACACTATCGTCGGGTTTTGCGATGATTGGCGCTGGGGCCTGGCCGCACTCGACGCGACGTCGGGAGCACCACGCATATGGGTTTGTGCGTTGATCGAGTATTGATGAGGACTGGATTCCGATGATGAAGCTTCCGTGTACTGGCTTGGCTATGGCGCTTTGCTTGGTATTGGTGCCGGTGGCGCAGGCAAAGCCGGTCGTGGCGACGGTGCCCGCCAGTGTGCAGGCCGGTCCCTGCGTCGAGGGTGTGTGTGAGTACCGTTTGCAGAATGGCCTGCGCGTGTTGTTGTTTGCCGATGCCAGCAAGCCAACCGTTACCGTCAATCTGGTCTATGGCGTTGGCTCGCTGCATGAAAACTACGGCGAGACCGGCATGGCGCATCTGCTTGAGCACCTGATGTTCAAGGGCACACCCAGGCACCCGGATATCCCGGCGGAAATGCAGAGGCGCGGAATCAGCAAGAACGCGACGACCTCATTGGATCGCACGAACTACTTCGCTTCGTTCCCGTCCAACGCCGACACCCTGGACTGGGTGCTGGGGATGGAAGCCGATCGCATGCTCAATGCCAAGGTGGCCAAGGCCGACCTGGACAGCGAGATGACGGTTGTCCGCAATGAAATGGAAGCCGGCGACAACAGCCCGGTCGGCGTGTTGATGAAGCGCATGCGCTCGGTGGCGTTTGATTGGCACAACTACGCCAACATGCCAATTGGCGCACGCTCGGACGTGGAAAACGTACCGATCGAGAACCTGCAGGCGTTCTACCGCACCTGGTACCAACCGGACAATGCCTTGTTGATCGTCGCTGGCCGCATCGACAACGAGCAGGTGCTGGCGCGGATTGCCGCGCATTTCGCACCGCTGAAGAAGCCCGCGCGGACCAAGCCCACGTTCCACACCGTTGAACCGGTGCAGGACGGTGAGCGCGAAGTCAGCGTGCGGCGCAGCAGCGATCTGTCGCTGATTGCTGCCAGCTATCACGTGCCAGCGCTGGCCCAGGCCGACAGCGCGCCACTGGCGGTGCTGGGCAATGTGTTGGGGGACAACCCCAATGGCCGTCTTTACAAGGCGATGATGGAAACCAAGTTGGCGGCCTTTGCCGGCGCCAGCAGCGAAACCCTGCATGATCCGGGTTTGTTCACCCTGGTGTCGGTGCTGCCCAAGGATGGCGACCCGGGCAAGGTGGAGGCCGAGTTGCTGAAACAGGCGGAGGCCATCGGCTCGGCGCCGGTCACCGACGCGGAAGTGACTGCCGCCAAGCAGCGTATCGGCAATGCCATCGACAAGCGCGCCAGCGACGTCAACGCGATGGCGATGGCCTTGTCCGAATACCAGGCCGCCGGCGATTGGCGCTTGCTGTTCGTGCAGCGCGATGCCATCGAAGGGGTGACTGCTGCCGACGTGAATCGTGTTGCAGCGGCGTATCTGAAGCCGCAGAACCGAACGCTCGGCCGCTTTGTACCTACCGCTGCGCCGGATCGTGCGGTGATTCCCGCGGCACCGGCAGTAGCAAGCCTGGTGGAGGGCTACAAGGGCCGTGCCGCCGTCAGCGCCGGTGAGGCCTTCGACCCCAGTGTCGAGAACATCGCCGCGCGTACAGAGAGTTTTGTCATCGGCGATGGCCTGCGGGTTTCATTGCTGCCCAAGCGCAACCGTGGGCAGACGGTGGTGTTGACCGCCACCTTCCGCTTCGCCGACGAGCAGCTCATTACCGGGCACGGCGAGGCCGGTAGCTGGGTCGGACCGATGTTGATGGCGGGCAGCACGCGCCTGGATCGCGGCCAGATCGCGGCCCGCTTTGATGCACTCAACACCCAGGCGCAGGTGAGTGGCGGTATGCAAAGTGCCAGCATCGGCCTGAACGGCAAGCGCGAAAGCCTGGTCGAGGCGCTGCGGCTGGCGGCCGATGTATTGCGGCACCCGGCCTTCCCGCCGGCCGAGTTCGAACAGCTGCGGCTGCAGGCGATCACCGGGCTGGAGTTCCAGCGCAAGGAGCCGGGAACCCAGGCATCGCTGGCCTTGAGCCAGTATTTCGATCCGTGGCCGGTTGGGCACCCGCTGCACGTGCAATCGATCGACGAGTCACTGGCCCGATTGAAGGCGCTCAAGCTGGAGGACGTACGCGCCTATCATCAGGCCTTCTACGGCACTGCGGAAGGTGAGATCGCGGTGGTTGGCGATTTCGATCCAGTGGCATTGAAAGCCGAGTTGCAGGCCTTGTTCGCGGACTGGAAGTCGCCCAAACCCTATGCGCCGATCAGCACCCACTACCGGGATGTCGCGGCCACGCATGAACGCTTCGTCACCCCTGACAAGCCCAATGCGGTACTGCTGGCACGGCAGAACATCTCGATCAACCTGGCCGATGCGGACTTCCCGGCGCTGAACATCGCCGTCGCCATCCTCGGTGGCGACCCGCTCAAGGCGCGGCTGGGCGATCGCATCCGCCAGAAGGATGGCCTCAGTTACAACGTCGGTGCCGGGCTGAGTGCCGACGAAAGTCGCGTGGGTCGTGATGACAACGGCAGCCTGAGCATCCAGGCCATCGCCGCGCCGGAGAACATGGGCAAGCTGGAGGCCGCGCTGCGTGAGGAGCTGGCCCGCTTGGTCGCCGACGGCATCACCGTGGAGGAACTGCGCAGCGCGGTGGCCGAGAAGAAGGTAGCACGTGAGCAGTCACGGGCGGCCGATGGCGCCATCGCCGGGCTGTTGAGCAGCCATCTGTACTACGGCCGTGACATGACGTTTGAAGCGCAGCGCGATGCCGCCTATCAGGCATTGACGGTGGAACAGGTCAACGCCGCCATCCGCAAACACCTCAAGCCGGAGCGGCTGAGTGTATTTGTCGCCGGGGACTTCAAGTAACGACGGCGTCGGGCAAGCAGGCAAGGGGCGGTCGGCGGCCGCCCCGTTGCTGACTGCCATCGCTGGTGCCGGGCGTTGGCCGCGGCCTCCGCGGCGGTTCTGGCCGGCAGGACTACTGCCCGCTCGGCCCAGAGTGAAGCAGGGGCGGGGCAGGGCGGCAGTGCCCCGCTTGTGGCGGGGTAGCTGGCCGGTTTTTTGGCATCCACGCTGCTTCCAGGCGGCCGCATCGGCCCGGCGCTGCTAGAATTGCGCGGCCCCGTTTTTTTGTGAATGACGCCATGAGCCATACCGCCACCGCGCCCGCCAACGCCGAGAAGCGTTATACCGTGCACCGCGCTGACCTGCCGCTGAGCTGCCCGACGCCGGAAATGGCGCTGTGGAACTCGCACCCGCGGGTTTACCTGCCGATCGAGAACGAACCCAATGGCGAGGCTGCCTGCCCGTATTGCGGTTCGGTATTCGTACTGGCCGACTGATCGCTGACCGATGCGCCGTTTGACGGTGGTGCAGTTGCTGCCGGCGCTGCATTCCGGCGGCGTTGAGCGTTCCACGCTGGAAATTGCAGCGGCACTGGTGGCTGCCGGCCACCGGGCCATTGTCGTGTCTGCGGGTGGCCGCCTGGTGCAACCGCTGCTGGACAGCGGTGCCGAGCACCTGACCCTGGACATCGGCCGCAAGTCGCTGCTCACCCTGCGTCACGTGGCATCGCTGCGGCGCCTGTTCAGTGAAACCGGCGCCGACATCGTGCACGCCCGTTCGCGCTTGCCGGCCTGGCTGGGCTGGTATGCGTTGCGAGGGATGCCAGCCAGCCAGCGTCCGCACTGGATGACCACCATGCACGGGCTGAACTCGCCCGGGCGTTACAGCGGCATCATGGCCGGCGGCGAGCGGGTCATCTGTGTATCGCAGACCGTGCGTGACTATCTGCTTGAACACTATCGAGATGCCGATCCGGCCAAACTGCGGGTGATACCGCGCGGTGTGGACGTGGCCCAGTTCCCGCGCGTGGAGCGCAGCGACCGTCGACCGCGCCTGGCCGTGGCCGCGCAGCATCCGCAGCTGGGCACGCAGGCGCCGTTGTTGTTGTTGCCCGGGCGCGGCACCCGCCTCAAGGGCCATGCGCATGCCTTGCAGCTGTTGGCAGCCTTGCAACGCGAAGGCCAACCGGCAATGTTGTGGATGCCCGGTGTCCGCGAGCCCGGACGTGAAGCCTATGTGCGCGAGCTGGAACAGTTGGCGCAGACGCTGGGTGTAGCCGATCACATCGTGTTGAGCGAGCCCACCGCCCGCATCGCCGAAGCCTATGCTGCCAGCGATCTGGTGTTGCAGTTGTCGGACAAGCCGGAGGCATTCGGCCGCACTGTGCTGGAAGCGCTGTCGGTAGGTCGTCCGGTGGTGGGCTGGAACCATGGCGGCGTGGGTGAGTTGCTCAACCAGCTGCAACCGTCCGGCGCTGTCCAACACGGTGACTTGCGGCAGCTGACGCAAGGCGTGCTGCAACTGCTGCAGAACCCACCGTCGCTTCCGCGACGGATTCCCTATACGTTGCAGTCCATGCAGCGCGCGACCCTGGATGTCTATGCAGAACTTGGTAACTGATCGGCCCAATGTAGTAGCACCGCGTCAGCCGGGCTGGTGGGCGCCGATCTGGGTCATCGCTTACGTCGCCCTGTTGCCGTTGCCGGGTATCGCCGAGTCGGTGCTGGTGCTGGGGGCCTTGTTCACCATGCTGCGCCTGTTGCTGTTGCGATTGAAGGATGGCGACGGCATCCGCAGCCTGTTGGGCGTACCAGCCTTGGCACTCACCAGCGTGCTGTTCTGTGCGTACTGGTTGCCGCAGCTTGGCTCGGCGATAGGCGCCGAGGACCCGGGTAAAGTCTGGGGCAAGGTTGCCGCAGGGCTGCGCTACCTGCCTTTCATGTGGCTGGTGGCCATCGCAGTAGGTACCAACCAGCGGCGCCGCACCGCCTTTACCGGCCTGGCGGTGGTCACCGGGTTGTGGACGCTCGATGCCTTGCTGCAGGCTGTACTGGGGACCAGTCCCTTGTTCTGGAGCCTGGATCAGCTCAAGTGGCTGAGTAGCGGGCACGGCCTGTGCACCGTGCAGGAGATTGCCGCGGCTGATCGCCTGCCCGGCGTCTTCGGGCCATGCAATCTGAAATTCGGCCAGGTGCTGGCCAGCCTGTCACCGTTCCTGCTGTTCGTTGTCGGTGCACGTTTTGGACGGTGGGGCTGGTTGCTGAGCGCCGCCGCTGTCGGCGTGGTGCTGGTGCTTGCTGGCTCGCGGGCTTCGCTGATTACCTATGCGCTGGTCCTGCTGGTCTCCGGTTGGCGCTTGTTGGGCGCCAAGTGGATGCTGCTGGTGATGCTGGCTGGCGTTGTCAGCATAGGCGCATTGACGGCAGGCTCGGCTCAGGTGCGTGAGCGCTTTGCGCGTACCGCGATGGCGTTCAGCGGCGGCGCCAGCGGGGTCAATGAGGCGCTGTCCGGTCGCAGTCAGATCTGGTCGGCGGCGCTGTGCATGGTGCGCGAGCACCCGGTAAACGGTGTCGGTGCTCGTGGTTTCCGCGATGCCTATCCGGGCTGCAACCCCTACCCTGAGCAGAAACCGGTATGGGGCGAAGGCCCGGCCCTGCATGCCCACCAGATCCTGCTGGAGATCCTTGCCGAGACCGGTGTGCTTGGATTGTTGCTGTGGATCGCCGGTGCGGCAATGGCGCTGCGTGCCTGGATCTATTCCGGAGCACAGGCACGTGATCGGGCGCGTCCGGCCGCGCTGGCCTTGGCGGTGACGGTGTTCCCGCTCAATACCCACCTGGCGTTCTACTCCGCCTTCTGGGGGGGGCTGACGGTATTGCTGGCGGCACTGTATGCCGGCGCCTTGCTGGCCGAGCAAGGCGACTGAAGCTGCAGCCGCTTCAGTCGTAGAAGTGGCTGCGGCCTTCGGGCTGGCGCTTGAAACGGCGGTGGATCCACAGGTATTGGGTCGGGGCTTCGCGCACCATCTGTTCGATGGCGGCGTTGACCTGTGCGGTGTCGGCAACCGGGTCGTCGGTGGGGAAGTCGGGCAGGGGCGGCGCGATCTTCAGCACGTAGCGGCTGCCTTCGCGCCGATGGAAGTAGGGGACCACGGCACAGCCGGTCATCCGCGCGAACTGGTGGGTGGCGGTGATGGTGGAGGCCTGCATGCCGAAGAACGGCACGAAGACCGAGTCCTTGCCGCGCATGTCCTGATCCGGCGCGTACCACAGAAAACCGCCTTTCTTCAGGTGACGAACGGTGGCGCGGATGTCTTCGTTGGCGAACATCGCGCAGGCGTATTTCAGCCGGCCGCTCTTCACCGCCCATTCCATCACCGGGTTGCGGTACTTGCGGTACATGCCGGCCAGCGGCACGTGATCACACAGCAGGCGGCCGCACATTTCCAGGGTCATGAAATGACCTGATACCAGCAGCACGCCGCGCCCTTCGGCCTGCAGTGCCTTGAGATGCTCCAGCCCCTCCCATTGCACCTGCGGGCGGATCACGTCGATCTTGCCCCACCAGGCGCGGGCAAATTCAAATATGCCCACGCCGAGTGCGTCGAAGCTGTCACGCAGCAGCCGCTGCCGCCAGGCCTCGTCCTGCTCTGGAAAGCAGAGTTTGAGATTGACCTCGGCGGCGCGACGACGGCTGCGTGCCAGGTGCAAGGCCAGCCAGCCGATGCCGCGGCCCAGGGCACGTTGCAGTGTCCACGGCAGGCGCGCGGCGATGAAGGCGATGCCTAGCCAGGCAAAGGTGGGCCAGTGACGTGGCTGCAGCAGCGAGGGCCGGGTGGCGGTAGTGGGTGAATCGGACATGGGTCGATTCTAAGCCACGCGGGTGACGGCAGGAGCACGGCAGGGTTTGCGGGAGCGGGCGTGGGGCGAAGGCGAACAAGCAAATGCAAAGGCATCCTTCCTCAATCCTCCCCTGCGCTGTGCGCAAGGGAGGAGGGCAAGCAAAGGCAGCCGTGCTCGATGCTCTCCTGTGCTGTGTGTGAGGCAGGAGGCGCAGCGAAGGCGGCGCGGCTGGCAGCCCTTCGTCTCACGCTGTTCCGGCGTTCTCCCGTATCCTTCCCCGATGCGTAAGGATCCAGTCGAATTTCTGTTGCGCGGCATCTACTCCGTCGTGCTCTATTTATTGCTGCCCATCACCGTGTACCACCTGGTGTGGCGCGGGTTCCGCGTGCGCGAGTATTTCCGGCGCTGGGACGAGCGTTATGCCTCCTACCCGGAAAGTGGTGGCCAGCCGCGGGTCTGGCTGCATGCGGTGTCGGTGGGCGAGGTCAATGCGGCCGCTCCACTGGTCAATGCCTTGCGCGCGCAGCGTCCGGATATCCGTTGGATCATTACCACCATCACCCCGACCGGCTCGCAGCGCGTGCGCGCACTTTGGGGCGATGCAGTGGATCACGTGTATCTGCCGTATGACGTGCCCGGCAGCGTCAGCCGCTTCCTGGAACACTTCCAGCCCAGCCTGGCGCTGATCCTGGAGACGGAGCTGTGGCCGAACATGTTGTTTGGTTGCCGTGACCGCGGGATTCCGGTGTACATCCTCAATGCCCGCCTGTCGGCGCGTTCGTTGAAGGGCTATCGGGTGCTGAAGGCATTGGTTGGTCGCGCGCTGCGCACAGTCACATGCGTGGCGGCGCAGTCGCAGGCGGATGCGGAGCGTTTCATCGAGCTGGGTGCATTGCCCGAGCAGGTGCAGGCTTTGGGCAATCTGAAGTTCGATATCCATCCGCCGGACACGACGCCGGTGTTGCAGGCATTTCATCAGCACGTGCCGGCGACGCGGCCGATATGGATTGCAGCCAGCACCCATGAAGGTGAAGAGCAGGCGATTGTCGAGATCCACGCAGGCCTGTTGAAGCAACACCCGGATGCCTTGTTGCTGTGGGCACCGCGACACCCCGAGCGCTTTGCCAAAGTTGAAGCCCAGGCGCGTGAGGCGGGCTGGCGTGTGGCTACGCGCAAGGCGCAGCAATGGCCGGGTGCCGATGCGCAGGTATTCGTGATCGATACCCTGGGTGAGCTGATGGCGTTCTATGCCTGTGCGCAGGTGGCATTCGTCGGTGGCAGCCTGCAGGCCATTGGCGGCCACAATCTGCTGGAACCGGCGGCAATGGGTACGGCCGTGGTTACCGGCCCGCATCTGCACAACTTCGCCGAGATCTCGCGGCGGATGGACGAGGCCGGGGCAGTGCGCATCTGTGCCGATGCGGCGGAAGTGGGTGCAGCTGTGGCGCGTCTACTGCAGGACGAGGCTGAGCGCGAGCGCATGGTGCAGGCCGGACGTGCATTGGTTGCCAATGGCCGTGGCGCGCTGGAACACACGATCGCATTGATTACACCGCAGTTGCCGCCTGCTGGCGAGGCCGCTGCGTAGCTGCCTACCCGGTGCCATGGTGCAGGCGACTGTCTGCGAGAGCGGCGTCAGCCGCGAAGCTGACCTTGCTGAAGCCCTTGGTTCCTGTGCCATCCGATGATGCCCATGCTTCGCGGCTTACACCGCTCCCACAAATGAGCAGTGTCGGGCGGCATGGCAAGGGTATGCACAGTGGGGGCAAGGGGCTTCCGCGTAGAGCCGGAAAAATCTGCATTGCTCTGTTTGCTGTGCGCTACGCCTGGCTGAACTACGGTGCCGACGGCAGTATTTAAGGCTGCCACTACCGAGGACTTCGTGCCCGGAGTGTTGCTAGGACATGTCCGGAATCTTTGCCGGATCATGACTTCGCTGCACTTTTGCGGCGATCAAGGTGGATGTGCGATGTCGATGAACGTTTCGCCGAAACTGTTGATCCTTGGTGTCTTGGCTACGGTGTTGGGCGCTTATTGTGCTCCTGCGTTGGCTTCCTATGCGCATGTAACAGCTTACGGCACAGGAGCCAACTATCAGGCAGCCCTGTCCTGGGCGAACCAAAGCGCAGCTCTTGCGTGTGCCCAGCAGGGGGGGAGCCTGGTCAGCACTTCTGTGTTTATGTCGTATCAATACCTGACGGGGGGATGGGATGTTGGTGTTGGAGGTACGTGTTTCATTTACCCATAAAAAAACGGGCCCGATAGGGCCCGTTTTTTTTTTACTGCCGATTACTGTGGATTGCTTTGCAGCTTGGCGGCGGCATCCACCGTCAGCAGGCGGTTGATGTCCTGCACTTCGCTGATTTCCAGATCGCCGATGGCCTGGCTCAGCTGCAGGCGGGCCAGCAGGAAGTTGTAGCGCGACTTCGCGTACTCCACCTCGGCAGCGAACAGGGTCTTCTGGTTCTGCACAACGTCCAAGACGGTACGGGTGCCGACTTCCAGGCCGACCTGCGAGGCGTCATAGGCGCTCTTTGCCGAGACCACGGTCAGCCGCCGGGCTTCCACTTCGCTGATGCCAGCGACCAACGCCTGGTAGGCATTGCGGGTATTGCGGTCCAGGGCGCGCTTCTGCTGCTCGAAGGTGTCCTGGGCGATATCGCGACGGGCCAGTGCCTGACGCACGCCGGACTGGGTTGCACCACCGGCGAAGATTGGCACATTCAGGGTCAGCCCAATCGAGTTGGTGGTGGCGTCCGGAGCGACAGAGCCGCTACCAGTGGTGTCACCCCAACGCGCGCTCTTGCCCCAGCTGCCGCCCAATGACAGGGTCGGGTAGTGGCCGCCACGGGCGGAAGACACGTTGGACTCGGCGGCGCTGACCTGCAGTTCCTGCGCCTTCAGCGCCGGGTTGCGCGAGACCGCATCGGTGACCAGCTGGTCGATGTTGCCGCGGTTGGCCGGCAGTTCCGGGCGGAAGTCGACCGGCAGGCCACGCACATCGCGCACCGGTTGGCCGGTCAGCTCGGTCAGTGCCTGGTAGGCGTCTTCCAGCGCATTGCGGGCAAGGATGGTGTCTGCACGGGCCTGGTCGTACTGGGCACGGGCTTCGTGCATGTCGGTGATCGGTGCCAGGCCCACTTCCAGACGCTTGTCGGCGTAGTCGAACTGCTTCTTGGCAGCGGCTTCGTTGGTCTCGGCAGCGGTCAGCGATTCAATGCCGACCAACACGTTGAAGTAGGTGGTCGCGGTGCGCACCACCAGTTCGTCGTTGGCCGATTCCAGGGTGAAGTCGGCGGCCTTGCTAACGTCGCGCTGCGCACGCAGGTTGGCGAACTGGCTCCAGTTGAACAGGGTCTGGCTGCCGTTGATGCCGTAGGTGCGGTTCTTGACGGTGCTGCTACCGCTGACGTTGTCGTATGAGGTGCGAGTCCGGTTCAAGGAAGCCTCACCGCCGATCTGCGGCAGCAGCGCAGCGCGTGCCTGTACCTGGCCTTCCTTGTCGAACAAACGCGTGGATTCAGCCGCAGCCAGCTGCGTGTCACCGTTGCGGGCCATTTCGTAGACCTGCAACAGGTCGGCGGCATGGGAAGTCAGCGGAGTGAGGGCGACTGCCAGCGCAGGCTTCCTTGGACGGTTTTAGAGTTGGAATTGCGGTGCGGGCGCAGCGCCCTGCAGATAATCGAGATCGGTTTCGAACAGCGAGGCGGTGCTGCCATCGGCCTGGACCAGCACCGCTTCCATCACCGGCGAGACGCCGCGGATGGCAAACAGGCGGCCGCCGCTGCGCAGCAGCTTCAGCAGTTCCACCGGAACGGTTTCTACCGCACCGGTGATGCAGATGGCGTCGAACTGACGCTGGCTCTGCCAATTCAGGCCATCGGCCACTTCAATGCGGACATTGCTGCCGAGCTTGGCGGCGTCCAGGTTCTGGCGGGCACGCTCGGCCAGTTCGGGCTGGATTTCCAGGCTCAGCACTTCGCGGGCCAGCTGGCCCATGCAGGCGCTCAGGAAGCCGCTGCCGGTGCCGATTTCCAGCACTTCGTCGGTCGGCTGCAGATCCAGTGCCTGCAAGGTACGGCCTTCGATGACCGGCTTCATCATCTTCTGGCCGTGACCCAGCGGCAGCTCGATATCGGCATAGGCCAGGGCGCGGTGCGATTCAGCGACGAAGGCTTCACGCGGCAGGCGGGCCAGTACGTCCAGCACGCGGACCTCCAGCACATCCCAGGGCCGGATCTGCTGTTCAACCATCATTTCGCGGACGTGGGAGTAATCGATCGTCATGGGAAGCTCATCATTCCAGCGCAGTGGGCCGGCCATTTTACCGGTTACCAGACACAAAGTACGGGTCCAACATTGCGGCGAGGGCCGCGTTGGACGCAGTGCCGGAAGTCATTCGCACCTCCGGTTCATTCAGCTTGCGGGCGCGGACCGTAGGCGCGCAGGAAAAAATCAACGCTGGCGGCAATATGCACGTCCACATTGAGCTGGTCCGGGGCGGTGCACAGGCCACACATCATATGTGCGTGGACCTCGCCCTTGATCAGGCAGAAGAACTGCCGGGATGCCAGGGGCAGGTCGTCGATGTCCAGCTGGCCACGGGCAACACGGGCGCCGAGGAACTCGGTGAGCGCGGATTCGGTACGGGCTGGGCCGGCCTGCCAGAACATCTGCCGGACCCGGTCATCGGTATCCGGAGTCATCATCATGCGCTGGGTGGCGATGGCCGCGTCACTGCTTATCAGGGCAAAAAACGCGTGGCCGATGCCCTGCAGCTGGCCGCGCAGCGGTGCCTCGTTGTCGGTGGCAAACAGCTCATCGGGCATCATTTCCACGCACTTGGCCTGGATCGCCTCGCTGAACAAGGTGTCCTTGTCGCCAAAATGGCTGTAGACCGTCAACTTGGAAACACTGGCGCGGGCGGCAATCTCGTCCATGCTGACGCCGTTGAAACCCTGCTCGATGAACAACTCCTTGGCCGCGTCCAGGATGGCCGCACGCTTGCCCAGGTCCTTGGGGCGACCCGGACCGGAACTGCGTTGCGCCGACGTGGCGGGCGCTGGGGAGGGTTTTTTCGGAGACATCCGGTAATACTAGACCAGCTGGTTCGATATTTATACTATACCGATGCGTTTAGTAATGGCGGTGAAATCCCGTCTCCTCTTCCCCCTTGCGTCAGCGACCTTATTTATGACCCACCTTCGATGGATTGGCTGTTGCCTGCTGTTGCCCTTGCTTGCTGCCTGCGGCAAGCCCGAATCCGTGCCCGTGCATGCTGTACCCGTGTTGGTGGAGCACCCGGCCGGCAATGGCGGGGTGGCGGTCGGCGCCTATCCGGGCGAGGTGCGTGCGCGCGAGGAAACCGCGCTGTCCTTCCGCGTCGGTGGCAAGTTGCTGCGGCGTGAGGTGGATGCCGGCCAGCGGGTCAGCAAGGGACAGTTGCTGGCCGAACTGGATGTTGCCGACTACAACCTGCAGGCACGTGCGGCGCAGGCACAGTTCGCTGCCGCCGAAGCTGACCTGGTGCGTGCCCGCGACGAGCACAAACGCTATCAAACGCTGGCCAGCCAGCAACTGGTCAGCCAGTCGGCGCTGGATGCGCAGACTGCTGCCCTGAAAGCAGCGCAGGGCCAGGCCGATGCGGCGCGGGCCAATTTCGATGTTGCGCGCAACCAGTCCGGCTACGCCCAACTGCATGCACCGGAAGGCGGCATGATCGCCAGCCGCGAGGCCGAGGCCGGGCAGGTGGTTGCCGCCGGCCAGACCATTTACACGATGGCCGCCGACGGCGCACGTGAAGTCGCCATTGCATTGCCGGAAAGTGCGATCCGCGACTTCAGTGTTGGCCAGGCGGTCGAGGTCGAGTTGTGGAACCAGGAAGGCAAGCGTCTGTCGGGCAGCATCCGCGAGATCGCCGCCGCTGCCGATCCGCAGGCGCGTACCTATGCCGCGCGGGTCAGTCTGGCTGCCGATGCATTGGATACGGTTGAACTGGGCCAGAGCGCGCGGGTGTTCATCGCCCACGGCAAGCAAGG
>QFOV01000021.1 GCA_003248565.1 Stenotrophomonas sp.
TCGTCCGCCAGCTCGAAGCCCGCGCCAAGGAGCTGGGCTTCAAGCCGCAGGCACAGACGCTGGAAGTACACGGCCTGTGCGCGAACTGCGCAGGCTGAAACTCTAGCCCCTCTCCCTGCGGGGAGAGAGGGGCAGCGTGCGAACCATTGGTTCGCTGCCCATCGAACGCCCTTGCGCCAGCGCAAGGGCCGGGGTGCGGAGCAGGGGTTGGGGAGAGGGTGAAGCGCCCCGCGGAAATGATTTTTGTAGGAGCGGCGTAAGCCGCGAAGCCGATAGGCCTCGGCCGCCCCGGTCACGTCGGTGCGGGCAATGCGCTATCGGCTTCGGATGTTGCGGTGGTTTCGCGGCTTACGCCGCTCCTACAACAGCCCACTGTGCTTATGGCTTTGCCTCGTAGACCACTTCGCCATCCTTGATGGTCTGCAGCACCTTGATGGTGTGCAGCTGGCTGCGTTCGATGGTCATTGGGTTGTCCGACAGCAGCACCAGGTCTGCGCGCTTGCCGACTTCGATCGAACCCTTGCTGCTCTCCTCGCCGTACTGGCGCGCGGCCCACAAGGTGATCGCCTTCAGCGCGATCGCCGGTGATACGCGCTGCTCCGGTCCGAGCACGCGACCGCTACGGGTTACACGGTTGACCGTCGCATCCAATACCCGCATCGAATCCGGAAACACCACCGGCGCATCGTGGTGGGAGGTGAACACCATGCCCGCGTCCAGCACCCATTGCGTGGGCGAGATGTTCTCGGCGCGCTCCGGACCCAGCACCGAGTCGCGGTGCCAATCACCCCAGTAATAGGTATGCATCGGGAACAGCGAGGGGAAGATGCCAAGACGGCGCAGCTCACCGACCTGGTCCTTGCGCAGGGTCTGGCCGTGGATCAGTACCGGCAGCAGGTGTTTGTCCGGGTACTTGGCTTCTGCGACGGCGACGGCGTGGATCAGCTGATCAATCGCGGCATCACCATTGGCATGTGCCTGTACTTGCCAGCCATGGCCCCACGCCTGGGTGATGAGGTCATCGACCTTGGCGGTGGGGAAGGCGGGATAGCCGGCATAGTCCGGCTTCTCGCCCTCGGGGACCTTGTAATAAGGCTTGGTCAGCCACGCGGTTTTGCCCTGTGGCGAACCATCCAAGCTGATCTTCACGCCGGCGATGCGGAAGTGGTCGGTGTAGTTCAGCCCATAGAAGGGACCTTGCATGGCCGGGTTCTGCAAGGCCACTTCGATATCCGGATAGGACACCACGTCGATCTTGAGCTTGCCGGCCTTGGCCGCGATCGGCAGCAGTTGCAAGGTGCCTGCGTCGGTCTTGGCGTCCTGGGCGGTGGTGTAGCCGTATTTCATATACAGCGCCTGGCCGGCTTCGAGCATGGCCAGGGATTGCTCGACAGTCATCGCCGGCATCAGCTTGGCCAGGGCGATGTTGTGCGCGCTTTCCTCCAGCACACCATCGGGCACATTGCTGCCTGGCTCGCGGCGGATCACGCCGCCGGGCGGGTTGGGTGTGTCGGCGGTGATGCCGGCCAGTTCAAGTGCCTTGCTGTTGTAGGCGCCGAGATGGCCGGACTGGTGCATCAGGATGATCGGTATGTCAGTGGCGATTGCATCCAGGTCCTGCCGGGTCGGATGCCGCTGTTCGACCAGCTGCGAATCGTCGTAGCCGAAGCCGATCAGCACCTTGTAGCCCTCGGGCGTGGTCGGATGCGCGCGGAACTCGCGCATGATCTTCTGCAAGGCGGGGATCGAGTTGCCTTCACCATCAGGTGCGGGCAGCAGGTTGGCCGACAGCGCCTGCAGGCCGACGCCTGAAACGTGACCGTGGGCGTCGATGAAGCCCGGCGTCAGCGTATGGCCCTGCAAGTCGATCTGCTGCGCCTGCGGGCTGAAGCGGCGTGCCGCCTTGCGGGGGCCGACAAAGGCGATGCGACCATCGCGCACGACGATGGCTTCCGCTTCGGGGTGGTGGTCGTCCACGGTGACGATGGGCCCACCGGAATACAGCGTGTCTGCTGCGTTGGCGGAGGTGGCCGTGAGTGCGGCCAGGACGGAGAGCGCCAGAATCAGTTTCACCGAGGGTTCTCCCGGCTGTGGGCAGGGCTACAGCCTAGCGCAATCGGGTGAAGGCCTTGCTCCCTCCCCTTGCGCAGCAGGGGAGGGTTGGGGAGGGGTTGGCTTTCAGGCCATTCGCGAAATGTCAGCTTCGCGGCTTACGCCGCTCCCACAAGATGATCGGTAACGCCCTTGCCGAGCATGGCTCGGCCCTACCGCTGTTGCTCCCTCCCTTGCGCAGCAGGGGAGGGTTGGGGAGGGGTTGGCTTTCAGGCCTTTCGCGAAATGTCAGCTTCGCGGCTTACGCCGCTCCTACAAGATGGTCGGTAACGCCTCTTGCCGAGCATGGTTCGGCACTACCGCTGTTGCTCCCTCCCTTGCGCAGCAGGGGAGGGTTGGGGAGGGGTTGGGTTTTGCGCAGGTGACGCCGCTGTGTCCACTTCCACCACCACCGACATGCCGGGGCGCAGGCGCGCGGCCAGTGGCTGGTCGGGGTCGATGGCGATGCGGATCGGCAGCCGCTGCACCACCTTGGTGAAGTTGCCGCTGGCGTTGTCGGGCTTGAGCACCGAGAACTCCGAGCCGGTGGCCGGGGCGATCTGCTCGATGTGGCCGCGCAGCTTCTTGCCCTGGAAGGCATCGACGCTGAACGTCGCGGGCTGGCCGATCGCCATGTTCCAGGTCTGGCCTTCCTTGTAGTTGGCTACCACCCACAGCGTGTCCGGGACCAGGAACAGCAACTGGCTGCCGGCGGTAACGTACTGCCCAAGTCGAACGGTCGCTTCCGATACCTGGCCATCACGCGGCGCCTTGATGACGGTGTTGTCGAGGTCGATCTTCGCCAGTTCGAGGGCGGCTTCAGCCATGGCGACCTTCGCCTCCAGACCCTTGCGTGCCACTTCGGTGGAGGTGAGGGTTTCTTCGGCGATATGGATGGCCGCCTGCGATTGCGCCACGCCGGCAGTCGCCGCCTGCGCCGAGGCGCGCAGCTTGTCGCGGTCGCTGTTGGAAACCAGTCGCTGTGCGGCCAGGGCTTCATAGCGCTGCAACTCGGTGTGGCTGCGTTGCTGCTCGGCCTGTTGCGCCGAATGGTTCGCGCGTGCGGAACTGATCTGGGCCCGGTTCTGCGCCTGGCTCTGGTCGGAGTTGGCCAGCTGCGCGCGTGCATCTTCGAGGGACGCCTGCGCTTGATCCACCTTCTGCCGGTAGATGCGCTCATCGATGCGCAGCAGTGGCTGGCCCTGTTTGACATGGTCGAAGTCGCTGACCAGCACCTCGGTGACATAGCCGTTGACCTGCGGTGCCAGCACGGTCACCTGGCCGCGCACATAGGCATCGTCGGTGTGCATGAGCGTGCTGTTGAATGGCCACAACTGCCAGGCACGCAGGATCAAGGTCAATCCGACCAGGGCGACGATGATCATCACCACCACCGCACGGCGACTCGGGCGGTTGTACTTGGACACCGGCGTGGGCGCCGGGGTTGAAGTGTTCTTTTCGGTCTTGTTGCTCATGATTCTGCTCGGTTGTCCTGGGCCACGGCGCGGTCACGCCGGATCACCTGTTTCACGCGGGGATTGCGCAGCGTCACTTCCAGCAGCAGCCAGCTCAGGAAGCAGATTGCGACCCAGCCACTGAAGGCGAATACATCGTTGAAGGCGCGTACATTGGCTTCGCGTTTGGCAGCCGCTGCCAAGGCGGCACTGGCCTGTGCCTTGAGTTGTACCGGGTCGGTGATGACGCGGGCGTAGGCTTGCTGCTGCAGCTGCAGGCGGCGCGCCACCTGTGGATCGGCGGGATTGAGCTGGCTGACCAGTGCGGTCGAATAGAGGTGTTCGCGGTGCAGCTGGTAGCTGCTCAGGAAGGCCGAGCCGGCGAGACTGCCGAAGCTCTGCGTCAGCGACAGGATCACGATGAAGGACACGATGTGGTCCAGTCCACGCGCCATTGCCTGGCGTATGCCGATCAGCATCAACGGACCCATGAACATGCCGCTGCCCACCGCCGCCAGGAACTGGCTGAGGGCGAAATCCATCGGCCGGTCCATGCTGGTGCGGTGCTGGTCGAGGAAGGCGGCACTGCCGAGCAGGATGATCGACACCAGCAACTGCGGGATCAGCGCCTTCGGCCCGAAGGTCAACGCACCGGCAGCGATGCCGACCAGCACGCCGATCAGGATCACCCCGAACAAGGGCGCCATCTGGTCCGGGCCCATGCCCAGCGTGCGCATCATCGAGATCATCCCGTAGGACTGCTCGTTGGTCAGGAAGCGAATCAGGAACGCGCCGACGATGAAGCGCAGCATCACCGGCCCCATCAGCCAGCGCACCTGCAGCAGCGGATTGCGACGCTGGTGCTCGATGCACAGGCCAGTGGTGATCAGCACCACCGCCGCAGCCAATGCCCAGCCCAGCCATGGGGAGTCGAACCACCAATGCAGGTAGCCCTGGCTCAGCACCACCACCAGCAGCGCCAGGCCCGGCGCGAGCAGGGCGAAGGTGAGGAAGTCGGTGCGCTCGAAGACCTTGATCTGGATGCCGGGCGGCAGCTTCAGCACCACCACCGCAGCAAACGAACACAGTGCCAGCCCGGCCTCGAACAGATACAGGTTCTGCCATTCGCCATGGTCGAGCAGGCTGGGTGACAGCAGCCACGCCAATGGCACGGCGAGCTGCGACAGGCCGACGCCTATCACCAGCAGGTTGCCGACGTATTTGCGCGGCAAGGCCTGCAGCATGTACAGCGTGCCCAGCGTGGTGCAGGCGGCACCGGCAAAACCGCTGCCGGCGCGTACCAGCAAGGTGGTCGTGTTGTTGCCGACAAACAGATGCAGCACCGCCAATGCGGCATAGGTGCCCAGGCCGATCTCGGCGAACAGGCGGATGCCGTACTCCTGGCGGAACTTGAACACCAGCAGGTTGGCGCTGACATTGACCATCAGGTAGGCGGCGACCAGCCAGTTGGCCTCGCTGGCCTGCAGCCCCATCTGGCCGGTGATCAACGGCAGGTTGGCGCTGATCAGGGCATTGCCCAGCCCGCCGGTGATCGCCACCAGCACCGCCACGGCGGCGTAGGCCGCGCGCCGGTGCGGGGGATGCCAGGGCATCGAGGCTGAGCCGGGCAGGCTGGGCTTCTCGTGCTCTTCCCAGTCCGGAATGGGCTTGAGGGGTTTCATGTGCGTTCCGTTGCAGCCTGCACGGACAGGCCGGGACGCAGCAATTCAATCGCACGCCGTGCGAGGGTGGCGCGATCTTCGACGGTGCGGCCGCGCAGGGCGGCGCCGAGCATGCCGGAGATCAACGAGATATCCGACAGCTGCAGGTCAAGCCGGCACAGCCCTGCGGCCTTGGCCCGCAGCAGCGCCGGTTCGGACAGGCCGAGAATGCGCTCGCGTGCGGCCTTGATCGTGGGCTCGTCCGGGTCGACAGCGCGCCAGTAATCGGCCAACGCAGGCGAATGCACGATGCGCCTGGCCATGCCGATGATCAGCTCGAACAGGGCATCGTCGCGCTCGCCGAGTTCCTGCAGGTGCGCTTCGATCCTTTCCACGGTCCGCTGCAGCAGGGCTTCGATCAGCGCGGTGCGGTCGGGGAAGTTGCGGTACAGCGTTGCCCGGCCCACGCCGGCGTGGGCCACCACCAGATCAAGTGGAGCGGTGATGCCGTGCTCGCCGAACACGGCGTCGGCCGCATCCAACAGCAAAGCACGACGCACGGCGGCATCGGAGCGAATGGAAGTCATGCCCATATGATCCGGACAAAAGTGTCCGGTTTCAATGGGCGGCATGGAACGGGCCGTTGCGGCGGCCCGTTCCCGTTCAGCTCGCGGCGAGCTGGCGGCGCAGTGGTGCTTCGCGGATCGGCAGGTTGATCAGTGCTGCAGCAGCGGCCAATGCCATGTCCGCGTACCACATCCAGCTGTAGTCGCCGCCGTATTCCAGTGCCACGCCACCCAGCCAGGCACCGAAGAACGCGCCGATCTGGTGCGAGAACAGGGTCAGGCCGAACAGGGTGCCCATGTGACGCGGACCGAACAGCTTGCCGACCAGTCCGGCGGTGGGCGGCACCGTCGCCAGCCAGGTGAAGCCCAGTGCGGCGGCGAACACATAGAAGGTCATCGGTGTCGGCGGTGATGCCAGATAGACCGCGATCAGCACCGCGCGGCTGAGGTACATCCAGAACAGCAGCCACTTCATGCGGAAGCGTTCGCCAAGCGCACCGATGATCAGGCTGCCGGCAACATTGAACAGGCCGATCAGGGCAATCGATACCGAGGCCACGTTCGGCGACAGCCCGCAAAGCGCGATCTCGCCGGGCAGGTGGGTGACCAGGAAGGCGATATGCACGCCACAGGTGAAGAAGCCCAGATGCAGGCACCAGTAACTGCGGTCACGCAGGGCGCGCTGCAGCTGCGGACGCAGCGCTTCGCCGTCGTCACTGGCTTCGTTGCGTGGCGCGCGCTTGCGCAGCGGCCAGGCCAATGGCAATGACAGCAGCACGATGAAGGCCAACGCATACAAGGCCTTGATCCAGCCGAAGGCACTGAGCAGCAGCTGCACCAGTGGTGCGAACAGGAATTGGCCAAGTGAGCCGCCGGCATTGATGACGCCGGCGGCCATCGAGCGCTTCTGGGCGGGAATACGCCAGGCGGTTGCGCCGATCAGCACCGAGAAACTGCCAGCACCGGCACCGGCTGCCAGCAGCAGGCCGAAGCTGAGGTTCAGCCCCCAGGCGCCGGGCAGCAGGGTTGCCGCGATCAGGCCGACCGCCAGCAGCACGCCGCCGCCGACCAGTACCGGCAGCGGTCCGCGCTGGTCGGCCATGGCACCGAAGAATGGCTGCACTGCACCCCATACGAATTGGCCGATCGCCAGCGAGAAACTGATCTGGGCGATGCCTAGTCCGGTGCTTGCATGGATGGGATCGATCAACAGACCACTGGTCTGGCGCACGCCCATGGTCACCATCAGGATGCTGGAGGCAGCGAGCAACAACAGCCAGGGAGTGCGCGTGTGGGCTTGCGTGTTCATGCTGCTTGCTCCTGTTCCAGCGCCTGGGTGAGTGCTTCCAGCTGGTGGTTGAGATCTTCGATGCGCTTGCCGCCGAACAGCATTTCGATTTCCTGCTGGGCTTGTTGCCAGAGAGGAAAGGCCTTCTGCAGGCGGCGCTTGCCGGCGGCGGTGATGTGCAGCTGGCGCTGGCGGGAGTCCGCGCCGGGGGCGGAACTGAGCAGGCCGGCTTCGAGCAGCGGTTTGAGGTTGCGGGTGAGGGTGGTGCGGTCCATGCCCAGCGCATCGGCGAGCTCGCCCAGTGGCCGCGGCTGACTGGAGCGGCGCAGGATGGAATAGGCGTTGAGGCTTAGATCAGCGGCGGCCAGATGGCGGTCATAGAGCTGGGAAACGCGGCGCGTGGCGCGGCGCAGCTGGAAGCAGGTGCAGGGGCTGGGGGCGTCCATCGGCTTGTGGGGTAGGGCGATGGGTGGGAGTTTATGTGTATATGCACGTAATTGCGAGGGCTGGCTCCTGGCGACTCTGGTGCCTTGTGCGCTTAGCTTTGGTCGTGGTCGTGGTCGTGGTCGTGGTCGTGGCGGTGGCTTTGGCTGTGGCCTTGGCGTTGGCTTTGGCTTTGGCTTTGGCTTAGCTGCTGTTGCTGTTGCTGTGGCTTTCCCTTCTCCCGCTTGCGGGGGAAGGTGCCCGGAGGGCGGATGGGGGGCTCTTGATTTGGCTCTATCTGAGTGGGTTACCAAAGCGGGGGTTCTGCACAAACATAAAAACCACCTTGCGGTGGTTTTCAGGCTTGCCTAGGTTGCTAAGCAGGAGAGCAAAAAGCAGAAGCAGAACTAAATGCAGGAGCAGAAGCTTGCCCTCACCCCTACCCCTCTCCCGCAAGCGGGAGAGGGGAAAGACAGGAGCAGGGGCCAAGGCTCAAAGCCAAAGCTCAAAGCCAAAGCCAAAGCTCAGAGCCAAAGCTCAAAAGCAAAGCCAAAGCCAGCATCAAACCCTTAGAACCATGCGCGGATGCCAAACGCCACGCCACGACCCGGCAGCGGCGAGTAATCCCGGAGCAACGAGGTATGCGGGCGTGCCTCACGATCAGTCAGGTTGCTGCCATCGAGGAACACTTCGTAGCTGTTGCTGCCATTGCGATCCCAGCGGTACGCCACGTGTGCATCCACCAGCGTGTAGCCCGCGCTGGTTTCCTCGTTCACTGCAACATCCTTCTGGCTGCCGTAGCGCACCGCCCCCAGCGACGCGCGCCAGCCACCCAGCGACCAATGCAGGTCGGCACCAACACGGGCCGGGGCGATGCGCGGCAGGTAGCCGCCATTGGCCAACTCGACATTGTAGTTGTGTGCGTGGTCACCGTGCGGCACGGCGATGGCGACATTGCGGGTGCCGCTGCCATCAAGTTCGGCCTTCACGTAGTCGCCGAACACGCGCAGGTCCCAGTCGCCGGCCACGTTCTCCAGCATGTGCCAGGTGGCCTCTGCCTCGGCGCCCTTGAAGGTGGCGTCGTTCTGGGTCCAGGTGCGCACCGGCAGGCCGCCTTCGACCACGCCGGTGTCGGCCAGGTAGATGAAGTCCTTGAACTTGGTCTGGTAGATCGCTGCCTGCAGGTCGAAGCGTTCGTTATGCGCGTGCAGGCCCAGCTCGACGCGACGACCGCGCTCGGTATCCATGTTGGCGTTGCCGATTTCCAGCGAGCGGGTGGCGATGTGGGCGCCGGCGGCATACAGCTCTTCGTTGGTCGGTGCACGCTCGGAAGCGTCCACGCCGAAGCGCAGGTCGAAGGTGTCGTTCAAGGCCCAGATGCCGGACGCCGACAGGTTGGTCGCGCCGAAGCTGCGATTGCGCTGAGCATCGTTCGGGTCGAGCTTGACCCGGTCATGGCGTGCACCCAGTTCCAGCTTGAACGGGCCGAACTGCTTCTCCTGCAGCACGAAAGCACCAATGGTGTCGGTGGTGGTGCCCGGCACGAAGGCTTCCTCGCCGGTGGCGCCGAAATCGCTGCTGCCGAACTGCACGCCGAAGGCGCCGTCCCAGCCGGCCAGCGGCTGCTGTACCGCTTCCACGCGGCCTTCAAAGCCCTTGTCGGTGAAGCGGGTGGACGGGGTGCCGGCTTCCAGCTCGGTGTGCTCGTAGTCGGTGTAGCCGCCACGCACGGTCAGGCTCTTCAGGAACGCGGTCGGGTTGTACAGGCCACCCTTCAGGTCGAAGCGGTTCTGCACCATGTCGATGCGCACATCATGCTCGTCGCCTTCCTCTTCGTGATCATGGTCATGGTCGTCGTGGTCATGATCGTGGTCATCGTCGGCGTGCACGTGGGCACCGTTTGGAATGCCGTAGTTGCTGCGGTAGGTGCCCAGCGAGGCACCGAGGAAGCCGTTCTCGCCGAACCAGGTGGCGCCGACACCGCCGGCGCGGGTGCGCGTGGAGCTGTTGTCGAGGCGGCCGCGGGTGCCGGCGTCTTCGTCGTGGTCGTCGTGATCGTCATGGCCATCGGCGTCCAGCGCGTGCGGGTCAATCGCGTAGCCAGGGATGCGGTAGTCATCGCCATTGCGGATCAGGCCGTCGACATGCAGGACCAGGTTGTCGCCGCTGACGCCGTCCAGGCGGAACATGCCGCTACGCTCATTGTTGACCGAGTTGCCGCGGACTTCAGCGCGACCGCTGAGCGGGCGGTCCGGAACCTCGCTGGCGATACGACCATCGACCACGTTCACTGCGCCACCAATGGCACCGCTGCCGAACAGCAGGGTGGCCGGGCCTTTCAATACCTCGATCTGGTCAGCCAGGAAGGGCTCGATGGCGGAGGCGTGGTCGGCGCTGACGGTGGAGGCGTCCATGTTGCCGACGCCATTGGAGACCACCGCCACGCGCGGGCCTTCCTGACCGCGGATGATCGGACGGCCGACACCGGGGCCGAAGAAGGTGCTCTGCACGCCGGGCAGCTTGGCCACGGTGTCGCCCAAGGTGCCGGATTTGTGTTCATCAAGATCGGCGCCTGCCAGGACGTCGACCGGGCGCGCCAGTGATTCGGCGGAGCCCTGCAACGGCGAGGCGGTGACCTTTACTGCGGTCAATTCGGTCAGGTGATGGCTCTGCCCGGCGTCATCATCGGCGGCACTGGCCACGGCGGGCAGGGCGGCGGCAAGGGCGAGGAACAGCAGGTGGTGCCGGGTGTGACGGGGGAAGGGCATGAGAATTCCTTTGTTACTGTGTATCACTGGGGTGGCAGTCTGAACCGGAGGCGGCAGGGGGCTGGCGCAGGCGGCTAGGGCGGGAAGGACAATAATGTTATATTATTCCATAACGTTCTGCCGCCCCTGCTGGAAGTCATGCCCACCCAACCCAACGGACTACGCAAATTCCTCGATCGCTTTGGCGCGACCGGATCCCTGATCTGTGCAGTGCATTGCGCGTTGTTGCCGGCATTGCTGGCGGTGGCGCCGGCGCTGGGGCTGTCGTTCTGGCTCAGTGACGGCGTCGAGTTCACCATCGTCGTCTTCGTTACCGTGCTGGGTCTGTTCAGCCTGATCTGGGGCTATCTGCGCCACCGCGCGCTGATGGCCTTGTTGCTGCTGGTGCCCGGGCTGCTGTTGTTGTGGGCGGGCCTGTTGCATTCGGAACTGCATCATTCGCAGGTTCCGCATGCGGTGGTGATGACCTTGGGTGGCGTGCTGGTGGGCTTGGCACATGTGGTCAACCTGCGCTTGAACCACGTGCATGTACACGACGCCAGCTGCGCACATTGAGGGGCGCATGGTAGGCTTCCTGTCCATGCGCGAGGGCGCTTGCTGTGGCCTCGCCAAACCCGTGCTTGCACGGGGTAACTGATTACAAACCAAGGAGTTGACGACATGGGTAAGGGTGACCGTAAGACCGCCAAGGGCAAGCGCTACAACGCCAGCTATGGCAATTCGCGCTCGCACGTGAGCAAGGTGGCCGTGGGCGCTGCTGCGCCGGTCGCCAAGAAGACCGTCACCAAGGCTGCCGCCAAGAAGGCTGTTGCCAAGAAGACCGTCGCCAAGGCCGGCTGATCCAGCCAGGCAGTGGTTACAGAAAAGCGGCGCATTGCGCCGCTTTTTTTGTGTCCGTGATAGCTCCCGGGTGCGCTGCGCTTACCCGGGCGGCCTCACTTCGATTGGCGCAGCGCCTGGTCCAGTGCGTGCGGATCGCCATCGTTGGGCTGGGCCGGGATGCCGATCAGGCGGGTAAGCAGCGGATAGACGTCGACGTTGTCGAAGGCGGTGAGTTGCTTGCCCTGCGCGAAGGCCGGGCCCCGCGCGACGAACACCGCCTGCATCGAAGGCAGTGCAGGGTCGTAGCCATGCGAACCGCGATCGCCAGGCGGGCGCTTGGCGATGGTGTCACGCGTCACTGCATCCCAGCCCTCCTGCATCTGGCAGACGATGGCCGGCACGCGTGGGTTGCTGCCGTAATGCCAGCGCGTCGGCAGCTGCGCCTTGTTCCAGCACTGGTAATGCGCGTGTTCGCCGAGCAGTGCCTTTTCCGCTTCGGCCTGCTTGCCCGGCAGCGGGGCGAAGCCTACCGACTGACCTACCGACACCACCTTGGCGACATCGGCCGGCACCATGTCCTCAATCGCCACCGCATTGCCGAACTTGACGGTTGCCATGCCGTGATCGGACACGACAATCACGTTGGTGTGGTCGAGCAGGCCATCGCGGCGCATGCCGTCGACCAGCTGGCCGACGGCGGCATCAACCTGCTGCAACGCTGCTTTGTACTCGGGCGAATCCGGGCCGTGCTCATGCCCGGCCTTGTCCACGTGCTCCATGTAGGTAGCAACAAAGCGCGGCTTGATCGCGTCCGGCGCGCCGTGCAGCCAGGCCAGGACCTGGTTCATGCGCTCGGGCAGCGGCACGCTCTCGTCGTATATGCGCCATTGATTGGCATGCAGGCCGCGCACCGGCGCTTCACTGCCGGGCCACGACCAGGTGGCACTCTTGAACCCGGCCTTGCGCACGCTGACCCAGATCGGTTCGCCGCCATCCCACCAGGCCGCGTTCTGTACGGCGGTGCGGTCACTGACCTTGAATTCGCCAAGCGCATCGGCGCTCATCGCGTTGTGCACCAGGCCGTGGTGGTCGGGGCGCAGGCCGGTGACCAGGGTGTAGTGGTTGGGGAAGGTGAGGGCTGGATAGGACGGGCGCATGCCGACGCTGCGTACGCCTTCACGGGCCAGACGCATCAGGTTGGGACTGTCTGCTTCGCTGAGCTTGTCCGCGCGCAGGCCGTCGATGGAAATCATCAATACGGTGGGCGGTACTTCCGGAGCGATGGTGGGCGAGGAAGGCGTGGTGGCGCAGGCTGCAAGCAGTGCGCAGGCCAATGCAGTGGCCGGAATGCGTAGAAAAGTCATGCCGCAATGATAGGCCGGGCCGGTGACCGTACAAATACAACCTTAGCCATGTTGCCCGTGGAGGGGCGCTAGCGGCCCGGGTTGGCAAAGCGCATCCGGGGGGGGGCGAGTGCTCAGGCAAACAGGTCCGCCACACGCTCACCTTCGCTGGGCACGCCCTCCAGCTTCAACAAGGCTGCCTTGGTCGGCAGCCCGCCACCGAAACCGGTCAGTGCGCCGTTGTTGCCGATTACCCGATGGCAGGGCAGCACGATCGGCAATGGATTGCGGCCATTGGCAGCGCCGACTGCACGCGTCGCGGTGGGCCGGCCAATGCGCTCGGCCAGCTGCCGGTAGCTCCAGGTTGCGCCAAAAGGAATCTGCGCCAGGGTGTGCCAGACCTGCAACTGGAATTCGGTGCCCACCGGCGCCAATTCCAGCTGGAATTCCTGGCGTTCACCGCGCAGGTATTGCAGCAATTGCCGGCGTGGCTCGGCGACCGCATCGGGGTCACGCTGCCAGTGTTCGCGGCCTTTGGCGTCGTGGCGGTTTTCGGCGAACAGGATGCGGCGTACGCCGACCTGGTCGACGGCGACCGTCAGTGCGCCGATGGGGCTGTCGAAACGATCGTAGTAGAGGGTGTTCATGCGCTGGCCTCCGTAGCTGCCTTGGAATTCTTTCGTTCGGTTGGCACTGCCAGATGCCACAGATGCAGCACCGCATAGGCGCGCCATGGCCGCCACAGCTGGGAGCGACGTTCGGTTTCGCGCTCGCTCAGGCGTTGGCCTTCGCCCAGTACCTGCTGCAGCACCAGATCACCGGCAGGGAAGGCATCGGGAAGTCCCATCGCCCGCAGTGCCATGTAATGGGCGGTCCACGGGCCGATACCTGACAGGGCCGTGGCCTTCTGCACGAAGCTTTCCAGCGTTTGTGCACGGCTGAAATCCAGCCGTTGCTCGGCGCAGGCGCGGGCGATTGCGCGCAGGGTGGCAGCGCGGGTGCGCGGCAGGCCGATGCTCTCCAGCGCCGCGTCGACCAGCGTTGCCGGTGCCGGGAACTGCCGGTCCAGGCCCTCGGGCATACCGGGCAGGTGCTCGCCGAAGCGGTCGACCAGCCGTCGCGCCAGCGTGGTGGCGGCGGCGACGCTGACCTGCTGGCCGAGGACGGCGCGTGCGGCGACTTCAAAGCCGTCCCAGCCGCCGGGAATGCGCAGCCCCGGCCGCTCGGCCAGGCCGCGTGCGAGCAGGGGCTCCTGGCCCAGGGCGGCATGGACGGTGCGCAGGTCGGCATCCAGGTCGAAGACGCGGCGCACCTTGGCGACGATGGCGGGGATGGCGCGTGGATCGGTGGTGCCCAGTTGCAGGCGCAGCTCCGGGCGCCTGGGGTCGGCGGTGACCCGGATCATGCTGGCAACGCCGTTGGCGACGACCACGCGTTGGTAGCTGCTTTCGTCGATGCATTCGATACCCGGCAGCGAGCGGCGGCGCAGGAACGCCAGCATCAACGGGAAGTCCAGCGGCGGCCGGTAGGCCAGGCGCAATACGGGCTCGCCACCGGCCACCGCGCCGTGCTGCTTGCGCAGCGCGCTCGGCGGCATGCCGCAGCCTTCGAGGAAGGCGCTGTTGAAGCGGCGCAGGCTGTTGAAGCCGGCGGCCAGGGCGACCTGGGTTACCGGCAGCGCGGTTTCGGTCAGCAGCTGTTTGGCCAGCAATAGACGGCGGGTGGTGTGCAACTGCGCCGGCGTCGCGCCGAGCTTGGCCACGAACAGCCGTTGCAGCTGGCGCGCGCTGATCCCCATCGCTTCGGCCAGTGCGGTCGCTGGCTGCTCCTGCAGGATGCCTTCGTTGAGTAGGGCCAATGCCTGATGCAGGGTCTGGTCCTGTAGCAGGTTGGCGTCATCCGGTGACAATTCGGGGCGGCAGCGCAGGCAGGGCCGGTAGCCGGCGGCGCTGGCGGCCGCGGCGCTCGGGTAGTAGCTGACGTTCTCGGGCTTGGGCGGTGGAGCCGGGCAAACCGGCCGGCAATAGATGCCGGTGCTGCGCACGGCGGTGAAGAACAGGCCGTCAAAGCGCGCATCACGCGCCAGGCGGGCTTGTTCGCATTGCACATGGGCGGGCATCAGGAGGTTTTGCATGGCCCCAGTCTAGGCGCGGCCGGCGGCCGGTACTGGCCATTTTCGGACATCAATGCGTGTGACGCTGTGTTGATTCATCGGACGTTGCGGCAGGGTGGGTGTTGCGCACTAGACTGTCCACCTTCCTGGCGCGGCTGCGCCGTCGCGCGGACCTGATTGCCCTCCATGTTGCCCAAGTTCTGGTGGTCGCCGTTGTTGTGCGTCGGACTGTTGGCCTGCAATCCGCAGACCGGCGAGAAAAAGCCCGTGGCTGATCCTGCTGCCACGCTGGCTGCCGATGGCGACCACATGGTTTCGATCAATGCCGCCGATGCGCCGGCGCCGCCGGCACCGGTGTTGCCGGCCAAGGACAAACCCTGGCCAGAGCTGCTGCTGGAAAACGGCAAGGCCTGGGTCAGCTGTGGCACCGACTATGCGGGCGAGAATGGCGATGGCACCGAACTGGCTGCATTTGACCGCGCCAGCATGGATACGGCGCTTGAGCCCTGCAAGGAGCGCGGCCTGGTGCGGGTGCGCTACGCCGGCAAGATCAATCCTTCGTTCGCGGCGATGATGACGCGGCTGGCGGTAGTGGCCGACGCGATGAAGATCAGCCGGCGCATCCTGGATCTGGATTCCAGCGGCGGCCAGGTGGAAGCAGCCATCGTTGCCGGTGACAGCATCGGCGAGTCTGGCTGGACCATCTGGGTGCGCGAAGGTTCGGTCTGCCACAGTGCCTGCGTGTTCGTGCTGGCGGCGGGCGACAACCGCTTGATCTCCGGCAAGGTTGGCATCCACCGCATGATGCGGATCAGCTCCAGCGCCAGTTCACGCGCGGAGTTGAACAAGGAGCTGCACGAGGTCTACGACAACGTGAAGGACTACCTGCAGCGCAACGGCGTGGCGGTGGGCGTGGCCGACCTGATGATGACCGTGCCCAACCGCAGCCTGCGGGTGCTGACCAACGAAGAGCTCAAGCAGTACGGGCTGGACGGCACCAATGCGGTGCAGGATGACCTGGAGCGCATCAAGCAGATGCGCAAGTGCGGCGATGACTTCGTGCGCCGCAAGGATTCCTTCCTGATCGCCTTCGACCGCGAGTGCAAGGTGGAAGGTGCTGATCTGGAGGCGGTCAACCGCTGCGGGCAGGCGTTGAAGGAGCAGTTTGGTTTCCCGGATGAGGTCTGCCCGGAGGAAAGTCCGCTGTCGGAGATCGATACCGCCATGCTCGAGCCGATGCCGACCGCCATCCCGACCGGTGCCGCGGAGTCGGTGGTGACGCCGGCTGCGGCAGCTGCGCCAGCCGTCAGTGCGCACGTGGGTGCTTCCGGTACACGAAAGTGAACAAATGAAAGGATGCGGAAGCCCGTAAACCGTGATTGGATTGGCATTCCGTTCAACTGAAAGCGTCATGGAGAGAGCTATGCGATCCAGTTGTTTGTTGATGGTGCTGTCCTTGGCCGTGCCGGCTGCAGGCGTTTTCGCGCAGACACCCGCTGCGGCCCCAGCGCCAGCGCGGGCTGCTGCCCCGGCCGCCCCCGCGCCCGCAGCGGTATCAGCCGCAGCACGGCCGGCGCCAGCGCTCAGTGCTGCGCAGCAGGCGCAGGTGGCCAAGCAGGATGCGGAGATGACCGCCGCCGCGCAGCGGGTGGCGCAGCTGGTGGATGGCCAGCAGGCGGCCACCGTGTGGGACGGTGCCTCGGCGGTGGCGCGCAAGGCGGTGACCCGCGATGTGTTCGCCAACAACGTCAATGCCGACCGCGCCAAGCTGGGCGCGCTGGTATCGCGTGGCAAGCCATCGATCACCCGCGTGCAATACCCGGCCGGCGCCTCGGTGCCGGAGGGCATCTACTTGAACGTCAGCTTCCCGACCCGCTTTGCCAACAATGCCCAGCCGGTGCGCGAGCTGGTCTCGTTCCGCCTGGATGAGGACAAGGTGTGGCGCACCTCCGGCTATAGCGTGCGCGCGGCCTCGGCCAACTAAGCGCCATCGCTTCGCCGCTATCGCACACGGGCGCCGCAGGGCGCCCGTCGTGTTTGCGTGCTGATCGCCGGGAAGCTGATCTGGATCAATGAATCCTTACATCGGCCTGCTTACCCTGCCTGCGGTAGGCATAACGGAGTGGCACATGCGCAAGGTGGATGTGGTGGTGGTGGGAGCCGGCCCGGCCGGCTTGAGTCTGGCCCGCAGCCTGGCAGGCAGCGGCCTGTCGTTGGCGCTGGTCGAGCAACAAGCGCAGGCTGCGCTGGCTGAGCCGAGCTTCGACGGCCGTGAAATCGCGCTGACCCACGCCTCGCGGCAGATCATGAGCGGCATGGGCCTGTGGCAGCGCATCGATCCGGCCGAGATCTCGCCGTTGCGCAGTGCCAAGGTGATGAATGGCAGCTCGCCGTTCGCGCTGGGTTTCGCCGCGCAGGGCGAGGGCGTGGATGAGCTGGGCTGGCTGATTCCCAATCACCTGATCCGGCGTGCGGCTTGGGAGGCGGTGCAGGGCCAGGCGGGCCTGGAGCTGCTGGATGGGCGCTTGGTCACTGCAATCGATGCCGGCGAGGCGTACAGCACGGTCAGTTTGAGTGACGGCAGTCAGCTGCGCGCGCGACTGGTGGTCGCCGCTGACAGCCGCTTCTCGGCGACCCGGCGGATGATGGGTATCGGCGCGCAGATGCGTGACTTCGGCAAGTCCATGCTGGTCTGCCGGATGCAGTGCGAGCGGCCGCATGAGCACGCCGCCTGGGAGTGGTTCGGCTACGAGCGGACCTTGGCGATGCTGCCCTTGCCGGGCAACCAGGCCTCGGCGGTGATCACCATGCCGCCACAGCAGCTGCAGCAGTTGCTGGCGCTGGATGAGGCTGATTTCGGCCGCACCGTCAGCGGCTTCTTCGAACATCGCCTGGGGGCGATGACTCCGGTAGGGACGCGGCATGCCTATCCGCTGGTGGGGGTGTATGCGCACCGCTTCGTCGGCAAGCGCTACGCCCTGATCGGCGATGCGGCTGTCGGCATGCATCCGGTCACCGCGCACGGCTTCAATTTTGGCTTGCACAGCCAGCAACGGCTGGCGAAGCTGTTGCTGGAGGCGGTGCGTGGCGGTGGCGATATCGGTGCGGACGGGCTGTTGGCCAGTTACCAGCGCGGCCACCGGTTGGCGACGCGGCCGCTGTACGAGGCCACCAACGCCATTGCCGGGCTCTATAACGACAGCCGGCTGCCGGCACGCCTGCTGCGCGGCGCGGCATTGCGGGCCGCGCAGGGGGTGGTTCCGTTCAGGAAGTTGATTGCAGGGCATCTGACCCAGGCGCGTGCGTAGCAAGGGCTCGCGGGTTCGTAGGAGCGGCGTAAGCCGCGCAGCCGGTGCAGGTGGCAGGCGAGGGCGCGATGCCGGACAGGGCGTGAGCTTCGCGGCTTACACCGCTCCTACAAACGCTGCGGCGCCGACGGTTGCGGGGAAAGCCCCTGCCGAGCATGGCTCGGCACTACAGGCACTCCTGCAGCGCTGATGTGGCGCTGGGACGGCCCCTGCCGAGCATGGCTCGGCACTACATCACTCGTCTTCGTCGTCTTCTTCGGCGCGGTTCGGGTCCGGATCGGCGAGGACGTTGATCAGGACATCGCCCAGCGCCACCTGCTGGCCGCCGCGGATTTTGCAGGCTTTGCGCAGCTCCACCACGCCATCCACGGTGACCTGGCCGTCGGCAATGATCATTTTTGCCTCGCCGCCGCTGGTGACCAGATCGGCCAGTTTCAGCAGCTGCTTCAGTTCCACGTAATCGCGGTCAAGTTCAAATTCGATGGTCTGCATGGTGTTCACGGATAAAAACGAGTGCTATTGTGCGCCATCGGCGACCCGTGCGGGTGCTCCAACAGGGGCTACGCGGCGGCCGGTTGTGTTCGTAAGCTGAACGCAAATCTAGCCATGCGCGACAGCTGAGCTGTTTAGAGCGCACAATATGCGTCTTTTCGCCCGCCCGTTCGCGGCGGTGCCCCCGGAGTTACCATGTCCCAAGATACCCCCGCGCCGCTGCTGTTTGCAGATCTCGGCCTATCCGAGCCTGTGATGAAGGCAGTGGCCGAAGTCGGTTACGAGACCCCGTCGCCGATCCAGGCTGCCACCATTCCGGCAATGCTGGAAGGCCGCGACGTGCTCGGCCAGGCGCAGACCGGCACCGGCAAGACCGGCGCCTTCGCGCTGCCGGTGCTGTCCAACATCAATCTTTCCGCCACCAAGCCGCAGGTGCTGGTGCTGGCTCCGACCCGCGAACTGGCCATCCAGGTCGCCGAGGCGTTCCAGACCTATTCGGCGTCGATGCCGGGCTTCCGCGTGCTGCCGGTGTACGGCGGCCAGCCCTACGGCCAGCAGCTGTCGGCCCTGCGCCGCGGCGTGCACGTCGTGGTTGGCACCCCGGGCCGCGTGATCGATCACCTCGATCGCGGCACCCTGGACCTGTCCGAGCTGAAGACGCTGGTGCTCGACGAAGCCGACGAAATGCTGCGCATGGGCTTCATCGACGACGTTGAAGCCGTGCTCAAGAAGCTGCCGGAAACCCGTCAGGTCGCGCTGTTCTCGGCCACCATGCCGCAGCAGATCCGTCGCATCGCGCAGACCTACCTGCGTGAGCCGGTGGAAGTGACCATCGCTTCCAAGACCACCACCTCGGCCAACATCCGCCAGCGTTACTGGTGGGTGGCTGGCATGCACAAGCTGGATGCGCTGACCCGCATCCTGGAAGTCGAACCCTTCGACGCGATGATCATCTTCGCGCGTACCAAGGCCGGCACCGAAGAGCTTGCCACCAAGCTGCAGGCGCGCGGCCTGGCCGCTGCCGCCATCAATGGCGACATGCAGCAGGCCCAGCGTGAGCGCACCATCGTCATGCTGAAGGACGGCAAGCTCGACATCCTGGTTGCCACCGACGTGGCCGCCCGTGGTCTGGACGTGGAGCGCATCAGCCACGTACTGAACTACGACATCCCGTACGACACCGAAAGCTACGTGCACCGTATCGGTCGTACCGGCCGTGCCGGCCGCAGCGGTGAGGCGATCCTGTTCGTCACCCCGCGCGAGAAGGGCATGCTGCGCCAGATCGAGCGTGCTACCCGCCAGCCGATCGAAGAAATGCAGCTGCCGAGCGTGGACGCAGTCAACGATCACCGCGTGACCAAGTTCATGGACCGCATCAGCCAGGCCCTGGCTGCCGGCGACATGGATTTCTACCGCGACCTGCTGCAGCGCTACGAAGGCGAGCACAACGTGCCTGCCATCGATATCGCTGCTGCGCTTGCCAAGCTGTTGCAGGGTGATTCGCCGTTCCTGCTGACCCCGCCGGTGCGTGAGCGCCGCGAGCAGTCGTTCGAGCGCAGCGAGCGTCCGGCGCGTGACGGCGGCTTCCATCGCCGTGACGAGCGCGGTGATCGTGGTGATCGCCCGGCCCGCTTCGAGCCGCGTTTCGAGCGTGCGCCGCGTCATGATGATGGCGAGCGCGCACCGCGCCCGCCGCGTGGCGAAGGTGATTTCGAATCGCGTCCGCGTCGCGAAATGCCGCCGCGCAGCGCGCCGGAGTTCGGCATGGAGACCTACCGCATTGAAGTCGGTCACACCCATGGTGTGAAGCCGGCCAATATCGTTGGCGCGATCGCCAACGAAGCCGGCCTGGAAAGCCGTTTCATCGGCCGCATCGATATCCACGACGGTCACTCGGTGTTGGACCTGCCGGCTGACATGCCGACCGACGTGCTGCAGCACCTGAAGAAGGTGTGGGTGTCGGGCCAGCAGTTGCAGATGCGCAAGGTCGAGGCGGGTGAGGATCACGGCGCCGCTGCGCCGTCGTTCAAGCCGCGCTTCGACAAGGGTGACGGCAAGCCGGGCGGTCGTCCGTCGGGTCCGCGCGGCCCGCGTCCGGGCGGTCCTGGTGGTTCGCGTCCGGGTGGCTTCAAGCCGCGCGGCCCGCGCAACTACTGATCCGGCCCGTCCAAAGCGTGTGACCAGACAACCCCGGCAATGCCGGGGTTGTCTGTTTCTGACCGTTTGTCGGCCTACCAGGACCGGATGGGACGACAAGTTCAAGCCGCGACCGTCTTCACGTACTGCTCGCGGCGGGTTATTGCGATAATGCCGCTTATCCGCGTCGGGGAACGCGAGAGGGAAGCTCATGGCAGTAGGGGGAGGGGCAGGTGCTGGCAGGGTCGGATGTAGATGGGCCGTGCTTCTGCTGCTGTCGACGTTCTTTGCATTGTGGCCGTTGCTGGGCGCGGCCCAGCCGCTGCAGGTGGACCGTGACTTCCTGATTGCCGGTGCCGCAACGGCTGAGCAGGCGCCTTTGCGTGCCTGCAGTGCCGAAGCCTTGGCGCGGATGCGCCCTGCCATTGAAATTGCCGCGCCCGAAGGCGGTTGGTCGGGTGCGCCGCAAGGCGTTGGCGTATTCAATGTGTTTGCCGGCGAGGTGATGATTTTCCATGGTGACCGCCAGGTCTGCGGCGATATGCAGGATGCCCGCACCCGCGACTCACGTTTCCGTGCTGGCGTCGGCCTGGTGGTGGTACCCAAGCAGGGCACGGTGGAGCCGATCCGGGTGGCCTGGGAGTCGCCGCTGAAGCCGCGCTGGATTCCCACCGTGCACCTTGGCGCACCCAGTCCGTTGCAGCAGCAGGACACCTTGCGGCTGGTGGTGCGCACCGCCTGCGTGGCGATTGCGCTGGCCTTGGCCCTGTCCGCATTGATGGGGTTTGCCACCACACGCGGGCGTGATTTCCTGATCTATACCCTGGTCTGCGGGCTGTTGGTGGTGTGGCAGGCGGTGTTGAGTGGGCTCAGTGGCTATCCCGAGCCATGGCTGCCGGTGGATGGTCACGCGCCGGTATGGATGGTTTCGGTATCCGCACTCAGCTATGCGGTGATGGGCTGGGTGCTGTGGCGGATGTGCGGTGGCCGTCGTGTGCTGCGCGGCTCGCGGCCGTGGATGCTGGGGCTGATGGTCGTGCTGGCGCTGGTCGCGCTGGCTGCGCCGTTCATGCCTTGGCCGTTGTTGGCGTGGATGGCGGTGGCGCTGGACGATTTTTTCACGTTGATCTGCATGACCTCGGTAGGCATTGCCATCGTTGCGTTGCGGCGGCGTAACTTCCAGGCGCTGGATGGGCTGGTGGCGGCGATCCCGCTGTTGGTGATGGCGCTGGCCGACCTCATGGACAACCGCCTGCTGGTGGAATTCCGGGTCGAGGCGATCCAGGTCTCGGTTACCTGGTTCCTGATGATGGCGGCTTACTCCCTCAATCGCAGCCTCAGCCAGCTGCGCCAGCAACGCGATGAGATGCGCGAGCTTGCCGATACCGACACCTTGACTGGCCTGCCGAATCGCCGCGCTGGCCTGCGCCAGCTCGACCACTATCTGCGCGAGGCCAAGGCTGGCGGGCTGCCGCTGTCAATTGGCTTCCTGGATATCGATCTGTTCAAGCAGATCAACGACAACTATGGCCACGATGGCGGCGACCAGGTGCTGATATCGGTGGCCAATACCTTGTTGACCGGTGTGCGCAGCCGCAGCGACGTGATCCGCATGGGCGGCGAGGAATTCCTGATCCTGCTGCCGGGAATCGGCGCCGACGCGGCGCGTCCGCGGTTGGAGCAGCTGCGCGAAAAACTCACCGTACAGGCGCGCGGGCTCAAGCATGAAGGCCTGGTGGTCACTGCCAGTATTGGTCTTGCCGAGCTGCAGTACCGCGACAATGACGTCGCCGGGCTGCTGCGGCGGGCCGACAATGCCATGTACCAGGCCAAGCGCAGCGGCCGGGACCAGGTGGTGGATGCGCGCGATATCCGGGAAGTGCCCTGAACAGGCAATCCGGCCGCGCTGTTCCGGCCGCGGGTGATGGCGGATAATTCGCCGATGACAATTCGAATCAACAAGCACATTGCCGAAACCGGCTTCTGTTCGCGCCGTGAGGCCGATCGCCTGCTGTCCGCCCGTCGCGTCACCGTCAATGGCATCGTCGCCGGCACCGGCGCGGTCGTGGGCGAGGGCGACGAGGTCAAGGT
>QFOV01000383.1 GCA_003248565.1 Stenotrophomonas sp.
TGGATGGCTTTGCACTGGGGCTGCAGGCCGCCGGGCAGTTCTCGGGGACGGTGTTGATCGCCAGCGGCGATGAGGTGGTATTCGAGAAAGCCTACGGCGCGCGCGATGAGCAGCAGGAAACACCGCTGCAGGTGAGTGACCGCTTCAACCTGGCCTCGGCCGGCAAGATGTTCACCAGCGTGGCGATCCTGCAGCAGATCGCCGCCGGTCGCCTCAGCCTGGACAGCAAGGTCGGTGAGGTGCTCAAGGACTACCCCAACCGCCAGTTCGCCAATGAGGTCAGCGTGCGGCAGCTGCTGACACATAGCGCCGGTGCGGGGGATATCGATGAATTGTTTGGCGCCGAACACAGTGCTGATCGCGCGCGCCTGCACAGCCTGCAGGACATGGTCGCGCTGCATGCCGGGCGTGCACCGGAGTTCGCCCCTGGCAGCGCGCAGAAGTACGGCAACTTTGGCTACCTGGTACTGGGGCGGATGCTGGAAGTGCTCTCCGGGCAGGACTTCGAGAGCTACATCCGCCAGCACGTGCTGCAACCGGCCGGCATGCAGGATACCGGCTTCGTGGCCTGCGACGACCCCGCCGCCGATCTTGCACGGGCGTATGTGGACGTGGATGGCAAGCGCGTGCGCAACTGCGCCACCCAACCCAGGCGCGGCCTGCCCGCCGGCGGCGAAGTGGGCAGCGCGCGTGACATGTTCCGCTTCGTGCAGGCTTTGAATGCCGGCAAGCTGCTGCCAGCAGCACTGTTTGAACAGGCCACCCAGACCCAGCGCGAGTTCATGGGACTGGGCTTTTTTGCCACCGGCTACGGCAAGGACGTGCCGGCCCGCGACTTCCGCTGGGGCCATGGCGGCAGCACGGACGGTGTCTGCACCGACGTGCGCCATTACCCGGCAACCGGCGAGACGGTGATCGTGCTGTCCAACAAGGATGCGCCGGCCTGTTTCGCGGTTTCCGGCCTGCTGCATGCGCAATGGAAGCAGCCTTGAACGAAAAACCTGGCAAAGGCGGCCAGCAAGCGCGCGCCTGCGCAGGTTCCTAACGAATATTTCCCAAGCACCATGCAAGGATGCGCGCCGATGAAACCCCGCACCACACTATTGCTGGCAGTCTCACTGAGCCTGGCCACCCTCGCCGCCCCGGCATTCGCGCAACCGGCGTGCAGTCCGCGTTATCCGCCGCCGACCACGATTGCCGCCATGTTCGACATGGCCGCGGTCACCGCCGATACGCTCGATGCAATGCCCGACGTGGATGTGGCCATTGCCGCGCGCGGCGGCCAGGACCTGAGCAAGTACGGTTTGCGCCACAGCCATCTGGCCTTCCTGGTCCGCAACGACAGCGGCAGCTGGGACGTGGTGCACCTGCTCAACCGCTGCAAGAGCGACAGCTCGGACCTGTACCGCGAAGGCCTGGTCAACCTGGTCGGCGAAAGCTCGATCACCACCGACCTGCGGGTTGGCATTCCGACGCCGGAAGTCCGCGTCGCACTGAAGACATTGCTCGCCGGTACCGCGCCACGGGCACGTGCGCTGCATGAGCCGCGCTACAGCATGCTGGCCTATCCCGGCAGCAGTGAGTACCAGAACTCCAACCAATGGATACTGGAAGTCGCCGCAGCGGCAATGGCGCAGGCCGCAGGCGATGCGCCCCTCGCTGACCGCGACAGCGCCTTGGCCTGGCTCAAGCAGAAAGGCTATACGCCATCACGCATGCACATCGGCATCGGCAAACGGCTGGGCGCGCGCTTCCTTGCCGACAACGTAGCGGTCACCGACCACCCGGCCAGCGAACGCATTTCCGGCAATTACTCGGTGGTGACGGTGGAGTCGGTGTTCGACTTCCTGCACCGCAGTGGCGCACTGCAGCGCGAACTCGCCGTCGCCCATCAAACACCCGTGCCGGCGGTGACCGGCAGCAACACGCAAGCTCCCACACTTCAGCAGGAAGCCACACCATGAAACACCTGATCAAGAGCGGTGCCCTCGCCTTTGCCATCGCCGCCAGCCTTGGCCTCACCACGGGTGAAGTCCGCGCAGGTGAAATCAACGGCTCACAAGCTTCCGTGCTGGTGACTGGTTCCAGCGTGGTGATGGTTGTATCCGGTCCGATCTTCCTGTCCGCGGCCGGTGTGCGCGGCGCAGCTGATATGTCCAGGGAGTCGCGTGAGCGCCGCGAGGAGAAGCGCCGCATCAGCGCCGGACCGCTGCCGGATCTGGAAGTGAAGTCGATCGAGACCGCAGCCGATGGCGGCCGTCGCGTCACTCTGGAAGACCCGGCCAATGCGGAAAACCGCGCAACCCTGCAGTGGCCGAAGCGCGAGGATGACCCGGCTGCGGGTTTCACCGTGGGCGCGAAGATTGCCTTCCAGCCGAGCCCGCAGGGCGCCGGTTGGATGCTGCGCAACCCGGAGGGCGCTGCATTGGCCTTCGTGCCCACCATTGAAGCGGTGGATGAGAGCCGCACCCGCACG
>QFOV01000384.1 GCA_003248565.1 Stenotrophomonas sp.
GCAGCAGGCCGAGCACGAACACCAGGAACATCAGGCCGTGGGTCAGGCCACTGGCACCGAGATGGCGGCTGCCGGCCTCGCCCAGCATCCAGGCGCCCAGGCCGGAACCCAGCCACAGCAGGGGCAGGGCACGCAGGGTGGCTTTGGGATAAACACTGCCGGCCAGCGTGCCGAGAATAAGCAGGGCGACCGCATTGGCGCCCAGGTGTTCAATCGAACCATGTAACAAGGGCGCGCCAAGCAGGCCGGCCAGACCGTTGGCTTCCAGCGGCGCTACCGCCCAGGGCCGCCAATCCCAACCGCTGCTCTGCAGGGCGAACATCGCCACCAGCAGCAGGACAAAGCCCAGGCTGATGTTGAACGCGCGCAGCACCCGGCTGCGGTCGTTGCGGGCGGTAGTGGCCGGTGTGTCGCCGGTGTCGGGCAGGGTTGGCGTGTCCATGATCAAGGGATTGCGGCGCCTTCGGCGAAAGCCAAGGGCGCCGCGCATGGGATCTGGCATGCCACCGGCGGGACAATCCCGCCGGTGGCGCGGACATCAGGCCTTGTGGCCGCCCTTCGGCGGAATCTTCAGGCTCAGGATCACGGTGGCGACCAGGACGGCGGCAACCACACCCAGCGAAACCGGGACCGGGATCTTGAAGATGTCGATCAACAGCATCTTGGTACCGATGAAGGCCAGGATGACGGCCAGACCGTAGGGCAGCAGGTGGAAACGGTCGGCCATGCCGGCCAGCAGGAAGAACATCGCGCGCAGGCCCAGCACCGCGAACACGTTCGAGGTCAGTACGATGAACGGGTCGGTGGTGATGGCGAAGATGGCCGGGATCGAGTCCACCGCGAAGATCACGTCGGTGACCGCGATCAGGATCAACACCACGAACATCGGGGTGAACCAGCGCACGCCATCCTTTTCGGTGACCAGGTTGTTGCCGCTGTACTCGTGGGTGATGCGCAAGTGCTTGCGCATGAACTTCAGCGCCGGGTTGTTGTCCAGGCTGGGTTCCTCGCTGGCGGCGAACCACATCTTCCAGCCGGTGTAGAGCAGGAAGGCGCCGAACACGTAGAGCAGCCAATGGAACTGGGTAACCAGCACGGAACCGGCGAAGATCATGATCGTACGCAGCACGATCGCGCCCAGGATGCCGATGATCAGCACGCGCTGGCGCTGGGTCTCGGGCACCGCGAAGTAACCCATGATCAGCAGGAAGACGAAGATGTTGTCGACCGCCAGCGCCTTCTCGATCAGGTAGCCGGTCAGGAACTGCAGGCCCACTTCATTGGCGACGGCCGCGCCTGCGGTCTCGTGCAGGTAGTACCAGAGGCCGGCGTTGAAGGCCAAGGCCAGCGCCACCCAGCCCAGCGACCAGTAAATGGCCTCCTTGAAGGTGACCTTGTGCGGGCCACCGTGGCGCATCAGCACCAGGTCGATCAACAGCGCGGCAATGACGACGACGATGAAGCCGCCCCAAAGCCAAGGATTACCAATTGTCTGCATCATGGGAAAAATTCCGGTCGTGAACGGGGATAACTCGGAACCACAAAGGCCAAGAGCTGGACACGGAATCGGGGAGACCGGGGACAGAGCTTCGCCTATGCGGCGAAGGTCTTGCTCACAGTTCCAATGGCTGGAACTGCCGTTGCACCGGAGTCATGCGACTCGAACTGACGGCGACAACGTCTGGGAGCTACTCCCCTTCTGGGGCGAATAGTGCGGCCTGTGCCCATTACAGTCAATGAATACGCTGCAGGCAGGGGGCGGTGCCCGGCTACAATAGCGCCCATGAATACCCCACTCCCCGTCGTACGCCTGAAGAACGCGTGGCGCTCCAGCCACCCGTGGATTTTCCAGAAACTGGTCGAGAAGCCGACCGTCAAGCCGAAGTCCGGCACCATCGTCGATGTGGTCGGCGTGGACGGCGAGTGGATTGGCCGCGGCTTCTACAACGGCCACTCGCGCATCGCCGTGCGTATCCTGGAAACCAACCCGGACGTAGCGGTGGACCAGGCCTGGTTCGCGCAGAAGCTGGCGCAGGCGGTGTCGCTGCGCCGCGACGTGCTGAAGCTGGACACAATCTCCAACGCCTGGCGCGTTGTCCACAGCGAAGGCGACGGCTTGTCCGGCCTGGTGGTGGACCGCTATGACGACCTGCTGGTGGTCGAGTTCTTCGCCGCCGGCATGTTCCGTCACCGCGAATGGATCTACGATGCCCTGCGCGACCTGTTCCCGGGTTGCCGCTTCCACAGCTTCGCCGACGAACACGTGCAGAAGCAGGAAAGCTTCGATTTCCACGGCAACACCACCACCGAACCGGCAGTGATCACCGAGTACGGCATCAAGTTCCGCGCTGACCCGGCCGGCGCGCACAAGACCGGTTTCTTCGCCGACCAGCGCGAGAACCGTGAGTGGCTGAGCCAGCAGGTCGAAGGCAAGACCGTGCTCGACCTG
>QFOV01000385.1 GCA_003248565.1 Stenotrophomonas sp.
CGAAGCCGGCCAGGTAGCCGAACAGCGCGCCACCGATGATGGTGTTGTGGAAGTGCGCCACCAGGAACAGGCTGTTGTGCAGCAGGAAGTCCGCGCCCGGGATGGCCAGCAACACGCCGGTCATGCCGCCGATGGTGAAGGTGACCAGGAAGGCGATGGTCCACAGCATCGGCACGCTGAACTCGACGCGGCCGCCATACATGGTGAACAACCAGGTGAAGATTTTCACGCCGGTCGGGATTGCGATGATCATCGTCATGATGCCGAAGAAGGCATTGACGCTGGCACCGGAGCCCATGGTGAAGAAGTGGTGCAGCCACACCACGAACGACAGGATGCCGATCGCCAGCGTTGCACCCACCATCGACTTGTAGCCGAACAGCTTCTTGCGCGAGAACGTGGCGGTGATCTCGGAGAAGATGCCGAACGCCGGCAATACCAGGATGTACACCTCCGGGTGGCCCCAGGCCCACACCAGGTTGACGTACATCATCGGGTTGCCACCCAGGTCATTGGTGTAGAAGTTGAAGTCCAGGTAGCGGTCCAGGGTGAGCGCGCCGAGGGCGACGGTCAGGATCGGGAACGCGGCAATGATGATCACGCTGGTGACCAGCACGGTCCAGGTGAACACCGGCATCTTCATCAAGGTCATGCCCGGCGCACGCATGCGCAGGATGGTGATGAACAGGTTGACGCCGGTCAGCAATGTGCCGACACCGGAGACCTGCAACGCCCAGATGTAGTAATCAACACCAACCCCTGGACTGAACTCTATGCCGGACAGCGGCGGATACGCCACCCAGCCGGTCATTGCGAACTCGCCAAGGCCCAGCGAGATCATCATCAGCGCAGCGCCGACCACGAAGATCCAGAAACTGAAGGCATTGAGGAAGGGGAAGGCCATGTCGCGCGCGCCAATCTGCAGCGGCACCACGATGTTCATCAGGCCCACCACGAACGGGGTGGCCACGAAGAAGATCATGATCACGCCATGCGCGGTGAAGATCTGGTCGTAGTGTTCCGGTGGCAGGAAGCCATCACTGCCAGGGCCGGCCGCGGCCAGCTGCGCGCGCATCATCAGTGCATCGGCAAAGCCACGTACCAGCATAACCAGCGCCACCACGATGTACATGATGCCGATCTTCTTGTGGTCCACAGTGGTGAACCAGTCGCGCCACAGCACGCCCCACAACTTGAAATAGGTGACGGCGGCGAGCAATGCGATGCCGCCAAGCACCATGCCCGCCAATGTCACCACGACGATCGGGTCATGCAACGGCACGGCGTCCCACGTCAACTTACCGAACATGCTCATTACTCCTGGGAGGCCTTGGGTTCTGCGTTGTGGCCGGACGTGGCCGCGGTGTTCTCACCCACGCCGATGAACTGGTCGATGACCTTCTTGAACAGCAGCGGCTCGACGCTGGCGAAGTGGCGCACCGGTTCCTTGCGGGTGGGCGCGGCCAGGCGCTTGAATTCGGCGAAGCTCAGTTGATCCGGCGATTGCCGCACCTGCGCAACCCAGTCATCGAACTGCGGCTGGCTCATCGCGGTGGCGACGAACTTCATGTTGGAGAAGCCGTGGCCGCTGTAATTGCCCGACATGCCGTCAAACTTGCCTTGCTCGTTGGCCACCAGATGCAGCTGCGTGCGCATGCCGGCCATCGCATAGATCTGCCCACCCAGCTGCGGGATGAAGAAGGTATTCATCGTCGAGTTGGAGGTGATGTCGAAGGCCAGCTGTTGCCCGGCCGGGAAGTTGAGCTGGTTGACCGTGGCGATGCCCAGGTCCGGGTAGACGAACACCCACTTCCAGTCGGTGGCAATCACTCCTACATGCAGCGGCTCGCCGGGAATATCCAGCGGCTTGTAAGGGTCAAGCTCGTGGGTGGATTTCCACACGATCACGGCAAGCACGGCAACGATGATCAGGGGCACGCCCCAGACCACGATTTCCACCTTGGTGGAGTGCGCCCAATCGGGCATGTACTTGGCCTTGGTATTACCGGAGCGGTAGCGCCAGGCAAAGACGAAGGTCAGCACGATGGCCGGTATCACCACGATCAGCATCAGCGCGATGCAGATGATGATCAGGTCGCGCTGGGCAATGCCCACGTCGCCCTTGGAGTCCAGTAGTACCCAGTTGCAGCCAGACAGGCCCACGCATGCCAAAGCGGCCAGCGCTGGGCGGATGCGTTTCCAGCAGATATTCATTGAAGGTCGACCCTGTTGAAGGAGCTCTTGAGCGGGGACCGCCTCTGCCCGGCGCATAGGCCGGGAGCGGCTACACTGTCCGTACGGCGGTGCCTACAAAAGGATTGCCGATCCAGTCAAGTCCATACAAGATACATCATTGTATGGGTTGGTGCACGTACAAAGCAGGGAAGGTTCACCCGATGCAGCAGCCAGCCGCAGGCCGACGCCTGAAAAAACC
>QFOV01000022.1 GCA_003248565.1 Stenotrophomonas sp.
GCGTTCCCGTTCGACAAGGTCAAGATCGACAAGTCCTTCGTCCGCGACCTGGGTGAACAAAGCCAGGGCAGCGCCATCATCGGCGCGGTATCGCACCTGTGCGAAAAGCTGGGCATCAGCACCACCATCGAAGGTGTCGAAACCCAGGCGCAACTGGACCAGCTGAAGGAAGAGCACTGTGCCGAGGGCCAGGGCTATGTGTTTGGACGACCAATGCCGTTGGCAAAGGTGGAGGACTTCATCCTCCAGTGGCCGGCACGCTGGAACCCGGCCACCTAGCCGCCAACGCTTGCAAGGCCGCAGCCCGGGTAAGCACAACGTACCCGGGCCTGTTGCCGGTCAGTCTGGGAGAACGGCAGGTTTCTGCTGCCGGGTGTGTGCACTTGCCCGGGCGATATTGATGCGACTGCCAAAGCGTCGATCCGACCGGGTCCGGGTATGACCCGGCCGCCCCCAAAACGACCGGATGAAGCCTGGCCTCAGTTGACCCCGCGGATCGCCAGGGTCAAGGCCAGCACGCTGAGGATCACGGCGATGGTGCCGTCCAGAATGCGCCAGGTGGAGGGTTTGGTGAACAACGGCGCCAGCATCCGCGCGCCCAGGCCCTGCACCGTCAGCCACACACCGCTGGCGGTCACCACGCCGATGGCGAACGCCATGCGCGACTCGCCGAAGTTATCGGCGATCGAACCAATGACCATCATGTCCAGCCAGAAATGCGGGTTGATGATCGAGAAACCGGCCGCCGCCATCAGGGCTGCACGCAACGACTGCTCGCCGTTGTCATCCAGCTTCATGCCACCGCCACCGGCCACCGCACGCCGCGCCGACTGCGCCGCATACCAGGTCAGGAAGGCAACACCGCCCCACAGCAGGACGGTGGTCAGCCACGGCAGCTGAGCGGTCAGCTGCCGCAGGCCGGCCACGCTGGCCATGATGAACACCGCATCGATGGCGAAGCAGGTGGCAATGATAGGAATCACGTGCTGGCGCATGATCCCCTGGCGCAGGATGAACGCACTCTGCGCGCCGACGATGGCGAACAGACCGATACCGATACCGGCACCACTGAGCCAGGCACTGCCGGCAGCTTGGGCGGAAATAACCGAAAACATGAGGAAAAACCTTGTTACCTGGGGGAAGGACGCAGCGGGAGAACCCACCGGCACGTCCGGACGCGACAATTGTCGCAATGCAGCAAGGAAAAGTAGAGCTAAACTTCGTTAACCATCATTAGCAGAACTTAATATGCGCATCGATCATGCCCAGTTGCGGGCACTGGCCGCCGTCATCCGCGAAGGCAGCTTCGAACGCGCGGCGCTGTCGCTGAACGTCACCGCCTCGGCGGTATCGCAGCGGATCAAGGCGCTGGAGGACAGGGTCGGCAAACTGCTGATCAAGCGCACCATTCCCACCGAGGCAACAGCGGAGGGCCAGGTGCTGGTACAGCTGGCCGAACAGACCGCGCTGCTCGAGCGCGACGCCTTCGAGCGCATCGGCCTCAGCGACGCCGAGCTGCCACGCGCCAGCATCCCGGTGGCGGTCAACCACGACAGCATGGAAACCTGGTTCCCGGAGGCGGTGCAGAACTTCTCCCATAGCACCTCCACCACCCTGGACCTGCATACCGAAGACCAGGACCACACCGTTGCCCTGCTGCGCCAGGGTGCGGTGATGGGGGCGGTCACCACCTTGTCCGAGCCGGTGCAGGGCTGCCAGATCCATGCGCTGGGCAGCATGCGCTACGCCGCCACCTGCACCCCCGAATTCCATGCCAGGCATTTCGCCAAGGGCGTGACCGCACAGGCGCTGTCGCAGGCACCGGTGTTGGTATTCAACCGCAAGGACGACATGCAGGCCCGCTATGCACGCCGTCTGGCCGGGGTCGAACAGCCGCACAATGCGCCGACCTGGTGGATCCCCTCCACCCGCGCCTTCGTCCACGCCAACCTCGGCGGACTGGGCTGGACCATGAACCCGCTGCCACTGGTGCGCCGGCACCTGGAGAGCGGGCGCCTGGTCTACGTCAAGGCGCGCGCCTGGGAGGACGTGCCGTTGTATTGGCAGCACTGGAAGGGCGAGGTCAAAACCATGGCCTTGCTGACCCGCGCCATCCTGCAGGCCTCGGCCATGTTGATACGCAAGCGCAGATAACGCGGGGCCTGTGCTGCACTGCAAGTTTCCCTAAAGGACACTGCCTGCCCCGGCGGCCCGGGCGGATGCTGCATGGATCAACCCGCACACCTACCGGAGCCGCCAGATGTCGAGCAAACGATCTGTCCCCGTCATTTCCTCGTGGCTGCTCAGCGCCTTGGCCGCGCCGTTGGCGGGCGCCATGTTGATGCTGGCACCCACCAGCGCCAAGGCCCTGGAGTGCGGCAGCAACAACGGTTACACCTGCACCGGCACGGCGAATCAATACGCTGGCGGGTTCAATCCCGGTGTCGGCCAGGGCGGCTTTGGCGGCGGCAGCTGTACCGCCAGCAAGACTCCGGTGGTGTTCATTCCCGGCAATGGCGACAGCGCCATCAGCTTCGACATGCCAGCCGGCGCAGTCGCCGGCTACAGCACCCCGCCGCGCTCGATCTACGCCGAACTGAAGGCTGCCGGCTACAACGACTGCGAGCTGTTCGGCATCACCTACCTCAGCGCCAGCGAGCGCGCGGCGCCGCAGTACAACTACCACGCACCGGCCACCTATCAGACGCTCAAGACCTTCATCGACAAGGTCAAGGCCTATACCGGCAAGAGCCAGGTCGACATCGTCACCCATTCGCTGGGCGCGACCATGGCCCTGGCCTCGATCAAGTACAACGCCAATCAAGGCAGCGTGCGCCGCTTCATCAACATCGCTGGCGGGTTGCGCGGCCTGCAGACCTGCCGCAGCACCGGTTATCAATCGACCCTGGCGCCCACCTGCAACGCCGAGGCCTATGTCTTCCCGTACAACTACTACACCTTCGGCCTGTACCCGAGCACCGGCGTTGCCTACTACGGTTACAACCGCTGGACCGGCAGTGGCAGCGGCAGCCTGCGCACGTTCCCGGCCACGTACACCGGCATCCGTTTCTACACCATCACCGCCGGCTCGCGTGACCAGGTGCATTGCTTCACCACCAGCTACAGCGCCGGCTGTGCCGATGGCGCACTGTTCAACAGCGCCACCAATGTCTACGCGCAGGTCGACATCGGCGCAGGCAGCAGCGCCTACAGCTTCGACTGGGATTGGAGCGACGGCAGCCCTTACAACTTCGGCGGCGGCGACACCAGCAGCGGCGTCGGCCATTTCCGCTCGAAGAACAACGCCGGCCTGATCGTGCGCAACATGCTCACCAGCGACTGCACCAGTAATTGCGCAGCTGGCTACAGCGGCGTATACGGCCCTGCGGTCAATCGCTGAACCACACTCTCAATCGAAGGACATCGACACGCCGACGCCGCCTTGCCAATCGGTGGTGTCGGCATCCAGCCCGCGCAGGAACGATGCATCCAGTTGCACGCGCGGGCCCACCATCCACGTCACACCGGCACCGACCGCACGCAAGTACTGCGCGCCGGTGCCGTAGCCGGCTTCAACATAGGCCGACAACTGCGGCCGCAAGGCGAAACCATAGCTGGGCGAGAACAACCAGCCATTGCCACCATCGCCCCATTGCCGGTCGATGTAGAACGCCAGGCTGCGCTCGCGCGGCAGCGCCCATGCCACCGTCATGCCCAGGTCGTAGTCATGCCCCGCATCCCCCAGCGGTGCCCTGCCCCAAGGCAGGCTGGCCCCTGCTTTGAACGCCACTGATAGCTGTTCGTTGGCCAGCGCTGGTGCCCACTTGAGTGCAGCGCTGCCGTCGCCGCCGCCGCTGTCCTGCACACGAATACCGGAGCCGCGCTGCCGCAGCCCGCTCCAGCTATCTGCGCCGAGCTGCAACTCCAGCGTATCGGCAAGCCCGACCCGCAACAGCGTGTCTGCGGTCCATGTGGTGGTGGTCAGGTCATCACTGCGATCGCGGCTGGCATCGGGCAAGCCCTGCTCCCAGACAACGACGCGCTTGCCAACCGTACTGGTGGAAAAGCCGATGCCTGGACGGTCGAATTCCGGCGTGTCTTCGGCCTGGGCCTGGCCACTGGCCAAGGCGAACACTGCAAGCAGCAGGGGCGAGGTTTTCATGCCCGCCATGTTCCATACGCGGCTGGGTGGTGATGTGAAAGATCATGGGCGCTACCGCATGCGCAGAAGTCGCAACGATGCGCGATGGTCCGTTCGGGCTGTTGCGGTGCGTGCTTCCCGGGTGCGCTTCGCTTGCCCGGGCTACAGATGCTCCGGGGACGCCACTTTGGTTGGTGGCGAGGCCACAAATGGAAAGCCCACCCGCTTGCGCCGGGTGGGCTTTCATCAAACCTGCCGAGCCAAAACCTCAGCGATGCGCCAGCGCGTAATCCAGAGCGCCGATCACCGCCGCCACCTGGGCATCATTGCACTGCTGCGGGGTCGCCTTGGCACTGTCCGGATAGACTTCGGTGGTGGTCGTGTAGCGCGCACCACTGACACTGGCGCACAGGCCGAGGGCCTTGAGGGGGTATTCGATCACGCCTTCGGCCACCACCTTGGAACCGATGATTTCACCGTGCTCGTCGGCCGGGGCCAGATGGGTCACCTTGGCGACTTCGGCATTCACCGCCTGCTGGAACAGCGGCTGGCGGTTCTCGGTGTCATCCACCAGATAGAAGCCGTCAGGGATCTCGCCCGGCTCGAACGGCTTGCCGTCGCGCGCGGCCAGCGCCGGACGGAACTCGGTTTCGTCGGTGTCGGTGGTTTCGTGCAGGTCGATATGCATCAGCACACGCCCCTGCACGGGGGCCACCAAGGCCATCAGCGCAGCAGATTCCTGTGCCGGGCTGTTGTCCACGAAAGAGCGGTTCGGATCCAGCGCCAAGGCATTCCAGCGCTGGATGCGCTCATAACCCCACGGACTGACGCAGGGGGCGACCAGCAGGTTGCAGCGGCCGGCATAGCTGTCCGCATGCTGGTCGACGAACTGCAGCGCGCCCTGCACGCCGCTGGTCTCATAGCCGTGTACGCCACCGGTGACCAACATCACCGGCAAGGCCTCGTCCCAGTTCTGGCTGCGGATCGCGAGCAGCGGATAGCGGCCCGATGGGTAATCCAGCTCGCCGTATTGCGTCACCTCAAACCGATCACGCAGCGCGTCGATCTTGACCAGCACTTCTTCGGCATAGCTGCGCTGCACTTTCTGCTGGGCCAGCCACTGTGCGCGCTCCGGTGCCCCCCAGGCCTGGCCAAGGGTACCAATGGGATAGAAAGCGGCATCAATGCTCATGCGCAGGTCTCTTCAATACGGATGTTTGCGCGCACTTTACACCGTAGGAACGACGTAAGCCGCGAAGCTGGAACAACCTCAGGTTGCATGAATGCCCTGCACCCCAGCAATGTCAGCTTCGCGGCTTACGCCGCTCCCACAACAGAAACCGAGAGTTTGCTGCAAAACCGATCGGTATCAATCAGGCCTTGCTTTCGAGCAGACGGGCGATGTCCTCATCCTTCTGCAACCACAAGCCATTCATCCATTGCTGGAACTGGGCGCGGAAGTTGCGATCTTCCTGGTAGTTGCGGCCGATGAACTCGGCGGGGATCGGCAGCTTGCGCACCAGCACCTTCACCTCCGGCAAGCGGTTGGCCATCAGGTCCATCATCGAAGGGATGCCCTTGGGGTAAACGATGGTCACGTCCAGCAAGGCATGCAGGCCCTTGCCCATCGCGTCCAGCACGAAAGCCACACCGCCGGACTTTGGCTTGAGCAGGTGCTTGAACGGCGAGGTCTGCGTGGCGTGCTTGGCAGCCGTGAAGCGGGTGCCTTCGACGAAGTTCATCACCGACACCGGAATGCTGGCGAACTTCTCGCAGGCCTTGCGCGTCACTTCCATGTCGCGCCGCCCCAGCTCCGGGTTCTTGGCGATCTGCTTGCGGCTGTAGCGGCCCATGAAGGGGAAATCCAGCGCCCACCAGGCCAGTCCCAGCACCGGCACCCAGAACAGCGAGCGCTTCAGGAAGAAGCGCAGCAGCGGGATGCGGCGGTTGAATACTTTCTGCAGCACCAGGATGTCGACCCAGCTCTGGTGGTTGGCCAGCACCAGGTAATGCCCATCGCGCTCCAGGCCCTCGGTGCCGCTGACCGTGAAACGGGTCGCGGTGAACGCATGGATCATTGCACTGTTCACCGCAATCCAGCTTTCAGCCAGCCCGGTCAGCAGCGGATTGCAGGCGCGGCGCACCGACTTCAGCGGCAGTACCGCCTTGAACAACGCCACCACGAACAACGGCAGGCAATGGGCCAGCGTATTGATCACGATCAACGGAAAAATCAGAGCTACACGCAACCACACCATGGAGTAACCGCGGGGAGCAACCCCAGAACCCAAAGAAGCACAGGGTAGCAAAACCGTCGCGTCAGGATTCATCTTGAACGGTTGGCAGGACCCGGCAACATCGCGCAATGCCCGGCAATCAGCGCCATTTCCAGCCACTGGAAGTTGCCGGTCCCGCACCGCTCGGCGCCTTGGAGTCCGCCTCCAGCAGCTGCATCCGGTGGACTGCCACGGATGGGAATACCCCAGACCCAGATGCCTGCAACGGCCGGCGGCTGATCGGCTGCCCCCTGCCGGAGCCACATGCCCTTGCGGAACTACGGATCGATGGCGGTCCCGCCCCAAGCGCCGTCAAAGCCGTGGCGAGTGCCTGACAGGAGGGCTTGGCAGTTACCAGGCTTGGCCGCCCGGCGCATTGGTCAGCACGCCAGCGAATCGGACGGGGCAGGCAGCCCTGCCATTGGCTCCGCGCATTCAGGATTTATCCGTCATCAACGGCCAGCCCCCTCCCCTGTCCTTGGAGTAGCTGCGTGCCAATTGGAGTGGGTCGCGCCCCGACATACGCAGTAATCTGGACGCGGCATAATCCCAGCCTTCGTATTTGTCGTATTGCCCATGCCCTTCAAGTTGCCGCCGCTCGGCGAAGTCCTGGATCTGCTACCCGACGCAGTGTGCATGGTTGCCCCCGATGGCGAGCTGCTGATGGTCAATGCTGCTTTCGAGACCATCTTCGGTTACACCCCTGCAGAGGCCAAAGGCCGACAGATCATGGATCTGGTACATCCGGAAGACCGCGCCGCCACCGAGCAGTCGGCACTGGACGTGATGGAAGGCCGGCCACGCTCCAACTTCCGTAACCGCTACATCCGCAAGGATGGCAGCGTGGTCGACATCCAATGGTCGGCCAAATGGCTGCCGGAATACGGCATCCGCATCGGCGTCGGCCATGAGGTAACCGCCCTGCGTGGGATCGAACGACAGCTGGAGCATCTGGCCAGCCACGACACATTGACCGGCCTGCCCAACCGCTATCACCTGCGGCGCGAGCTGGAAGCGGCGCTGGAGCGTGCGGCGCGTGACGGCAGCGGGCTGGCACTGCTCTACATCGACCTGGACGGCTTCAAGGCTGCCAACGACCGCTATGGTCATGAAGCCGGCGATCGCCTGCTGCGTGATGCCGCCCGCCAGCTACGCGATGGCCTGCGCCAGAACGACCTCATCGCCCGCGTCGGCGGCGACGAATTCGTTGCCGTGTTGCCAGCCTGCGCCAGCCCCAGCGACGCCCTGAATATCGCCACAGCCCTGCGTGCGCGGCTGGCCCTGCTGCAGAGCCTGGGCAGCGATACCCCGCAGATCGACGCCAGCGTGGGCGTGGCCTGCTTCCCCGCCGACGGCAATGACGCCGATGCCCTGCTGCGCCATGCCGATGCCGCCATGTATGCCGCCAAGGCGAAGAAGCGCCTTGCCAACTCTGCTGCGGATCGCGCCTCCAACCCGATTTCCTGATCCAGGCAGTTCTTCCAGGACCGACGCAATGTGCGTGGAGCAGCGATGACTTCGGCATCCCAACGGCCATCCGGCGCGGGGATGGCGAACCGGCTTGCAGCATGAACGCAACGTTCCCGGAACCCAGACCATGCATGGAATGGGTTCCAGCTGCATACGTGACTGGTCGCTACTCGATCGACTGGATCCGAACCCCGGCACCGGAGGCCCGACCTCCCAACGCAATAATCTCATCAGCATCCAGGCCGGCAACCCTGTCCTTCACCCTGGCAATACCAAAGCGTTGCAATTCCGGATTGCCCGCCACCTCGTAGGCAGAATTCACACCCTCCAGATTGATCTGAAGCATGGCGACCAGGAGCTTCTGCTTTTTCGCAGCACTGACTGACTCGACCATCCGTTCCCAACTGGACTCAGCCGCCGCATCGGAAGACGCGTCCAATCGAATGGCTTCCTTGGCCAAGGCGCTACCTGCAACCAGGACGCCGATACTGAGAACAGCAAGAAATCGACTTTTCAAAATGATCTTCCATGAAGTTGATATCGGCCCCATTCTGCATCACGCCGTTACTTCCAGGGCATTTCGCCCTTGGCCACCTTGGCACTGAGTTCCAACGATGCCTCGCCTGGCAGGCCCGGATAGCGCTGCTTCATCGCCGCAATCAGCGCACCCGAATCCTTGGCCTTTGCCGCTTCCTCATCGAAGGCGCGGATGTAGTTGGCGGTGAACTCAACCGCCGCCAGGTCCTGTGGCGCACCTTCGGCATAGTGGCCGGGAATCACCCGCGCCGGCGCCAGATCCTTGATCTGTTGCAGCGCGGCCAGCCAATCCTGACGCGACTGCGGCGTCTGCGTATCGGCCATGAACACGTGCGAACCGGCATCCACCAGCACACCGCCCATCACCGTACTGATCGATGGCACCCACAAGGCCGTGCGCTGCGGGCTGGCGCCGTCCAGGCCGATCACCTTCAACTCCTGCCCCTCCAACTGCAGGCTGTTGCCCTGCAGGGGAGAAGGCACCAGCAACTGTTTGGGCGCATTGGCACCCAGCTGCGGCCCCCAGATCTTCAGCTTCTCATCCTTGCTGGCCTGGATATGCGCGATGGTCTGCGGGGTGGCCAGGATCTGCGCATCGGGGAATGCAGCGTGCAAGGTCTCCAGGCCAAAGTAGTAGTCCGGATCACCGTGACTGATGTAGATCGTCGTCAGCTTCTTGCCTGACGCCTTGATCATCTCGACCAGCTTGGCCGCATCGGCAGTGGAGAACTGCGCATCGACCAGCACCGCATCGCTGGCACCGGTCAGCAGTTCCGAGGACACCGCAAAGATGGCGTCCGCGCCGGGATTGAACACTTCCACACTCAAGGCTTGCTGGGTGCCTTGCGATGACGGGTCCATGGCCGGCGTCGCGGCCGGGGGGGCTGCGGTAGTCGCCCCGTCTGGCGTTGCTGGCTTCCCGCAGCCGGTCGTTGCCAGCGCTATCGCCACCACCAATGTCATGTACTTCAAACCTTTGTCGTTCATTGCGCTGCTCCAGCAAGCCATGGATGAAAACCGCCACGCACGATACAGCCAACACTCAAAGCACGAACGCGCATTGCCGACGATGCTGGCAATACCGCTGTTATCCGCACGTTAAAGCGCGCAACTGCCGGTCGCATCCCGTACCCCGCCTGCGCAGCATACGGCGCGCATGCGATCATCCATTTTCCCAACACCGCTGCCCGCAATGACTTCCGAACAGCCTGATCTTGAAAGCATCCACCACCGGGCCTACCTCGCCGTCGATGATGGCGAACTGCAGAGCGCCACCCGGGATTTCGACCTGTTGCTGCAGCACCATCCCGAGAATCCGTTCTATCACTACATGCGCGGGCTGGTGTTGAAGTACCAGATGGAATGGGCCGGTTCGTTGCGTGACAACCTGCAGGCAATTGCGTTGGCGGAAGAATTCAGCCAGGCCCAGCACTGGAACGCGGCCATCGCTGCGACCGGCCTTGGCCAATGGACGACAGTGCGCGAGCTATGGGCCGCCTGCGATATCACCCTGCCCGAAGGGGAAGGCCCCATCGATGGCAACTTCGGTGTCGCCGTGGTACGCCTCAATCCCTGGAGTGCGGGCGAGACGGTGTTCATGCGCCGCATCGACCCGGTGCGCGCACGCATCCTCAACGTGCCACTGCCGGAAAGCGGCCACCGCTTCGGTGATATCGTGCTGCACGACGGCGCCCCCACCGGCGCACGCTTCGATGGCGAGCGCGAGGTGCATGTATTCAATGAACTGGAGCGACTGGAGCCGTCCGAGTTCCAGACCTTCGTGGTGTTCGTGCGCGCGGACAGCGCCGACGACATCGACGCGCTGCTGCGCGCCAGCGCACCCGGCATCGGCTATGCCGAGGATTGGACCCGCAGCATCCGCCATTACTGCCTGCGTTGCAGCTACGGCGCGCCGCACAGCCATGCACAGGAACCGAACGAAGATGGCGAAGCGCAATGGCAGCCCGAACGCAATCTCGGCATTGCCGCGCAGAGCCGGCTCTCGGTCGAGAAACTATTGAAAGACTGGGCCGCCGGCAATGCCAGTCGTCATCTGGACGCGATCGAAACCCGTGAGTTGCCGCAGCCGGTGCGCGAGGACGGCCATGCCTGGTGGTTGTCGCCCGAAGATGAAGATCAGGACGAAGACGCGCAAGGCGACGAAGAAGAATAAGCTCCGTGCACTAACGACGTGACGGCTGGCCGCCACGTCGTCGCGCGCATCACGCCCCGCTCAGCACAGGCGCCAGCAGACGGAAGGTCCCTGCGTCGGCATCCATCTCGACCTTGCCGCCGACCGGCACGATGAACTGCTCCTTGATGTGGCCGATCATCGCGCCGCGGTAGGCCGGAATCTTCAAGGGCAGGATGTAGTCATCGAAGATCTGGTCCAGGGTCAAGGACCCATAGCCGTCACCCGGCGAACAATCGGTGCACTCACCAAAGATGAAGCCGTTGATCTTGTCCAGCGCGCCCATCAGCTTCAAGGTGCTGAACATGCGGTCGATGCGATACGGCGCTTCGGCCACGTCCTCCAGGAACAGGATCTTGCCGGCGAAATCCGGCAGATAAGGCGAGCCGGCCAGTGCAGTGAGCACGGTCAGGTTGCCGCCAATCAGTTCGCCTTGCGCCTTGCCGCCACGGATGGTCAGCGTGCGGTTGTCGCGCGGCACCAGTTCGTCGTCGCTCTCGCTGCGGTTTTGGTATTGCATCAGCTCGCGCTTGAAGAACAGCCGATCGAATTGGTCGACGTTGAAGCGATTCCAGCTGCCTGCGCCGATCTGGCCGTGGAAGGTCACCAGCCCGGTCTTGGCCTGGATCGCGCAATGCAACGCGGTAATGTCCGAATAACCGAGCAACACCTTGGGATTGGCGCGGATCAGGTCGTAGTCGAGCAGCGGTAACAGCCGTGCGGCGCCAGAACCGCCGCGCACACAGATGATGGCCTTGACCTGCTTGTCGCCGAACATGGCGTTGAGATCGCCGGCGCGCTCGGCATCGGTGCCGGCCAAGTGGCCATGGCGCGCGGCGTAATGCGCGCCGGTCTTTACCACAAAGCCCAGCGCCTCCATCGCCTCGCGCGCCAACTGCAGGCTGAGCCGCTCGCTGCTGGCCGAGGACGGGCTGACCAGCCCCACCGTGTCGCCCTTGTTGAGCCCGGCCGCCAGCAGCTGCCCGCGCGTGGCCGCCAATGCGCCCTGCGTACCGATCAGCGGCAAGGCCGCCGCCAATGCAGTACCGCCAATGAAACGACGTCGATCCATGTTGCTACCTGTTCCCGGGATGTCGCCCCAAGAGTAGCAGCGCGCCGCTCCACCTGTAGTGCCGAGCCATGCTCGGCAGGGGCATTACTGGCAAAGCCTCTGCCGAGCATGGCTCGGCACTACATGTGAGGGTTGCTTGGAAAGCCCCCCTGCCGAGCATGGCTCGGCACTACATCTGTGCCTTTGGCGCGCTCACATGTTGCGGCGGTACTCACCGCCCACGTCATACAGGGCGTGGCTGATCTGGCCGAGACTGTGGGTCTTCACCGCTTCGATCAGCGCTTCAAACACGTTGCGGCGATCACGTGCGGTCTTCTGCAGGTAGCCCAGGCCATGGCCGTCGTGCGCCTCGGCATCCGCCACTGCGCCTTCATCCTCATGCGAATGCGAGGTCTCGCCCGCCGGTGCCAAGGCGTTGCGATTGCGCTGCCAGGTATGCACGTTCTCGATCTGCTGGCCCTTCTCTTCCTCGGTCGAACGGATCAGTTCGATCTCGGTCGCCACTTCGCCGGCATGCTCCTTGGGCAGGAACATGTTGACGCCGACCAGCGGCAGGCTGCCATCGTGCTTCTTGTGCTCGTAGTACAGTGACTCTTCCTGGATCTTGCCGCGCTGGTACATGGTGTCCATCGCACCGAGCACGCCGCCGCGCTCACTGATCGCCTCGAACTCCTTGTAAACCGCCTCCTCGACGATATCGGTGAGCTTGTCGACGATGAAGCTGCCCTGCCAGGGGTTCTCGCAGAAGTTCAGCCCCAACTCCTTGTTGATGATCATCTGGATCGCCACCGCGCGGCGCACACTTTCTTCGGTCGGCGTGGTGATCGCCTCGTCGTAAGCGTTGGTGTGCAGGCTGTTGCAGTTGTCGAACAGCGCATACAGCGCCTGCAGCGTGGTGCGGATATCGTTGAACTGGATCTCCTGCGCGTGCAGCGAGCGGCCCGAGGTCTGGATGTGGTACTTCATCATCTGGCTGCGCTCGTTGGCACCGTAGCGCTCGCGCATCGCACGGGCCCAGATACGCCGCGCAACCCGGCCAATAACGGTGTATTCCGGGTCCATGCCGTTGGAGAAGAAGAACGACAGGTTGGGCGCGAAGTCGTCGATCTTCATCCCACGCGCCAGGTAGTACTCGACGATGGTGAAACCATTGGACAAAGTGAAAGCCAGCTGGCTGATCGGGTTCGCACCGGCCTCGGCGATGTGATAGCCCGAGATCGACACCGAATAGAAGTTGCGCACCTTGTGGTCGACGAAGTACTGCTGGATATCACCCATCATCCGCAGCGCGAACTCGGTGGAGAAGATGCAGGTGTTCTGCGCCTGGTCTTCCTTGAGGATGTCGGCCTGCACCGTGCCGCGCACCGTGGACAGGGTCTCGGCCTTGATTCGCGCATAGGTCTCTGCGTCCACCAGCTGGTCGCCTGTAACCCCAAGCAGGGCCAAGCCGAGGCCGTTATTGGTCGGCGGCAGCTCGCCGTGGTACTGCGGACGTGTGCGGCCTTCGAAGAGCTTCGCGATCTTCTCTTCCGCCTCGGCCCAGCGCGCGGGGTCTTCCTGCAGGTATTTCTCGATCTGCTGGTCGATGGCGGTGTTCATGAACATCGCCAGGATCATCGGTGCCGGGCCATTGATGGTCATCGACACCGAGGTGGTCGGCGCGCACAGGTCGAAGCCGGAGTACAGCTTCTTCATGTCATCCAGCGTGGGGATGTTGACGCCGGAATTGCCGATTTTCCCGTAGATATCCGGACGCGGCGCCGGATCTTCGCCATACAGGGTGACGCTGTCGAAGGCGGTGGACAGACGCGCGGCCGGCTGGCCAACGCTCAGGTAGTGGAAGCGACGGTTGGTGCGCTCTGGCGTGCCTTCGCCGGCAAACATGCGGATAGGGTCTTCGCCGCTGCGGCGGTAAGGATAGACACCACCGGTATACGGGTAGGAGCCGGGCAGGTTCTCCTTCTGCAGGAACACCAGCAGCTCACCCCAGCTACGGTAGGTGGGCGCGGCGATCTTTGGAATCTGCTGGTGGCTGAGCGATTCGCGGTAGTTCTCGACGCGGATGGTCTTGCCGCGCACCTGGTATTCGTTGACCGGATCGGTGATCGACTTCAGCCGCGCCGGCCACTCGCGCAGCAGGCGCAGGGCTTCCGAATCCAGCGACTGCACCGCGTCGTTGTAGCGCTGGCGCAGGGTGCGGACGCTGTTGTCGACACCCGCGTCAGTGAGTGCATCGCCTGCGTACAGGTCCAGGGCAACCGGCTGCGCTGCATCCTCCAGCTCCTTCAGCGCCTGCCAAAGGCTCTGTGCACGCTCGGCCACTTCTGCCTGCGATTCGATGCGGGCGTTGATGCTGCGGCCCTGTTCGGCGATCTCGGCCAGGTAACGCACGCGGCTGCCCGGGATCAGCACCGTGGCGCGGGGCTCCTTGAGGGTCGTGTCGATGTTGGGAGCAAAACCGGGGTCAGAGTCGGGTTTTGCGTGCAAAACCGGACTCTGACCCCGGTTTTGATCTTGCTTCTCACGCAACAGACGGCACAGGTTCACGAACATCCAGCTGATGCCCGGATCATTGAACTGGCTGGCAATGGTCGGGTATACCGGCACATCCTCGTCCTTCATGGTGAAGGCGACGCGGTTGCGCTTCCATTGCTTGCGTACATCGCGCAGCGCGTCTTCGGCGCCGCGCTTGTCGAACTTGTTCAGCACCACCAGCTCGGCGTAATCGAGCATGTCGATCTTTTCCAGCTGGCTGGGAGCGCCGAAGTCACTGGTCATCACATACATCGGGAAGTCGACCAGATCGACGATCTCCGAATCACTCTGGCCGATGCCGGCGGTCTCGACGATCACCAGATCGAAGTGCAGCGACTTCAGGAAGCCAATGCAATCGCGCAGCACGGTATTGATTGCCGCATGCTGGCGACGGGTTGCCATCGAACGCATGTAGACGCGCTTGGAGCGCAGCGAGTTCATGCGGATGCGATCGCCCAGCAGCGCGCCACCGGTGCGGCGACGGGTCGGGTCGACCGAGATCACCGCGATGCGCATCTGCGGGAAACTGGCGAGGAAGCGGTTGAGCAGTTCGTCAGTGACCGAGGACTTGCCGGCGCCACCGGTGCCGGTGATGCCGATGACCGGTGTCTTGCCGGCAGCCAGCTGCCACTGCTTGCGCAGCGATCCCAATTCGGCCTCACCGTGATTGCCGTCCTCAAGCTGCGAGAGCACCCGGCCAATGCCGATCTCATCCTCGATCGAAGGCGCCTGTGCGTGCACTTCGCGGGCGGCAGCTTCGCGGGCCTTGCCAGCGCGCGCCACCACGTCCTCGATCATCTCCACCAGCCCCATCTTCATGCCGTCGTTGGGGTGGTAGATGCGCTCCACGCCATAGGCCTGCAGCTCGCGGATTTCCTCCGGGGTGATGGTGCCGCCACCACCGCCGAAGACCTTGATGTGGCCGGCGCCGCGTTCGCGCAGCATGTCGACCATGTACTTGAAGTACTCCACGTGTCCGCCCTGGTAGGACGACAGCGCGATGGCGTCGGCGTCTTCCTGCAATGCCGCGCGTACCACGTCTTCCACACTGCGGTTGTGGCCGAGGTGGATCACCTCCGCACCCTGCGCCTGGATCAGGCGGCGCATGATGTTGATGGCCGCATCGTGGCCATCGAACAGGCTGGCGGCGGTGACGAAGCGCAGCGGGGTGGTTTCAGGCTGCGCCTGCGGGAGCTGGGAGGCGGGGGTACTCATGGGCCGTGCAACATCCGGTTTCTATTGCAACCGATCATAGAACCGCCGCCCTCGCAGGTCAGGTTGCAGCGCAGCGTGACCTTTTGCGGGTTTACCCTATCGATAGGCACGCTGACCGCCGTTTCCGGCAAAGCGAGGTGCCAGCGCGGGTAGCCCTGCCTGAACATTCCCCTAGCAGGAATGGATTAGAATGGCGCATCCGCGACCCGTCATTGCCCCGACGAAGTCGCATTTTTTGTTTTCCGGCCAACCATTTGGCTACACGATCACTGACGTTGTGGCAAACACACCATCGGAGCCTGCATGTTGTTCGACACCCTCGAAACCTCCGGCCATGAGCAGGTCCTGTTCTGCCAGAACCGCGATGCCGGCCTGAAGGCCATCATTGCCATCCACAACACGACACTGGGCCCGGCCCTGGGCGGCGTGCGCATGCGCCCCTACGCCAACACCGATGACGCGCTGCGCGACGTCCTGCGCCTGAGCCGCACCATGACCTACAAGAACGCCCTGGCCGGACTGAATGTCGGTGGCGGCAAGGCGGTGATCATCGGCGACCCCAGGACCGCCAAGAGCGAGGTGCTGTTCCGTGCCTTCGGCCGTCAGGTCGAGGCCTTGGCCGGGCGCTACATCACCGCCGAGGATGTCGGCACCGACGTCAACGACATGGAAAACATCTACCTGGAGACCGGCTTCGTCACCGGTGTGCACCAGGTCCATGGCGGCTCTGGCGATCCGGCCCCGTTTACCGCCTACGGTGCGCTGCAGGCGCTGATGGCCTCGGTCAAGCGCAAGTTCGGCCATGAGGAAATCGGCAAGCTCAGCATTGCAGTGCAGGGCCTGGGCCATATCGGCATGGAGCTGGTGAAGCTGTTGCGCGAGCGCGGCGCCAAGCTTTACGTCACCGACCTGGACCCGGTGCTGGTGCAGAAGGCCGTTGCTGAATACGGCTGCGAAGCGGTCAAGCCCGACGCCATCTACGACGTTGCCGCCGATGTATTCGCGCCCTGCGCGATGGAAGGCGCCATCGACATGAGCACGCTGGAGCGGCTCAAGGCCAAGGTCATCTGCGGCACCGCCAACAACCAGCTGGCCAGCCATGCCGTGGGCGATGAGCTGTACAAGCGTGGCGTGTTGTGGGCACCGGACTATGCAGTCAATGCCGGCGGCGTGATGAATGTGTCGCTGGAGATCGACGGCTACAACCGCGAGCGCGCGATGCGCCTGATCCGCAGCATCTACCACAACCTCGGCAAGATCTTCGACCAATCCGAGCGTGACGAGGTCTCGCCGCAGCGCGCGGCCGACCGCATCGCAGAAAGCCGACTGGAAGCGATCGGCAAACTGAAGATGCCGATGGGCCGTTCGGTGCCGCGCATGAACCGCCTGCGCGGCGAGTAAGCACTGCCGCTGAAACACCGAAGGCGGGCGATCATCTCGCCCGCCTTCTGCTTTTTGCCGGATACAGCAGCTGCCCGATCAGAACGCCTGCTGCAGGCGCAACGACACCTGTCGGTTGTCACCTCGCGGGCCGAAGCGCTGGTCATAGCCCAGCGACAGACGCGTATTGCGGGCCAGCCATGAATCCACCGACAACCCAAACAAACCGCCCGAACGCGACGGCTGCAGGCCGGTAATCGGCGCCCAGGCGTCCACCCCGATGAAGCTGGCATCCAGGCTCAGGCCATTACCGCCCAGCGCCTGTTGCCATTCCGCATAGCCATTGAACGCCACCCGCTTCCACAGGTAGTGCCCGCGCAAGCCCGCCAAGGCCTGCACCCTGCTGCTGCTCCAATCGTCAGCACGCAGGCCGAAGCCATAGCCGCCCTGCTCGTTGAACGCACCACCGTCGATACGCGTGTAGTCCGCGCCCAGGTACGGCGTCAGCTGCGCTGCACCGTGACCCAGCCGATAACCGGCCTCGATGCTGCTGGACAGGAAGTTGCCGCTGTAACGCGCCTGCACCCCGGCGCGCTCGGAACCCAACAACAGCCCGCGATCCAACTCGCGCTGGTACTGGCCAAATCCGGCCTGGCCCAGCACATAGGCATCACCGCGCTGCCAACCGGCGTAGAGCTGCGACTGGGTCTGACGGTCACGGCTCCGGTCCTGCGCCACACCGCCGCTGGCATTGGCGCGGGTTTCGCCGAACGCGAAACCCAGCACGGCATTGCTGGACAACGCAGTTTCGCCGCCCATCATCCAGCCGCCGACGCTGTAGTCACTGCCCAGGTAACCGCCCTGCCCGCCACCACCAAGGCTGCGCATCCAGACACCGTTGACTGCCGACTGCGCACCGCCCTCGGCGAACTGGCTGGACAGCGCACGCCGGTTCATATCGATGCTGTCAAAGGTCATCGCGGTGGCAGTGGCATGGGCTTGGCCGGAGAGACTCTCCAGACTCTGGGCCAGCCCGGCAAAACCGCCGCCGACGCCCTGCACCGATGCCGCCGCTGAGCCGAACGCCGTGGCCTGCAGGACATCATCGGAATCCAGCAGTTCGAACGCCTGCTCCACCCGCTGCGCCGCCGACATCGCACGCAAGCCAACGCTGGCGGCGCTTGCCGCCGCCGTGACGCTCACCCGGTCCAACTGCAGCCAGGCGTTGTTGGCGTCATAGCCATATTGGGTCTGCAGCAAGGTAACCCCGGTGCTGCCAGTCGCCGGGGTTGCGAACTGCCCGCTGATACCGCCACCGGCATGCAGCAGGTCCTGACGGCGACCATCCTGTGGCACGTAGCCGGCGACCGCGCCATTTACCATCACCCCACCATCCAGGCTCGCCGTTCCTGTGACCTGCAGGGCATTGGCACCGAGCGCAACCATCAAGCGTGCGCCGGAGCGCTGCACGTAGTTGCCCTCGATCGTTGCCGAGCCTTCATTACTCAGCACGATCACGCTGGCGCCGTTGTCCACGTTGCCCACCACACGCGTGGTGCCTCCCATGAACTGAAGTGCCGCAGCCGAAGGATTGAACTGCGCATCGATGCTGACATTCGAACGGATCGAACCGCCGTCACGCAGCGCAAGCGTGCCCTGCTGGATACGAGTAGCACCGGCGTAGGTGTTGGCGGCGGACAAGCCCAATGATCCGCTGCCGGACTTCACCAGACCGCCGGCACCGCTGATCGGATTGCTCCACACCGAATTGAGCCCGAGCTGACTCACATTGACCTTGATATCACCCCAGTCCGCCTTGCCCGGCCCCTGCACCGCCTTGCCGACATTGAGCAGGCCATAGCCGAACACCGCATCCGGCCCAGCTTCCCCCAGATCGGTCGCAGTCCCCAGCAGCGTCTGCCGGACCAGGTCATTGTTGAAGTAAGGGAATGCCTGCCACACCAATGCTGCTGCGCCCGACACCAAGGGCGCCGCATAGGAGGTGCCGCTGCCGTAGTAATACGACAGATTGTTGGCCGTGCTGTCCTGTCCAAGGAACATCGATGTCCCCGGCGCCACCAGACAGTAATTCCTGGCGACGCCGCAGGCATTGGAGTAGGAGGCCAGCGCCGTCGGTTTGGCCGTATCCAAGGCTGCCACCGCCAGCCAGCCACGTTCCAGGTCGGCCGCCGGATAACTGCCGGGATTGCCAACCTTGCTCGGCAACGCCGCCATGTCGGAAGGATTGGGCTTTGACTCGTTGCCGGTGGCGAACACCACCAGCCCATCATTGTTGTTGATGAAAGGACGGTACTCGTTGGCAATCTCGGCTGTCACATTCGGCCGGGTCCAGTACAGGCCGCCCCAGGAGTTGTTCATGATGCGCATGCCATCGCGGATCAGGTCAGCATGTACCGAGGCCATGCCCAGCGCACCGGTCACTTCGTTGCCATTGCCGGAACCATCATCGGTAGGCGATTTGTCGGCGATGATGCGCGCGGAAAGGATCTGCGCACCCGGCGCGACACCACCCGGCCATCGCCCGGTCGGCGCGCCGGCGGCCAGCTGCGCAACCGTGGTGCCATGTCCAACCACATCGTCCACCGACAGGTTGTTCTGCGCCGGGTTCAGATAGTTGTAGTTGGCCAACACGCGCCCTGCCAGCGCTGGATGGTTGCGCATCACCCCTGAGTCGATCACACCGATGCGGTAGCCAGTTCCGTCCAGGCCCATGGCGTGCGCGGCCTGCGTGTTCGTAAGTGCCAGATGCGCATCAAACGCAGGCTGGGGGGTCACAGGTGGCGTTGTAGTAGGTGGTGGCGTTACCGGAGGGGTGACCGGCGGCGGATCGGATTTCGGGCCGCTACCACTCCCACACGCTGCCAGCGCCAATGCCAATGAACTGGCCAACACGCCGCGCGGCAAATTGCTGCTCACCATTGCACTGCTCATTCCCCTGCTCCCCTTCCGATGGATGATTCGCCAATTCAGGTATTACCTGATCCCGGTAGCACTCCGGCTACCTTCTATACTGCAACGACAATCCACTGTCTGTGGGGATGTGCCGTTGGTCCAATGTGCCCGGTTCCGCAGACGTTCGATAATTGCCGCAAGGTATAACCGAGATTGCTCATGTCTGACATCGTCATCGCCGCCGCCAAGCGTACCGCCATTGGCTCCTTCCTTGGCCAGTTCAACGGCGTCCCCACCCCGACCCTGGGCGCCACTGCCATCAGCGCCGCCATCGCGCAGTCCGGCATTCCCGCCGCGGATGTGTCCGAGGTCATCATGGGCTGCGTGCTGCCGGCCAACCTGGGCCAGGCACCGGCTCGGCAGGCCGCACTTGCCGCTGGCCTGCCGACCAGCGCCGGCGCCACCACGCTCAACAAGGTCTGCGGCTCCGGCATGAAAGCCATCATGCTCGGCCACGACCTGATCAAGGCCGGTTCGGCCAGCATCGTGGTTGCCGGCGGCATGGAGTCCATGTCCAACGCCCCGCACATGCTGCCCAACTCGCGTACCGGTAACCGCTACGGCAATTTCCAGGCGGTGGACCACATGGCATGGGATGGCCTGACCAACCCCTACGACGGCCAGTCCATGGGCGTGTTCGCCGAGGCCACTGTTGCCAAGTTCGGTTTCACCCGCGAAGAGCAGGACGCCTACGCCATTGAATCGGTGACCCGCGCACAGGCGGCACAGGCCAACGGCGCATTCAACGATGAAATCGTTGCGGTCACGGTTGCCACCCGCAAGGGCGACGTCGAGTTCAGCCAGGACGAGCAGCCGGGCAAGTCCGACATCAGCAAGATCCCGACCCTGCGCCCGGCCTTCAAGAAGGACGGCAGCGTCACCGCCGCCAGCTCCTCGAGCATTTCCGACGGTGCCGCCGCGCTGGTGCTGCTGTCCGCCGACGATGCCGCCAAGCGCGGCGTGCAGCCACTGGCCCGCATTGCCGCGCATGCCACCTTCTCGCAGGAGCCGGAGTGGTTCACCACGGCGCCAATTGGCGCGATCAGCAAGGTCCTGGAAAAAGCCGGCTGGAACATCGCCGACGTCGACCTGTTCGAAATTAATGAAGCCTTTGCCGTGGTGGCGATGGCGCCGATCCGTGAGCTGGGCATTCCGCATGCCAAGATCAACGTCAACGGAGGTGCCTGCGCACTGGGTCATCCCATCGGTGCATCGGGTGCCCGCTTGGTGGTTACGCTGGTAAATGCATTGCGCACGCGCGGCCTCAAGCGTGGCATTGCGTCGCTTTGCATCGGCGGCGGCGAAGCAACTGCCATCGCCATTGAATTGATTTGATTGAAAAATTTCAGATAATTCAAAACCTGAATGCGGGACCGCTTGACAGTCGAAATGGGCTTGTCATCATGTTCCCGGCGCGCAATGGCGCGTTGCCTAATTTCACGACGAGGATTCACAAATGAGCATCAACAAGCTGCTGATCGCAATGACCCTGGGTCTGGCCCTGACCGCCTGCTCGAAGCAGGAGCAGGCTGCTGACGCCGCCGCTGCCGCTGACACCGCTGCAACCGAAGCCCAGGGCGCTGCTGACGCTGCTGCCACCGCTGGCGCTGCTACCGCTGACGCTGCCCAGGCTGCTGCTGACACTGCCGCCACCGCTGCTGACGCTGCTGGCCAGGCTGCTGGCGAAGCCGCTGCTGCCACCACCGACGCTGCTGCTGGCGCCGCTGCTGACGCTGCCAAGGCTGCTGAAGACGTTGCTGCACAGGCCAAGGACGCTGCTGAAGAAGCCAAGAAGTAATAACTTCTGCTTCCAAGCTAGTATCGAAAAGCCGCTGGTTCGCCAGCGGCTTTTTTTATGCCTGATCGTACTCCGGCAATACCACGGATCACTTCGAACAAGTCAAAACGGGCCAGCGCAGCCGTGCACGTTGGGAACAACAGCCCGCCCGCAACCTGCAAGCCGTGATCAGCGCGTGCGGACCTGCGCAGCATTCGATCGTCGCGTTGTGCCTGTGCCAATCCAGCGTTCCTTAACGGCGCGGCCGAGCCTTGACGTGATCTGAATACGCCAACCCCTAGGGTGAGCCCATTGGCCCATCCCAGGAGAGTGCAATGAAACTGTTTGTCCCCGTACT
>QFOV01000023.1 GCA_003248565.1 Stenotrophomonas sp.
CTCACGCACGTCGTCCGGGGTGACGAAATCGCGGCCGGACAGCACCGCCTGTGCGCGGGCGGCGCGCACCAGCGCGATGCTGCCGCGTGGGCCTGCGCCCAGGGCGATACCGGGCCATTTGCGGGTTGCCGCGACAATGCGCACCGCGTAATCGATTACCTGCGGGTCAACGGTGATCGCGGCCACTGCCTTCTGCAGTTCCACCACATCGGCGCCACTGAGTACGCGCGGCACCTGGCTGAGGTTGAAGTCGCTGGCGGTACGGCCGGTGGTGATGGCCTGCACCATCTGCTTCTCGTCTTCCAGCTGCGGGTAGTCGATCAGCACCTTCAGCAGGAAGCGGTCCAGCTGTGCTTCCGGCAGCGGATAGGTGCCTTCCTGCTCGACCGGGTTCTGCGTGGCCATGGTCAGGAACGGCGGGGTGAGCGAGAAGCCCTTGCCTTCGATGGTGACCTGGCCTTCCTGCATCACTTCCAGCAGCGCGGACTGGGTCTTGGCCGGGGCGCGGTTGATTTCGTCGGCCAGCAGCAGGTTGGTGAACACCGGGCCGCGACGGATCTTGAAGCTCTCGGTCTTGGGGTCGTACACCGCGTGGCCGCTGACGTCGCTGGGCATCAGGTCGGGGGTGAACTGCACGCGTGCGTACTCCAGCTCCAGCGCCTGTGCCAGTGCGCGGACCAGCAGCGTCTTGCCCAGCCCGGGCACGCCTTCGATCAGAACGTGGCCACCGGCCAGCAGGGCGATCAGGATCTGGTCGAGTACGTCGCTCTGGCCGATGAAGGCATGGCCTACCGCGTCGCGGATGCGCTCGACGCGTTCAATCAGGTCCGTGTTGACCGGCGCAGGGGCAGGCGTCGGCGCGGGTGCATCGCCGGGGAGGGCGGGCGGAGTGAGCTCGTCGGTCATAGCTGGTTTCTCATCTGGATGAGCAAGCGGATGCGGTCGCGCAGGGCCACGTCGTCCTGCGAAGGGGGAATCTGCAAGGCAGTCTGCACACGGCCGATGGGCCACTGCAGGTGATCGGCGATCGCCTGTGCCTGGGCGTCGCCAGTCAGCGCGGCAGCCACCGGTGCGCGACGGCGCAGGCGGGTGAGGAAGGCCTGGCGCACGGCGTCGTACAGCAGCGGTGACTTGCGGTAGCGGTGCAGGTGCTCGCCGCTGGCGCGCACATGCTCCAGCAGCGAGCGACGGTCTTCGCGCGGCGAGGGCAGCAGGGCGCCGAAGCGCTGGCAGCGCATCCACAGCCACGCCAGCAGCGCGAGCAGCAACGGCACCCATACCGGCCAACCACGCTGGAACAGCGTCTTCCACAGCGATGGCAGCTCCATCGCATAGATCAGGTGGGTGGTGCCCTTGCCGTAGTTGGGTGACAGCACCAGGCGGGCCAGGTCGCGGTGCGGGATGTCGCGCAGGCCGGTGTCGCGCTCGCCGCTGCCATTGAGCAGGAAATCCATGTCGCCCAGCACATCCACCCGGCCCAGGCCATAACGCAGGCGCGCATAGGCCAGCGTGCCATCGTCGTCTGCATCGGCCCAGCGGCGCTCGGCACGGGCCTTCCCGGCGAGGGTGAAGCGGTTGCCGCTACAGAACTCGTTGTGGGATTCCTGGCCGGGGACCTGCCAGATCTGGCAACGCGCCGGGACTTCGCTGGTGACCACGCCAAGACGCTCCAGCAGGCCCTGTTCGTTACCATCCAGGTCTTCGTCGGCATCGGGCGCCTGCAGTAGCAGGTGACCACCAAATTGCAGCCAGTCCAGCAGGCTCTCGACCTGCGCCGGCGTGAGCAGGCGCGGGTCATCAAGCATCAACACGGTATCGCCGGGCTGCAGCTGCATGGCTGGCAGGTCGAGCTGGCGCCGGGTTTCGGCCTTGCTGCCATCGCGGATCAGGGCTTCGCGCAGCGCATACAGCGCGTTGTAGGTCGGTTCGCCATAAGCAGGCAGGGTGACTTCTTCGCTGACTTTCTCGTAATTGCGGACGAACCAGAACGCGACCAATGTGGCCAGCACCAGCAGCACGATCACCAGCGTATTGCGCACGGCGGCGTTCATGCCGGCCACCCGTACTGCTGGTGCAGTTCCTTGATCAGCGCGTCGAATTCTTCATCGCTGGGCAGACGGCCGGCATAAGCGGCGTACTGCCAGATGCGTACCATGCGTGCGAACAGGCTGCGATCTGCTTCCTGCGGCATCTTGCGCGATGCGCGCAGACATTGCGCTTCGGTGGCGCCCGGCGGCAACACGGTATTGCCGCGCTCGACCAGTACTTCCACCGAAGCACGGTACAGCAATGCCAGTGCGTGCCGTGGCTTGCCTTCGCGCCACAGCCGACGCGCGCTGCCGAGGATGTCCGGCGGCAGCACTTCCGGCAGCTGCAGCGCTTCCTGCAACGCAGGCGCCTGCACGTCACGGCTGCGACGGCCATCGCCGCGGAACCACGGCAGCCACCAACGCGCTGTCAGGGCGAGCGCCACCAGCAGCACGCCAAGCAGGATCCACAGGATGCTCTCGCTGATCAGCGCGGCGAACTTGGCGATGGCACCGAGGATCGGGCCAGGATCGGGGTTGTCGCTGTCGTCGGTATCGGGGTTCTTGTCCGATGCCTTCCTTACCCAGCGGGTGACGCTGCGCTTGGCGCCAAGTTGCGGGTCTTCATAGGCACGTGCCGCAGCCTGGCGGAAGCCGGCGGTATCGGCGGGTGCAGCGCCAAACAGCTGCTGCGGCGTGGTCGCGGTAGCGGATTCCGTTCCCGCTTCGTCCGCGGCTTTGTGGTTGCCGTGGCTGCTGACGCCATGCGTTTCGGCGCTGTCCTGTGCCCGTGCCTGCAGCGATGGCAATGCGAACACGGCCAGCAGCAACACCAGCATCGGCGCCAGGCCAGCCAGTCGCTCGCGCAGGCGGCGGAAGGCGATTTCCACATCCCAGGCTTCCAGCTGGGTGCGACGGTTGAGGTAGAGGCCAAAGCCGGCGCCGCTGTAGAACGGGCTGATCATGGTCATCGCCAACCATGCCAGCAGGTTGAAACCTATCCACGCCCACGCGGGGGTGTCTTGGCCGATCAGTTCCCACGTTGCTCGCAGTGACTCGGACAGCAGCTCCACCGGTACGAACATGAAGATCAAGGCAACACCGGCAAATTGCAGCATGGCCTCGAAATGCCAGCACACCCAGGTGAGCAGGGTGGCGTGGCCATAGGCGGCACCGCCGAGTGCATGCCGGCGTCCGCGCCGCTGGCTGGCGTCGCCACCTTCCAGCAGATCGACCGGCATCAGCAGTGAGCGGGCAGGGCTGAGTCGACGCCAGCCGAGATAGGCGCCGACACCGCGCCATCCCCAGTTCCACTGCGCGCGCAGGGTCTGGCCGGTAGTGGGCTCGGCACCAAACGCGCCGCGCGAAATCACATACAGCGGGATACGTTCGAACGCGGGCTTGAGCCACCACAGGATGAAACTGGACACCCAGAAGTTGTCCAGCCACCAGCCCAGCAGGTTGAGCAGCGCAAACACCGGCAGTGTCAGCAGTACCCAGGGCTTCCAGATTGCGGCGGCATGGCGGCGGACCAGGGCGGTGCCCAGTTCCATCGCCTCCCATTGCGAACGCGCACGCAGAGCGACATCAAGCTGGTCAATCCGCATGGTCACCTCCACGCCCGCCGCGCCACAGCCACAACAGCACTGCCGTCCACAGCACGGCAGACACGCTGAGCTTGCCCCACATCGGCACCCATGCGATCGATGACCAGAACGCCTCGATGAAAGCAGCCACCAGCAGCATGAAGGCCACGCCCAGGCACAGCCGTGCGCCAATCACGCCGCCTTCGATCAGTGCATCGATGCGGCGTTTGCGGCCTGGTGCCACCAGGCGCAGGCCAAGCTGCAGGCCGGCACCACCGGCAATGACGATGGCGGTCAGCTCGAATGGCGCGTGCCCGACCACAAAGCGCCAGAACGGATCGCCCGAGCCTATCTGCTGCAGGTGCCCGGCCACCGCACCAATGGTGATGCCGTTGAACAGCAGCACCAGGATGGTGCCGATACCGGCCAGCAAGCCGCTTGCAAACGTGCGCAGGCCAATGCTGATGTTGTTCATGATGTAGTGGCCGAACATCGCCCAGTCGGTGCCGCTGTCGCGGCCCAGGTTGTCGGCCGCGGGGTCATACATCTTTTCAATGTGCGCGAGTTCGCGTGGATCCATCAGCATGTGGATCAGCTCAGGCTTGTATTGCAGCAGCACGAAGATGCCGACCAGCGGAATCGCGAACAGTGCGCACGCCACCCACATCGCGCCTGCCTGGCTGCGTACGGTGCTTGGGAAATCGGCGAACAGGAATTCAAGCGCACGCTGCCAGCGCGGTGCCGGTGTGCGATACAGCAGGTTGTGGCCGCGCTGCATCAGCTGCTGCAGTTGTTCCACCAGCTGCGGGCTGTAGCCACGGCGGCGCGCCAAGGCCAGCTGCTGGCATAGGCGGCGGTAGCGCTGTGGGATGGTTTCATCGCCCAGCACGTCGGGGTCGATGCTGGGCCGCTGCTTCCGCGTGCGTTCGCCACGTCGTTGCAGCCAGTCCTCGAACTGCTGCCATTCGTGCTGATAGCGGGTGACAAACTGTTCCTGTCTCATCGCCGCCCCAGCAACCAGTTGGCCATTGCATACAAACGCACTACGCCAGCCTGGCCGCGATCTTGGCTCAGCCCACTGGCGATGTCGGCCAGCTCACGTTGACGGCCTGGTGAAAGTGCCGGCGCGCGGTCGGCGAAGGCGATCAAGGCAGCCTGTTCGCTGGGCTGCAAGGGCAGCGGTGGTGCGAGTGCGGTATCGATGCGTGCTGGCGGCGTGGCCGGACGTGGCACGGTATGGATTACCAGCGAGCCGGCGACCAGATCGCCCAGGCGCCGGCCATGCGCGTCAAACAGGCAGGTGACCAGGCCCAGCGCGTAACCAAATGGCAGCGCGTCGACAGTGCGCAGCAGGTTGCGCACGATCGCCGCCATCCAGCCCAAAGGTGCGCCGTCGCGGGCGACCACACGCAGGCCCAGCACCTTCTTGCCCAAGGTGCGGCCGAACCACACCTCCAGCACGATCGGGTAGGCCCAGAACATCAGGAACATCAGCCCGAGATAAAGACCGCTACCGAATTCGCCCAGCGCGACCAGCAATGGGCTCATCACCATCAGCACGCCAAAGCGCACGCACAGGTCGATCAGCCAGGCCAGGGCACGCGGCACCGGACCGGCAGCGGGCAACTGCAAGGGCACGCCCTCGGGTGTGATGACCTCGCGATAGGTGTCCAGCATCGGCCGCGCTGTGCTCATTGCCTTGGCTCCAGCACCTGCTGGTGGTCCTGCATGCGGCGGATGGAAGCCCGGAGTCCAGCCCGGACGGATGCCTGTGGCATTCGTGTCTCTGCTACGTCCCTATCAGAATGCTGACTTTAGCTGGCGGCAGCAGGAAAACCCAGCCCGCCGTTGGCAGCGGCAGGCCGGGTGGGGCGGGTTTCAGCGCACGGTGCGGTTGTCGTCGCCACGCACGAACAGCTTCCTGATCGCACCGCCGAGGAACAGCACGCCGATCAGCAGCAGTTTCCAGAACTTGGCCAGCAACAGGCCGAGCTTGGCAAACAGCCCGGCTTTGGCCGCCAAGCCACCGCCGATCAGGGTAGCCACGCCATAGGCGGCGACCTTGTCGGTGCTGGGGTTGTGATCGGCATAACGTGCGCCCTGGTCGAACTCGGCCATTGGCAGCAGCTTGTCCATGCCCTCGCGTACCAGTGCCAGTTCCGACATTCCCGAGACGGCATTCAAGCTCAGGTAGCCGTGCCGGCCGAGCACGCGGATGTCGTAGTTGAGGGTGTGATCGGGCTGGTCGTTGAAGGCCAGCTCGCGTGCCCAGTAGAGCTTCTTGCTGCCTGCCTCGTAGCGGGGCGGCACCGCCCAGCCCACCAGGTCGAGCGAGCCATAGCCCGCCTTGATGCGCTCCGGGTTGCTGTCGCGGGTCTCGGCCTGCATGGTCTTGAGCAGGTCGGCGTAGTCGATCTTGCTGGCATCTTCGTCGGACACGTAGCCATCGTCGGACCAGGTCACCACCACCGCCCAGCTGTCCTGCTCGCTCAAGCCCGGGCTGCGCGGCACGATCATGCCCAGCACGCTGTCATCGGGTGGGTTGCCCCACATGTCTTCCAGTACCCGGCGCGCGTCAGCCTTGTCCAGATAGCGGAACTCGTCGTTCAAATTGAAGTGGGCCCGTGCCTCGGGTACCTCGATCTGCCCGCTGCGGAACTGCAGCGACTGCTCGAACTGCTCCGCACTCATGCCCTCTTCTTGCTGGGCAGCGTCCTGGGCGGAGGCGGAAAAGCAAACCACGCACAGCAGTGCCACAGCCGCCAACAGGCGCTGCGCCACGATTTTCATCGACTTCATGTCAAACCCTCAAAGGCGTCCCCACGCCGGGCCGGCAGTGTGCACCCGCAGGGGGCTTGCCGACAATGCCTGCTCGCTCAGCCCTGCATGCCGCGGTATTGATCCTTGACTCTGACGTAATGGTCGGCCGAATAGCGCAGGCCCTCGATGTCCTTCTCGCTGAGCTGGCGCATCAGCCGTGCCGGGTTGCCGGCCCACAACTCGCCACTGCGCACCAGCTTGCCCGGCCCGACCACCGCACCGGCGGCGATGAAGGCATTGGCTTCGATGACCGCGCCATCGAGGATGCACGCGCCCATGCCGATCAGGCAGTAATCGCCGATGGTGCAGGCATGGATGATGCAGCCGTGGCCGACAGTAACGCCCTCGCCGATCAGCGTCGGGTAGCCGCCCTTGTTGTAAGGACTTTCGTGGCTGACATGGATGATGGTGCCGTCCTGCACATTGGTGCGTGCACCGATGCGGACGTAGTTCACATCACCGCGGATAACCGTACCCGGCCACACCGACGCATCATCGCCAATCTGCACATCACCGATGATGGTGCAGGCTTCGTCGATATAGACGCGCTCGCCGAGGGTGGGGGTTTTATCCAGGAAGGGACGCAGTGCGGGCATGGTGATCGCCTCGGGGAACGAATTTGGCAAGCAACATCATAGTCGCTGTTGCCAGTGGGGGATCTCAACGCGGTGCGTGGGCAATGAGCATTTGTCTGAAAAGTCCGTCAAGCGCATTGGCGTCACCTTGGCCTGCAGTCAACAGGGGCGGTGTATTGCTGTGCCGCGCAAGCTCGGCATCAATGTAGTCGCTGATGAGGGCTATGCGAGGGCCATCGGCTACCTCTGCGCTGCGCCGCTTTGTCACCAGCAGTTGATCAATGGCGTTGCGCACGTTGCCCTCGGGGAGCAGGCGATCGAGCAGGTCCTCAAAAGCCATGGGCGGCGGTGTGGGTTCGTTCTCTATCCATTGACAGGCGAGCAACGGCCGCAACACGTAAAGGTATTTCTTGGTGCGTACCCGCTCACCTTTCAGATAGCCGCGATGATTGGCGCTGGCCATGTTGAAGTAATGCCACCAGCTGCCCAGGGGCGAGTGAAACTGCTGTACCGCGGCTTGCAGTTCTGAGATTGCCTGAGCGTCACCTCGATAGTGGATGGGTGAGCGCAGCCACTCGGACAGGGTTGGGTTGGACTTGGAGACCAGGCGCAATGCTTTGCGCAGGTCCCAGCCGCTGATATCCAGCTCGTCGTCGATGGGCAGCTCGATCACATCGCGTTGTGCTTCGCCCGGGCCGGTCCGTTCATTGACGCTCAGGTACCACGGCTGGCGATGGACGTAGATGAAGCGGGCATCGTAGTCGCTGTCCGGCGACGAGAATCCCCAGCCGCGACTGCCGGATTCGCAGGCCATCAACACGCGTACATCGTGCTGGCGTTCGATCTGTTCCAGCGCGGCGAGTACGGCTTGGCGTTTTTCCGGGTCGATCGGATGAATGTCCATATTCTGCGGCTCCTTTAGCGGCAGACGCAGTCTAGTCAGGGCGCGCGCGAAAGGCACCCCTCCCCAACCCTCCCCTCCGCCTTCGGCGCAAGGGAGGGAGCTGTTTCGCGTGTTCTCTCAGCTGGCGGAGCGCGGCTTCTGCCCCCTCCCTTGCGCGAAGCGCAGGGGAGGGCTGGGGAGGGGTTGCTCTTAAGCCCCCGCCACCAAAATCTCCAATCAAAAACTCAAGCCACCTTGCCGCGTCGCGCCCGCTCCAGATGTACCAGCAGCAGGGAAATCGCTGCTGGCGTCATGCCTGGAATGCGCTGTGCCTGACCGATGGTCTGCGGACGCACGCGCTCCAGTTTCTGCAATGCCTCGGCAGACAAGCCACGCACCGAGGCGAAGTCGAAGCCTTCGACAATCGCAGTGTTCTCGTGCCGCTGCTGGCGTTCGATTTCTTCGCGTTGGCGGTCCAGGTAGCCGGCGTACTTGACGCTGATCTCCACCTGCTCGGCCACGCGCGCATCGGCGACGCCCGGTCCGAGTGAGGGCACCTGCATCAGCTTGGCGTAGTCCAGTTCCGGGCGTTTGATCAGGTCCAGCACATTGGTTTCGCGGCTGACTGCCACGCCGGTGGATTCGGCGACTTCGCGGCCCAGTGCATTGCCCGGCGTTGCCCAGATGCCACGCAGGCGCGCGCTCTCGCTGGCAACGGCGGTCTGCTTGGTTTCGAACGCGGACCAGCGGCGATCATCGACCAGGCCCAGCTTGCGGCCGGTCGGGGTCAGGCGGGTGTCGGCATTGTCTTCGCGCAGCTGCAGCCGGTATTCGGCGCGACTGGTGAACATGCGGTAGGGCTCGCTGGTGCCGTGGGTGATCAGGTCGTCGACCAGCACGCCGATATAGGCTTCGTCGCGACGTGGGCACCAGCCGTCCTTGCCCTGCACGAACAAGGCGGCGTTGATGCCTGCCAACAAGCCCTGCGCACCGGCCTCTTCATAGCCTGTGGTGCCGTTGATCTGGCCGGCGAAGAACAGGCCGTTGACCTGGCGGGTTTCCAGCGTGTTCTTCAGGCCGCGAGGATCGAAGAAGTCGTATTCGATGGCGTAGCCGGGGCGGGTGATGTGCGCCTGCTCGAAGCCACGGATGCTGCGCACCAGTTCCAGCTGCACGTCGAACGGCAGCGAGGTGGAAATGCCGTTCGGATAGATCTCCACCACGTCCAGGCCTTCGGGCTCGACGAAGATCTGGTGGCTGTCCTTCTCGGCGAAACGCACCACCTTGTCTTCGATCGACGGGCAGTAACGCGGGCCGATGCCTTCGATCTGGCCGCTGTACAGCGGCGAGCGGTGCAGTGCGCCACGGATGATGTCGTGGGTGCGTTCGCTGGTATGGGTGATCCAGCAGCTGACCTGCTGCGGATGCTCGCTGACGTCACCTAGGTAGGACATCACCGGCAGCGGATCGTCGCCGGGCTGCTCGTCCATCACGCTGTAATCCAGCGAACGGCCGTCGATGCGCGGCGGAGTGCCGGTCTTCAGGCGATCAATGACGAACGGGCGCTCGCGCAGGCGCGCGGCCAGCGTGGTCGCCGGCGGGTCGCCCATGCGGCCTGCGGTGTATTGGGTTTCGCCGATATGGATCTTGCCGGCGAGGAAGGTGCCGGCGGTGAGCACGACTGCAGCAGCGTGGAAGGTCAGTCCGGTCTGGGTGATGGCGCCACGCACGGCGTCGCCTTCAATCACCAGATCATCGACGGCTGCCTGGAACACGGTCAGGTTCGGCTGCGACTCGACGATGCCGCGGATCGCCATCCGGTACAGGTTGCGGTCGGCCTGGCAGCGGGTGGCGCGCACGGCCGGGCCCTTGGAGGCATTGAGTGTGCGCCACTGGATGCCAGCGCGATCGGCGGCATGCGCCATCGCCCCGCCGAGCGCATCGATCTCCTTGACCAGGTGACCCTTGCCAATGCCGCCGATGGCTGGGTTGCAGCTCATCGCGCCGACGGTTTCGACGTTGTGGGTCAGTAGCAGGGTGCGGGCGCCGCCGCGCGCTGCAGCCAGCGCCGCCTCGGTGCCGGCGTGGCCGCCGCCAATGACGATAACGTCGTAACGGTAGAAGGAGTCGCTCATGGGCGTGAGATCGGTCAGAAAGTGTGAAGTCCGTCAGATGGGTATTTCCCACGATGTGACGGCGTATGTGGTGATTTTACTGCCAAGCGCAATCAGGTACGCATCAACCCTAAAGTTGGCACGCAACCTGCAGTTAATACATTGCACCCAACGTGGCATGCGACATAGGCGCAACAAGGTCGGAATTGGAACAGGGGCCGACCGAAGCGTACGTTGGGGTAGCAGGGGCCGGTAGTCGGGGGACTACCGGCCTTGCAGTCCAGCAGGGCCCGCCTCGGCGGGAAAGCGTTGAAAGACAAAGCCCCGGCCTAGGCCGGGGCTTTGTCTTTATTAGGCGCCGATGTCCGACAGGGCCGGAACAGGGGGGATCCAGATTTCCTGGCGGACATCGACATTGAACTGTCTGGGCGGGACCGGTTTAGGTCACTAAGCGACGCAAGCGGTCACCCGTAGGGCCAAGAATGCCTGCATTTGCGCCAATTGCAACCTTTTTATCGTTCCTGGATGCGAGCGCCGTTCGGTTGCCGGGTTTGTGACGGCTGTCGGGCCGGCATCGGCCGTGCCTGAATAGCCGGACGCGCTGCAGGCTGAGGCCGCTGAATCGCCTGCTGCATGGGCTGGGCGCGCTGCATTGGCTGGTTGTTGGCACGCGGCGGCGGCCGGCTCAGATTGTCCAGATTGCGCCACGGCGATTTGTTGCCGCCGCCGTTCACCGGCGGTGGTGGTCGGGTCGGCCGGCCGTCATTGCCGCCGTTGCCCGGCGGGCGTGGGCGGTTGCCACCATGGTTGTGATCGCCGTCTCCGCCCGGGCGCGGGCCGTTGCCGTGGCCGGGCGGACGCGGACCATTGCCGTGATACGGCGGGCGCGGGCGGTTGTAGTTGGGGCGGTAGACCGGATAGCCGTAGTTGCCGTAGCCGTAATAGCCACTGCCATAGCCGTAACCGCCGTAGCCGTAGCCACTGTTCGGATAGCCATAGGGATAGCTGTACTGCACCGAGGGAGAGCCGTGGTAATAGCCGCCCGAACCGCCGCCTACGTAGTCGTACGTGGCACAGCCAGACAGGCCCAACAGCAGGCCGGTGGAAACAATCAGGCGCTTGATCATGAGAAATCCCCCCCTCGTGGGTATGGCATCCAGCTTCGGGCCACGGCGTTGAATCGGCCCTTAATTCGCATCTACATGGCTGAACATACAACGTGTGCGCAGATGAGATGGTCGCAGGCCCGGGGCCTGGGCTAACCTTTCACCATGAATGAACTTCCTTTGCCCGGATTTGCCGAGGTTCTGGCAGCAGCGGCGCGGATTGCCGCCCATGCGACGGTCACCCCGGTGCTGCGCTCACGCACGCTGGATGCACTGGCCGGCGCCAGCCTGCACTTCAAGGCCGAACACCTGCAGCGCAGCGGCGCGTTCAAGTTCCGCGGGGCCTGCAACGCGGTGTGGTCGCTGGATGTGGAGCACGCCAGTCACGGTGTGGTGACACATTCCTCCGGCAACCACGGTGCCGCACTGGCCTTGGCGGCGCGCTCGCGCGGGGTTCCCTGCCATGTAGTGGTGCCCGAGGGTGCGGTGGCGGCCAAGTTGGCCAATATCGAACGCAACCAGGCCACCCTCTGGCGCTGTGCACCCACCCAGGCCGCGCGCGAAGCCGAGTGCCTGCGCGTGCAGCGCGAAACCGGGGCGACCCTGGTTCACCCTTATACCGACCCGCGGGTCATCGCCGGGCAGGGCACTGCCGTGCTCGAACTGATTCGCCAGGCCGGAACGCAACTGGATGTACTGGTGGTGCCGGTAGGCGGCGGTGGATTGGCCGCAGGCACCCTGCTGGCGATGCAGCAGCTGCTGCCGAACTGCGAGCTGGTACTGGCCGAGCCGGCCGGGGCTGCCGACACCGCGCGTTCGCTGGCGGCGGGTGAGCGCTTGATCGATTTCGTGCCCGACACACTGTGCGATGGCCTGCGCGGCGCACTGGGCGCGCCCAATTTCGAGCTGCTGCACGGCGCGGCACAGGTGATCAGCGTGGACGACGCCGATACCGTGGCCGCGATGCGCTTGATCTGGCAGGTGATGAAGCAGACCGTCGAGCCGTCCTCGGCGATCACCCTGGCGGCGGTGCTGGCCCAGCCGCAACGCTTTGCCGGGCGCACGGTGGGGCTGGTGTTGTCCGGTGGCAATGTGGATCTGGATGCCTTGCCCTGGGTGCAGGCATGAAGGCAGCTGTTCGGCGCACAGGGGTGATGGGCTGGGTGTGGCGCTTGTGTGTGTTGCTGCTGTTGTGGCTGCTGGGCGTGGCGGCGTGGATCATCTGGGTAGGTGACCGTGACCAGGCCGCACCTGCCGACGCCATCATCGTGCTCGGTGCTGCGGCGTATGACGCCAAGCCTTCGCCGGTATTTGAAGAACGCATCCGCCATGGCCTGGATCTGTACCGGCAGGGCTATGCACCGAAGTTGATCTTCACCGGTGGCTTTGGCGGCACGGGCGCGCGTTTTTCCGAATCACAGGTGGCGCGGCGCTATGCACTGAAGCAGAAGGTTCCGGGCAAGGACATCCTGATCGAAACCCGCTCGCGCACCACCCGGCAGAATCTGGTCGAAGCCAAGCAGGTGATGGCCAAGCACGACATGCACAAGGTGATCGTGGTCAGCGACCCGCTGCACATGGCGCGCGCGCTGCGTCTATCGAAGGAGTTGGGGATTGATGCGCTGGCGTCATCCACACCAAGCACGCGCTTCCGCAGCTTCCACACCAGCTGGCGTTTCCTGCTGCAGGAAGTCTATTTCTTCCACCGCGACCTGTTTGTAAAAGGGGCTTGAGCGGTTGGGCATCCGCTCCCTGTTCTTGTGGGAGCGGCGTGAGCCGCGAAGCTGACGCACTGTCCGCTGGATTGTCTGCAAGGCCCCTGCCGAGCATGGCTCGGCACTACGGAGCGGCATTTGCATTCGCCCTTTCCCGAACTCCTATTCCTGCGTCTTCCGCCGAATCGGAATGGCCGACAACGGCACGCTCGCCACATCCTGCCCCTGCTCACGGATCGGTGCGCCCGGTGCCGGTGCCCAGGCATGCGCATACACCACTTCCCAGCTGCTCGGTAGCTTGCCGTCAGCGCGACGCATCGGCTCGTAAGCATCGCGTGCTGCCGCAAAACGGCTGCGCCCGGTCAGGGTGTGGCGACGGTTGTGCATGGCGTTGGTGGCGCCAATGGCCTTGAGCTCGCGCATCAGCGTTGGCAGGTCGTCGTAGGTCAGGGTGAACATGTCGCGGTCCAGTACCGGATCGCGGAAGCCAGCCATCATCAAGGCATCGCCGAACTGGGCGATCTGCACGAAGTGGCTTACATGCGAAGTGTCATCGGCCTGCGCAAAGGCCTGGCGCAGTTCCACCAGCGTGTCGTGGGCAAACGTTGAACAGACCAGCAGGCCATTGGGCTTGAGCACGCGGCGGAAGCCGGCAAATACCGCCGGCAGGTCTTCCACCCATTGCAGGCATAGGTTGCTGTAGATCACGTCCACGCTGTTGTCGGCCAGCGGCAGGGCGCGGGCATCGGCGCAGACGCGCGAGAACGGGCGCCACCAGCCGGCCTGTTTCTTGGCCTCGGCCAACATCGGCAGGGCCAGGTCCAGCGCGATCACCTGTGCCTTGGGCCAGCGCTTCTTCATCGTCGCGGTGGCATGGGCCGGGCCGCTGCCCACGTCCAACACCACCTGCGGTTGCCGGTCTTCCAGGTAGTCCAGCGATTCCAGCAGGCGCTTGGCCACTTCCTGCTGCAGCACGGCGGCGGCGTGGTAGCTGCTGGCGGCGCGCGAGAAGGCGCGGCGGACGTGTTTGGGGTCGAACAGAGAAGACATGGCGGTGATTCGGTTTCGTAATTCGGGATGGGAAGCGCTGCGGTGCTCAGGCAGCCGACGACATCATCGGCCAGCCAGCGCCAATGGCCGCGTAACCGTTCACGCGCAGCCAGCAACAAACTGTTGCAGCAGCCCGGCAACGTGATCGGCATGGCCGAGGAACGGGGCGTGGCCACCACCGTCGATGGTATGGGCGCTGTGCAGGCCTGCCGGTGCCAAAGCGGCGGCCTGGTGCATGGCCTTGGACGGCACCAGCCGGTCGCGCTGGCCGCCTATCCACAGGCCGGGTTTGTGCAGGCTGGGCAGGCTGCCGCGCAGGTCGCTGCGCTCCAGCAGGGCCAGGCCTTCGTGCAGGGCGCGGGGGGCCGGTTCGCCGCGTTCGACCAGCGCATCGCGCAGGGTGCGCAGTTCGCTGCGGGCGTGCTGCGAGCCCATCACGTCCAGGGCGAGGAAGCGCTCCAGGGTGCCGCGGTAGTCCTGTTCCAGATCGCGGCCGAACTGCTCGAACACCACTGGCTCCACCGCATCTGGCCAATCGGCGTCGCGGACGAAGCGTGGCGTCGCTGCCAGCATTGCCAGCCCGCGCACCTGCGGCAGCGTGGCCGCGCCGTGCAGGGCGACCAGCCCGCCCAGCGACCAGCCGCACCACACCGCTGCCGGGGTGGCGCTGGCGATGGCATTGACCAGGTAGGGCAAGCGCAAGGGTGTGGCGTCGTCGCGGCTGTGGCCATGCCCGGGCAGGTCGACCACGTGCAGCTCGAAGTGCGGCGCCAGCCGTTCCACCAGCGGCGCGAAGATGCCGCCATGCAGTGCCCAGCCGTGGATCAGGACCAATGCCGGGCCGCTGCCGGTGACGTGGATATGCATGGCGTTACAACCGGTTCTCAGGCAACAGTGTTCAGGGACTTCTGGTACAGCACCACGTCGCGGGCCTTGGCGATGGCGTCCACCAGCGCCCTGACCTGCTCGAGGGTATGCAGCGCGGACAAGGTCACGCGCAGGCGCGCCTTGCCTTCGGGCACGGTCGGCGGACGGATCGCGCTGACCAGGAAGCCGGACTGCTCCAGCGTCGCCGACAAGGCCATCACCGTCGCTTCGTCGCCGCACAGCAGCGGTTGGATCGGGGTTTCCGAGGCCATCAGCTCCAGCCCGTTGCGGCGCGCGCCCTCGCGGAAGCTGGCGATCAGTTCGGTGAGCTTGTCGCGGCGCCAATGGTCGCGACGCGCCAGCTTCACCGCTGCCAGCGAGGCGGCCGCCTGTGCCGCCGGCAGGGCGGTGGTGTAGATGTAGGGACGTGCGGTTTCGGCCAGGTGCTGGATCAGCGCGTCTTCGCCCACAACCACCGCGCCGTGGCTACCCAGCGCCTTGCCCAGGGTGGCCAGCTGCAGCGGAACCTCCTTCACGCCCAGGCCGGCATCGGCCACGCAGCCGCGGCCGTGTTCGCCGATCACACCAATGCCGTGGGCGTCGTCCACATAGAACAGCGCCTCCTGCATGCGTGCCACCAGCGACAGCGAGCGCAGCGGGGCGATGTCGCCATCCATGCTGAAGACGCCGTCGGTGACCAGCATGGCGGCGCCGTCGGCGGTGTTCTTGAGCTGACGCATGGCGCCTTCGCTGTCCAGGTGCGGATAGCGGCGCAGGCGGCAGCCGGCCAGGCGGCTGGCATCAAGCAGGCTGGCGTGGTTGAGCCGGTCCTGCACGCAGATGTCGGTTTCTTCGCTCAGCAGCGCCTGCTGCACGGCCAGGTTGGCCATGAAGCCGCTGTCGAACAGCAGGGCGCGCGGATAGCCGAGCCAGTCGGCCATCTCGCGTTCCAGCTGCTCATGCACGCTGTGGTGGCCACAGACCAGGTGCGAGGCGGTGCTGCCGGCGCCTTCGCGGCCGGCGGCGTCCTGCAGCGCGGCGATCACCTCGAACTGTTGCGACAGGCCGAGGTAGTCATTGCTGCAGAAGCCGGTCAACCAGCGCCCGTCCAGTTCCAAACGCACCCCGTCACGGCGGCTGATGCTGCGCCGGGTGCGGATGCGGCCCTGGGCAAGCCGCAGCTTGCGCTGGGCGTGGATGCGGTCGTGGATGTCAGGACGGGCCATGGCAAGGTTCATGGTCAAGCGGGCGGCTAGCGTACCCGGTTGCCTGTAAGAATGCCCCAAGCGGCGCCCCGGTGCGGGGCGCCGGTGGGCTCAGGCGCTGCGGGCGCAGAGCGGGGCGATATCCAGGTGCACGGTACCGGGGTGGTCGTGGTCGTCGGCGTCCACATGGACCTGCATCGGGCTGATGCCGAGGCGGGCGAACAGGGCTTGGTCGCGCTCGGTGTCCGGGTTGCCGGTGGTCAGCAGCTTTTCGCCGTAGAAGATGGAGTTGGCGCCAGCCAGGAAGCACAGCGCCTGCAGCTCATCGCTCATGCTCTCGCGGCCGGCCGACAGCCGCACCATCGAGCGCGGCATCACGATGCGGGCCACGGCGATCATGCGCACGAACTCGAACGGGTCCAGCTCGGCGCTGCCGTGCAACGGGGTACCGGCGACCTGCACCAGGCGGTTGATCGGCACCGAATCCGGGTGCGCCGGCAGGTTGGCCAGCGCCTGCAGCAGGCCGGCGCGGTGCTCGCGGGTTTCACCCATGCCGACGATGCCGCCGCAGCAGGTCTTCATGCCGGCGTTGCGCACGTGCTCCAGCGTGTCCAGGCGATCCTGGTACTGGCGGGTATGGATGATGGAATCGTAGTAATCCGGCGCGGTGTCCAGATTGTGGTTGTAGTAGTCCAGCCCGGCGTCCTTCAGCGCCTGTGCCTGGTGGCCTTCGAGCATGCCCAGGGTGGCGCAGGTCTCCAGGCCCAGCGACTTCACCTCGCGGATCATCGCCGCGACCTTGGGGATGTCGCGGTCCTTGGGCGAGCGCCAGGCCGCACCCATGCAGAAGCGCGAGGCGCCGGCCTGCTTGGCGGCGCGGGCACGGGCCACCACGCTGTCGGTGTCCATCAGCTTCTGCGCGTCCACGCCGGTGTCATAGCGCTGGGCCTGCGGGCAGTAGGCGCAGTCTTCCGGGCAGCCGCCGGTCTTGACCGAGAGCAGGGTGGAGACCTGTACCTGCGCCGGGTCGAAGTGCTGGCGATGCACGCTGGCTGCGCGGTGCAGCAGCTCGGGGAAGGGCAGTTCGAGCAGGGACAGCAGCTCTTCGCGCTTCCAGTCGTGGCGGATGACGGTGGACATCGGTGTTACCTGACAGATGGGGCGATGGAAGCGGCGCAGTCTGGTCAGCATACACATTGCTGTCAACCATCAAATGAAGAGTCTGGTTTACAGGGTCGGGGGTCGGCTATCGGCCTTGCTGTTCCCGCCGCGCTGCCTGGTCTGCGGGGAGGACGGTATGCCGGGGCGGGACCTGTGCCTGGCCTGCGGCGCCGGATTGCCTTGGCAACACGCCGCTTGCCGCCGTTGTGCGCTGCCGTTGCCAGCCAGCGACGCTGATGGGCTGTGCGGTGCCTGCCAGCGCTCACGCTCGCCCTTGCAGGCAGTGCAGGCGGCATTTGCCTACAACGCGCCGATCGATGGCCTGCTACTGCGCTTCAAGTTTCACCATGATCTCAGCGCTGGGCGTCTGCTGTCAGCGCTGATGCTGGATGCATTGGGCGCTGCGGAGCGCCCGCAGGCGATCGTGCCTGTGCCGCTGCATCTGTCGCGGCTGCGTCAGCGCGGCTATGACCAGACCTGGGAGCTGGCCAAGCCGCTGGCGCGCGCGCTGCAGCTACCGTTGTGCCGGGGCCTGCATCGGCGGCGTTCTACCCAGCCACAATCGGAGCTGGATGCGGTGGAGCGCAAACGCAATCTGCGTGGTGCCTTCATTGCGGTGGGGCAGTTGCCGGCACATGTGGTGCTGCTGGATGACGTGATGACCACCGGTGCCACCTTGCATGCGGCAGCGCTCACACTGCATCGCGCCGGTGTGCAGCGGGTGGATGCCTGGGTCTGTGCGCGGGTGCCGTGAGCGCTGGTGTGCCTGCAAGGCCGCGCCTGCGTTGCAACTGGCTTGAAATACCGGTTGTCATCTCTACATGCCATGACTACGGCTATGGGCCTAGACTGGGATTGAAAGGCCTTTACACCTGTTCAACATGAGGAGACAGACATGGGTGCTTCCCCGGGTTTTCCTGCTGGATCGCTGTTTGGCACATTGACGCGCAACTGGTGGGTGCTGCTGCTGTTCGGCCTGTTTGCGGTGATATTCGGCGTGCTGGCGGTGATGGCGCCGGTGCGCACCGCAGCTGTCCTGGCGTGGTGGCTTGGCATCATGGCCATTGTTGAAGGCGTGGTGGTGCTGGTCTCGGCCTTCAGCGGCTCGGCACCGGTCTCGCGCGGTTGGGCGCTGTTCTATGCGTTGGCATCGATTGCCTTTGGCGTACTGGCGGTGATCAACCCATTGACGACGGCGAGCGTGCTGCTGCTGTTCCTGGCCGCCTGGCTGGTGGTGGGCGGCATCTACCGCATCGTGTTCGCCATCCGCGTGCGCAAGCAGATCAGTGGCGAGTGGATGCTGATTGTCAGCGGCCTGCTGGCGGTGGCATTGGGCGTGATGTTCGCGTTGAACCCGATTGCGGGCCTGGCAGTGACCTCGCTGTGGATCGGCGTGCTGGCCTTGATCTACGGCGTGCTGCAGGTAATTGCAGCGTTCCGCCTGCGTTCGCTGGGGAAGTCCATCGGCGCGATGTAACGCTTACCCCTCCCCAACCCTCCCCTTCGCTGCGCGAAAGGGAGGGGGCAGAAGCGTAGTGCCGAGCCATGCTCGGCAGAGGCTTCACCGGCAATGCTTCAGCCGAGCATGGCTCGGCTCTACCTAAAGCGAAACGGCCCGCACTGCGGGCCGTTTCTTCAATCCAGGTACTGGCTGGCGGCGATGCCGGCAAACAACACCGCGCCGACCCAGTTGTTGTGCAGAAAGGCCTTGAAGCAGGGCTCACGTTCTCGGTCCCGGCACAGCCAGAACTCGTAAACCACCAAGACCATCGCCACGCCGATGCCGGCCCAGTACGCCCAGCCCAGACCCGCGCGCTGCCCGACCAGCGCCATCGCAGCGAAGAACAGCGCGTACAGGATGCCCTGGATGACCAGGTCCAGATCGCCGAACAGGATGGCGGTGGAATGCGAACCCACCTTCAGGTCGTCGTCGCGGTCGACCATGGCGTACCAGGTGTCATAGGCGGTGGACCAGAGGATGTTGGCGGCATACAGCACCCAGCCCAGCGGCGGAACTTCGGCCTGGATGGCGGCGAAGGCCATCGGGATGCCCCAGCCAAAGGCCATGCCCAGGTACACCTGCGGCAGATGCGTGTAGCGCTTCAGGTAGGGATAGCTGGCGGCCAGGAACACACCGATGAAGCTCAGCGCTATGGTCAAGGCGTTCAGGGTCAGGACCAGCGCGAATGCGACCAGCATCAAGCCGGCGAACAGCATCAGCGCCGCGCGGCCGGAGATTGCGCCGGTGGCCAGTGGTCGGTCCTTGGTGCGTTTGACGTGCGGGTCCAGCCAGCGATCGGCGTAGTCATTGATCACGCAGCCGGCCGAGCGGGTCAGCCAGACGCCGGCGCTGAACACGAACAGTATCCACAGCGGCGGCAGGCCATCGGCGGCCAGCCACAGCGCCCACCAGGTGGGCCACAGCAGCAGCAAGGTGCCGATCGGGCGGTCGGCGCGCATCAATTTCCAGTAGTGCCCGAACCGCGACGTGTCAGCTGCGGTGGACGGTGTAGTTGGGAGACGGCTCATGCGCAAAGGTTACCAGCTGGGCAGGTTTTTCCCGCCCAACTACAGCAATCCAAAGGTGGGGGCAGACCTGCGGCCGCTTTTGCCGTTAGAATGCGCGTCCGCCCGGCTCAGCCGGCCGGAGCACAATGCGCCCGTAGCTCAGCCGGATAGAGTAGTGGCTTCCGAAGCCATTGGTCGGGGGTTCGAATCCCTCCGGGCGCGCCAATAAAATCAATGACTTATTTGTCCCGGCCTATCGGCCAGTGCCCGCTGTGACAAATCTGTGCCGAATCTGTGACAAATCCAGAACGGCACATTCTTGCGATTGAGTAGAAGCCTCCGTGACGCCCATTCGACTCCGCGTTGCAACGACAGGTCACGCCCATCTGTGGCTCTGAAGCTTCAATCCCCTATCTAATGCCCGCTTGATCGTGGAGCTTATGTACTTGTGCTGCGCCGCTTTCCCCATGAGGCGACGTCATGGCATTGAGTGGTTGTTCTAGGTGCATTTCCAGCGGTCACCCGAGTGCTTGCAGCCGCACCGGCCTCTTCGGACTCGAAGGTGATGGAACAGCCTTCCGGCATCGCGAACTCAGATCAAGCAACCATGGAGTTGGGATATCGCACTGCGCGCGCGTCTGGCGCCTCACCCTTATAAGGACCTCGACAGGTCAGCTGCCCTCCGAAGGCTCCAGAGCCGTGGAAGCGGTATCCATTACGTGCTCAACCAAGTCTTCAACTTTGCAGTCGAAGTAGGTGCATAGCTTGTCCAACACATCAGTCTGAACATTAGCGCCGTGGTGGTTGATCAGCTTGGACAGCGTCATCCGATTCAGGCCTGTCGCTGCGGCGATCTCCTGTAGTTGAACCCTTCGGCGCTCCCGGAATTCTAGATCTGCGATCCGTTCGCGAAGTTTAAACCTTAACATTCAATGAACCATGATAATTAAAATGATCATTCGCTCTTGAACATCATCTTCCGATGGCTATTATTGTCACATCATGATCATTTAAATGATCGCGCGACAAGCAAAAGCCGCATAGGAGAGCTTCGATGAGCGTCACGTACCTTACCACTGAGCAACTATCCGAACGTATCCATTACGACACTAGGACGATCCGAAATCGTCTCAAAGACAGTGTCCTACTGGAGGGTACTCACTACATCCGTCCTTTCGGCGGGCGAAAGTTGTTGTTTGTTTGGGAGGCCATTGAGCGGGATATCGGCAAAGCGTCAGCGGCTCTCAGCCCCCGGATTCCGATGGCCAATGGGGGTATGGCACATGGCTAAGATCCGCGTACGGCCTGAGACCAACACCCTCTATTTAGACTTTTCTTTGCGGGGCAAGCGTTGCCGAGAGCAAACGGCCCTGCAGGACACTTCCGCCAATCGCCGCACTTTGGAAACATTTGCCAATCGCATCAAGCGTGAGATGGCCAAGGGAACCTTCCAGTACCGCGAATTCTTCCCCGATAGTCCTCGGGCGGTCCAGTTCGAGGACAGTGCTGCCATTCCGCCCCCTGTCGGTTTGGGCAGTCAAGCAAATCTCGCGACCGGGAAGATCCTGTCCATCCCAACGTTGGGGGAATTTTCCGAGACCTGGTATCGGGAAAACCTGCCGCGCTGGCGCCAGACGCACGCGGAGACCGTGCAGGGAACCCTCCGACAGCACATCCTGCCGCGATTGGGCGAACGGATGCTGTCCGAGATCAGCAGGGCGGATTTGCTGGCGTTTCGTGCGGAGCTGGGTAAGCAGACCGGCAAGGCGGGCAGCACGCTGTCTCCGTCGCGGATCAATCACATCATGACGCCCTTGCGCATGTTGTTGGCTGAGGCCTCGGAACGCTATGAGTTCGTCACCCCGTTCCGCAACGTCAAGCCGCTGCGGCTGCCTAAGCTCGACATCCAACCGCTTTCCTTGGATGAGGTCCATCGGGCTCTGAATGTCATCCGCAAGGACTGGCATCCCTATCTGGCAACCCGGTTCTTCACCGGCATGCGCACAGGCGAGATCAATGCACTGGAGTGGAAGCACATCGACTTTGATCAGGACCTGATCCTGGTGCGCCAGTCGATCGTGCAGGGGAGGTTGGAGAGCACCAAGACCGACGGCTCGATGCGGGATATCCCGATGGTTCCGCTGGTGCGTATG
>QFOV01000024.1 GCA_003248565.1 Stenotrophomonas sp.
GACGTGGTGATGACGCCGGGCAATACCTTGTACCTGGATTTCCTGCAGACCAATCTGCCGGAAGAACCGACCGGCCGTCCCAAGTTCACCTCGATGCAGCGCGTCTACGCGTTCGACCCGGTGCCGGCCGAGCTGACCCCGGCGCAGCGCAAGCACGTGATCGGCGTGCAGGCCAACATGTGGACCGAGCACACCCGCAACGGCAAGGACCTCAAGCACAACGTGTTCCCACGCCTGGCGGCGCTGTCCGAGATCGCCTGGACGCCGCTGCAGAACAAGAGCTACGACGACTTCCTTGCACGCCTGCCGGCGCAGTTGCAGCGCTACAAGGCATTGGGCATTGATTACGGCCAGACCGCGTTGTCGGTGGCAATGAAGCGTCAGGACGATCGTGCAGCTGAGAAGGTGACGGTCGAGCTTTCCAACCCGCTCAGCTACCGAGACATCCGTTACACCACCGACGGCAGCACGCCGACCGCGCAGTCACCGGCCTATCCCGGCGCGCTGACCTTGCCGGTGCCGACCGTGCTGACCGCGTTGACCTTCTTCAATGGCAAGCCGGTGGCCGACAAGCCCAGCCAATGGAACTTCGATGCGCAGTCGCTGCTGACCCGCACCGACAAGACCCTGGCGCAATGCCCGCAGGGCGGCCGCCTGCTGCTGCGTCTGGTCGATGACAACCCGCTGCACGGTGAGCGTGACAACTTCGACGTCACCATCTTCAACCCGTGCTGGTTGTGGGAAGACGCGCAATTGCAGGACATCGCCTCGATCAAGGTGCGCGCCGGTCGCATTCCCTACAACTTCGGCCTGCTGCGCCCCGAGGAAGCCAAACGCGGCTTCCGCAAGCCGGTGAGCCAGTACGGCGAGTTTGAAGTGCGTGCCGGCTGCGAGGGCCGCGTGCTGGCCACGGTGCCACTGCCGCAGCAGCCGGGCAAGGATGGCTTCATTGAACTGGAGGCGCCGCTGCAAGCCGGCGCCGGGCAGATCACCGACCTGTGCATGACCTTCAGCGGCGATACCCGTCCGCAGATGTGGGTGCTGGACCAGGTGCGTCTGCAGCCGAAGCAGTAAGGCCCGGGGAGAAATCACCGGGAAGGCGCGGTGCGGTACGTGAGTCCTCTCCACCCACGTCCCGCACCGCACCGACTTTGCAAAATCACCGGCGACTTGGCAGCGCCTGTGATGGCGCAAACGTAGCAGCCCAAGGGCCGCCTGCGGAAGTGCCATAAGAGCGGAAATAGCTGATTTATCTAAAGAATTAAGTTGCAGTCGCAACCAGGACAGGTTGCGACGCAGCCCGGCGGCCCACTAACGGCTCAACGCCCTTGCAGCCTCAACAGCACATCCCGCAGCGGCGTCAGCACCGTCAGCATGCCGATCAGCACACCGCTGGCATTGGCCAACGCATCCATTGGATCGGCCATGCGCGTGGCAGTCAGTGCGCCTTGCGCCCACTCGATGCCCACGCCCATCGCCACCAATCCTGCGGCCACCCAGCACAGCGCGCGGCGGCTGCCGAACAGCTGCACCGCACTGGCGGACAGGATGAAGTAGGCCAGCAGGTGCTCGACCTTGTCGCTGTTCTGCGGCAGGTTCAGTTCTGGCGGCGGGATCAGGCACACCACGATCACCGTCAGCACCGCCGCACACCACAGGCCCAACCAGAACCCTTGCCGACGCAATGGCTTCAGCGTCGTGCTTACAGCCGCCACGTCAGGTCACCGAGCAGGAAGGCCGCCGACATGTCGACGTCGCGGCTGAAGCCCATCACCTGGAAGCGCTCGCCCATCTCGGTTGGCAAGGTCAGCCGCTTGAGCTGGTCGCGCAGGCGCAACTGGCCGACTTCATCGGTGCGCTCCTCGGCCTGCAGCAGCAGATCGGTGATGCCGTTGCCGAGCAGGAAGTTGGCCTGGTTGCTGTAGCCGGCCAGCTCAAAACCGGCATTGGTACCGGCTTCAGCCAGCGCGGTGAAATCCACCGAGGCGGTGATGTCCTGCAGACCCGGCCACAGGAATACGTCGTTGTGCACGCGGTGACGGTAAAACGCGCGCATCGTGCCGTCGTTGCGATCGTGCTGGTAGAACTCGCTGCGCGAATAACCGTAGTCGACGAACAGCATCGCACCACGCTGCATGCCGCCGGCCACGGCCTGGATCCAGTACGGCAGCTGTGGCAGCACCTCGGAGCGGTAACCGTGCGCGAACGGACGCTCCAGATAGCGTTCCACATGCCGCACCGCGCCCAGCATCAGCTGGTCGGCCGGTTGCGCGCCGCGCACGAAGCGGCCTTCGCCGTCGAGCTCGACGGTCTCTTCATAGATCTCGCCTTCGTCGGCGAGGAAACGCGGCGTCGGCAGCGCATCGATCACTTCGTTGGCGAACAGCACGCCGTCCCAATCGTCATCGAACGGCCGGTCCAGCCACTCCACCAACGCAAACACCGGCGGAATCAGTGCGCGTTCCAGACGCTCGCGCTGACGCTCGCGCAGGTCGGCACTGGGCTCGAGGATGGCATAGCGCTCGGGCAGCGCATCCAGTTCCAGCAGGCGCTTGAGCATGATCTCGGCAAACGCGCCACTGCCGCCACCCAGTTCCAGCATGCGTGCCTGCGGGCCGAGCTGCTTCAGCACCGGCGCCACCGCATTGGCAGTGGTGGCGGCAAACAATGACCCGATTTCTGGCGAGGTGACGAAGTCACCGGCCGCACCGAATTTGCTGGCCCCGGCGCTGTAATAGCCCCAACCCGGCGCATACAGTGCCAGCTCCATGAAGCGCGAGAACGGCACCGCACCACCTTGGGCGAGGATGTCCGCACGCAGGTGCGCGGCCAGCTGCTCGCTGTGGGCGAGCGCGTCTGAATCGGGGGTTGGCAGGTCGGAATGCATGATGCGGCGGTTTGCGAGGACAATGCACAGGATAGCTGAGTAAGGAAATCCCAGATGACAGAATCCCAACGGGTGGCCCTGGTCACCGGCAGCGCGCGCCGTATCGGCGCCGGCATTGCCCGTCACCTGCATGCCCATGGCTACCGCATCGCCCTGCATGCACACCAGTCCAGCGAGGAGCTGCAGTCACTGGCCTTCGACCTGGAGAGCGAGCGCGCCGGCAGTGTATTGGCGCTGGAGGCTGATCTGCGCGACGTGGCCGCCCTGCCCGACCTGGTCGAACAGGCGGTCAGCCACTTCGGCCGGCTGGATGCACTGGTCAACAACGCCTCCAACTTCTTCCCTACCCCGTTCGGGCAGGTACAGCCGGAGCAATGGGATGAATTGTTCGCGGTGAATACGCGCGCACCGTTCTTCCTTGCACAGGCCGCCGCGCCGCACCTGATCAAGCAACGTGGTGCCATCGTCAACCTGACCGACCTGCACGCCACCCAGCCGCTGCGCGAGCACCCGGCCTACAGCTCGGCCAAGGCCGCGCTGGAGATGGTGACCCGCTCGCTGGCACTGGAACTGGCCCCGCATGTACGGGTCAATGCCATCGCCCCCGGCGCCATCCTCTGGCCCGAGCAGGGCAAGAGCGAGGCGGCCAAGCAGAAGCTGATGGAGCGCACCCCGCTGGACCGCCTCGGCACCCCGCACGAAATCGCCTCGGCGGTACGCTGGCTGCTGGACGACGCCGGCTACATCACCGGCCAGACCCTGCGCCTGGACGGCGGCCGCCTGCTGACCTAGTGCCGCGCACCCGTAGTGCCGAGCCATGCTCGGCAGGGGCTTTACCCGCGAACAGCTGCCCTCACCCCAACCCCTCTCGCGCACGCGGGAGAGGGGCTCAAGAAGCCTTCGCCAAGCACCTGTAGTGCCGAGCCATGCTCGGCAAGGGCTCTACCGGCAAAAGCCAGCTTGTGGGAGCGGCGTAAGCCGCGAAGCCAACACTGCATCAGCCAGCGAAAAGCCAACCCCTCCCCAACCCTCCCCTTGCCTGCGGCAAAGGGAGGGAGCCAAGCGTAGTGCCGAGCCATGCTCGGCAGGGGCATTACTGACGAGGCCAATGCCGAGCATGGCTCGGCACTACAGGTGCAGCCTTACAGCTCCACCGTATCGAATACCTGCCCATGCTGCGGGTGCTGCTGCCACATCTGCTGCAGGCTCAGCCCACGGACTGGGTCGATGAAATCCGGGGCGATGTCGGCCAGCGGCTTGAGCACGAAGGCATGCTTCAACTCCGGACGCGGGATGCGCAGATGCCCTGGGCCTTCCACCACCAGGTCGCCGTAATAGACCACGTCGATATCCAGGGTACGGTCGCTGAAACGCGGGCCGGAGCGGTCACGCCCGTGCGCGTCTTCCACCGCATGCAGCCAATCGTCCAGCTCGCCCAACGGCAGCTCGGTGTCCAGCATCACCGCGTTGTTGAGGAAGTCCGGTCCGTCGAAACCCACGGCCGGGGTGCGGTAGGCCGGGGAGACGCGGATCGCGCCAAAACGTTCGCGCAATACGGCAACGGCCGCCTGCAGGTAATGCTGCGGTTGCAGGTTGCTGCCCAGGCTGAGGAGCACGGTGGTCATGAGTTGGTTTGCCTGCGGGCCCGCCCGCGCCACGATGGACGAGCTTGAGCACCGCATCGTAGGAGGGGGCGCACATGATAGGCCAGCCGTCGCCAACCCGCATATGCCAGCAGCGCTGTATCAGCCCACACCGAGCGCGTCGGCTACCGCACGGAATACCCGCTGCATCTCCAGCGGTTTGGGCAGCACGTGTACGCTGATCCCCGACGGCGCCTCGCCATCGGCGAAGGCCGGCGCATTGGCATCCTCCAGCACGATTGCCGGGCCGCGATAGCCCATCGCCTGCATCTCCGCCAACAGCTGTCCCGCCGACAACAGGGGAATGCCGCTGTCGACCAGCACCACATCCGGCAGCCCGGCCTCCTGCAGATGACGCATTGCCACCGCGCCATCGCTGGCCAGGCGCATGCGATAGCCCTGGCTGGACAAAGCATTACCCAACAGCGACAAGCGTGTCGCCTCGTCATCGACAACCAGCAGGCGCTCACCATGACCGACCCGGGTTCTTTCCAGCGGCTCGGCATCCTCGCTGCCGGCACTTTCGCACATCGGCAACAGCAGTTCGAAGGTGGTGCCCTCGCCCAGCGCGCTCTGCACCTGGATCTTCCCGCCGATGCTCTCGACGATGCGATGGCAGGACACCAGGCCCAGCCCGGTACCTTCCGTCTTGGTGGTGAAGAACGGAGTGAACAAACGCTGCACGGTGGCCGCATCCATGCCGATGCCATCATCGCTGACGCGGATGCGCACCATGCCCTCCTCGCCGGCGACACGCTCGGCAACCAGGCTCAAGCTGCCACCGTCGGGCATCGCCTGGATGGCATTGAGCGCAAGATTGAGCAATACCTGCTGCAGCTCGGTGTAATTGGCCTCGATCGCCATGCGATCGTCGGAAACTTCCAGATGCAGCTCGGCATTGCGCGGCAGGCTGCTCTTGAGCAGCATTCCCACTGCCTGAAACAGGCGCTGCAGCACGATCCGTTCGCTGGGTTGGCGTGAGCCACGCACGAAGGAGAGCATCGACTCGACCATCTCATGGCCACGGCGCCCGCACTCGGCGATGACATCGGCCAAGCGGACGATCTTGGGATCATCGCTGCGGTCACGGATCAGGTCCGGAATGATCAGCAGGGGCTGCAGGATATTGCGCAGGTCATGGCTGAGCCCGGCCGCGAGCAGGGCCAGGCTCTCCAGCCGCTGCGCACGCATCAACTCATCTTCAACCCGCAGGCGTTCCAGCTCGCTGCGGGTCTCGCGTACCAGTCGTGCCACCGCCGACGGTAGCCGGGCTGGCTGGTGCTTGATGATGTAATCATTGGCGCCTTGCTGCAGCGCCTCCACCGCGGTCTCCTCACCCATCGTGCCGGAGACGAAAATGAAGGGAACCCTGGGGTGCAGCTCACGCAGGATCTGCAGTGCTTGGTAGCCGGAAAAGCCCGGCATGCTCAGGTCCGACAGCACCACGTCCGGCACATTTTCGGCCAGGGCATCGCGCATCGCCGGCTCGTTGTCGACGCGCTCGAACTCGATCTGCAGACCGGCCTCGAGCAACTGGTCGACGACCAGCTCGGCATCCACCGGCGAATCCTCCACCAGCAGGATTCGCAACGGCCCCAATGGCGCTCCCTTGTTTGGCATCTGTGTTTACTCGTGCTCCGGTGCCTGGTTGATCAACGCCCAGAAGGTGCCGATCGTCCGCACCGCCTGGAAGAACTGGTCGATGTCCACCGGCTTGACCACATAGGCGTTGACGCCCAGGTCCCAGCTGCGGGCCAGGTCGCTCTCTTCGCGCGACGAAGACAGGATCACCACCGGCAGGCGCTTGAGGTCCTCATCGGCGCGGATCAGCCGCAGTACTTCAAGGCCATCCATGCGTGGCATCTTGATGTCCAGCAGCAGCACGGCCGGCAGGCCTTCCTCGCGCTGGGCGAACGCGCCGCGCCTGAGCAGGAAGTCCATTGCTTCAACCCCGTCTTCGACGTGCACGATGGGGTTGGCCAGGGAGGCATCACGCAGCGCATCGATTGCCATTTCGGCATCGGCTTGGCTGTCTTCGGCGAGCAGGATGGTGCGCAGGGGACTCATTCCACGGTGTCCTTGTTGGATGCTTCGGTTGCCTGGGGAAGAACGAAACTGAAAGTGGCGCCTTGATCCACCTGTGCGTCGGCCCAGATGCGGCCGCCGTGCCGGGTCAGCACACGGCGTACGCTGGCCAGGCCAATGCCGGTGCCCGGATATTCCGAGGCCTTGTGCAGCCGCTGGAACACACCGAACAACTTGCTGGCGTATTGCATGTCGAAACCAGCGCCATTGTCGCTGACGCTGAACTGATGGCTGCCGTCGGGCAGCTGTTTGGCGTTGACCTCGATGACCGCCTTGTCGCGCGCCGCGGTGTACTTGACCGCGTTGCCGAGCAGATTCAGCCAGACCTGGCGCAACATGTTTTCGTCGCCGATCAGCACCGGCAGCCTGCCGATCTTCCATTCCACCTCGCGCGGCTTGCCATCCTCGCCGGCTTCGTTCTTCAGGTTGGAATCGAGCAGGGCACGGGTATCGGCCACCAGTGACTGCATGTCCACCCGCTGCAGGCGCATCGCGCCGCGTCCCAGCCGCGAGTAGACCAGCAGATCATCGATCAGCGCCGCCATCAGCTGCGCCGAGTTGCTGATCACCTCCAGGTAGTGCTGGGTCTTGCTGTCGCCCCCCTCGCCGAGGTGTCGCCGCAACTTGTCGGAGAAGCCAGCCACATGCCGCAGTGGCGCCCGCAGATCGTGCGAGACCGAGTAACTGAAGGCCTCCAGCTCGCGGTTGACGTCAGCCATCTGCTCGACCTTGCCTTCAAGCTGGTGATTGAGATCCTCCACGTGCTGCTGCACGGCGCGCTGTACGGTGATGTCGCTGATCGTCATCAACACCACGTCATCCTCGGCGTCGGGCAAGGCCATGCGCCGGGCATTGATCAGCATGGTGCGATGCATGCCATCCACGCTGCGTTGCTGGTGCTCGAAATCCCACAGCTCGCGCCCACGCAGCAGTACATCGGCCAGGCGCTGGCGCACCAGCGGGTCCTCCCACGCACCGTCACCGATGTCCTGCAACTGCTGCAGGCTGATATCGGCATCGTCAACGCCATACAACTCGGTGAATGCGGTGTTGTGCAGCACCACCCGCAGTTTGCTGTCGAGCAGGACGATGGGCTCACGCACGGTCTGCAGCACCGCACTGGCGCGGGCGCTGGCCTTGCTCAAGCGCAGCTCGACATCGGCACGACCACCGATCTGCCGCTGCAACAGCCACAGCACCAGACCCAGCAGCAGCAATTGCACCGCCAGCGCGGTCCAGGTCACCATCGACGCCAGCTGTTGCTGCTCCCTCGCCTTGGCTGCGCGCTTCACCAGCAGCGCATCCTCGTGATCCTGCAGCTCCTGCACCAGTTGCCGGATCGGGTATTGGAAGGTCATTTCCTCGATCAGCTCGCGCTGTCGGGGTGAGTCGGTGCTGGCGGCGATTTCCCTGGCCAGCGCCATGCGCCGCTCCAGCATCGAGTCCATCTTGCCGATGCGCACCAGCTGCTCCGGGCTGTCACTGACCAGCTGCGCCAGCTCGGTCAGGTTGACCCCGATACGATCGGCTATCTGCAGGCGCTCCTGCAGTGCCGGCGAATCGATGCCCTTGGACAAGGTCAGCGCCGCCGATTCGACATCACGGATATCCGCCTGCAGGTTGTACAGGCGCGCGCCCACTGCCTGGGTATGCACGACCCAGTTGGACGCATTCACGCTATCGGCCGCCAACCGCTGCAGGGTCAAAGCCGGCACCACGATGATCAACAACGCGGCCAGACCCAGCCCATACAGGCGCCAGCGGCTCCAGCCATCGTCGGTCAATCGCGTCACCATCCCTTCCCCTGCGTGCTGACGGACCGACGCGGGTCGCGGCGGCCCGGAGTTCATCGACGGTGTCGATCCGGAGTCAATCGATGGTGGCGTGACCAGCACGACAGCATCGCTGACTGTCGGCCAAGGATTGCACGAATAGGTGTACCCGTGCACCCCCAGTCAGCAGGACCTGTGTCGATGCCAGCCTTGTCTACCAACAAACCTCAGTCCGCCTCGCCAGCAGGCTTGATCGCATGCCCACCAAACTCATTGCGCATTGCCGCCAGCATGCGGTCGCTGAACGAATTCGCCTGCCGCGAGCGCAGCCGCTCCAGCAGTGACAAGGTGATCACCGGCGCCGGCACATCCAGTTCGATGGCCTCGGCCACGGTCCAGCGGCCCTCGCCAGAGTCCTCGACGTAGGGAGCGATGCCATCCAGCGCGGGGTTCTTCTGCAGCGCGTCGGCGCTGAGGTCCAGCAACCATGAACGCACCACGCTGCCATGCCGCCAGACCTCGGCCACCTTGCCCACGTCCAGCGCGAACTCGGCCTTCTTCTCCATCAGCGCGAAACCTTCGGCATAGGCCTGCATCATTCCGTACTCGATGCCGTTGTGGACCATCTTGCTGAAGTGTCCGGCACCAACCGGGCCAACATGCGCCCAACCGCGATCTGGTGCCGGTGCCAGCGCCTTGAACAGTGGCGACAGGCGCGCCACCACCTCGGTTTCGCCGCCAATCATCAGGCAATAGCCTTCCTGCAATCCCCACACGCCACCGCTGGTGCCGCAGTCCACGAACGCGACCCCGGCTTCCATGCAGCGTGCAGCACGTTGCTGCGACTGCTTGTACCAGGAGTTGCCACCATCGATCACCACGTCACCAGCGGACAGCAGCGGCAGCAGGCTGTCCAGCGTGGCATCGACCACCTTGGACGGCACCATCAGCCACAGTGCACGCGGTGCCGGCAGCGCTTCCACCAACGCCGACAATGCATCCACAGTGGCAATACCGTGCACGGCCACCTGCGCCCGCGCCTGCTCACCCGGATCAAATCCGGTGACGGCAATCCCCGCACGCTGCAGACGCTGTGCCATGTTGGCGCCCATGCGGCCCAGGCCGATCATTCCCAATTCCATGTTGAAGCTCCTCCGACGGTAGTGATTATCCTGCTGCGCAAGCCTCCAGGCGGGCCTGCAACCAGCGTTGGTAAATGGTGGTGTGCAGGTTGTGCAGCACCAGTTCAATGACAAAGGGGGTCCGCGGGTTGCGGTCCAGCAGACGCGCGATGTGGTAGCCCAACGGACGCACGCCCTGCCTGTGCACGTACAACATCAACTCGCGGTATACCGGATCGGCCAGCACCGCATCCATCTGCGCCAGCACGGCCTGCTGCGACGCCGGCAACGCCGCACGCAAGGCAGCGTCACGCTCGTACAGCAACCGTTCGAAACGCCGCCAACCGCTGCCTGGCAACTGCTGGGCCAGCTCCCACACCTGTTTATTGAGTGCATCGTAATGGACGAAGCCGCCATGCCGGGCCAAGGCCTCGGCTGCCGCCGCACTGACATCGGTGATGACGAAATTCTCGGCCTGGTTGTTGATGTCATCCAGGTACGCAGCATCGAAAGCATGCACGATATAGCCCGGCGCGCCCATGAATGCCTGTCTACCCAACGCGGAGGTCCGCTCCGCCTTGCCGTCGCCGAACAATTCGCCTGCACTGCTGCCCAGCAGGATGCTCTGGGTGTCGTGCAGGCTCAGGAAGGTGCCGATCGACAGTTCGCCGGCGCTGAACGCGGTATCGAAGGCGGCATCACCAAACAGCTCGCGAAACGTCGCCAGCTGCGCCACCTGCCGCCCCACCCCGCATTCAGAGCGGACACGGCCGGAATAGAACGCCTCCATCGCCACCGAATTGCGCGCCTGCGGCGCATAGCCGCGACCAAAGCTGCGGAAGCGCTGCCAGCCCTGTGCGCGCGCACCGCGCACACCGAAGCCTATCCAGCCCAGCTGCAACGCCGAGAAGCGATAGCCGGGGTTGTCCTGCAGGCGCGAACTTGCCGTGCGCGCCGCATCACCAAGTTTGAAAGCGTAGGCGCAGATGCTCGCCTGCTGCTGCAATACCTGGTCGGCCAACTGCTCGCGTTGTACGGCGCTGTAGACGCGTGGCACCTGCAGGCGCAGGTCACCCTGCGCCTGTGCTTCGGCCAGCGAAGCGCGTCGGCAGGGATCACCGCCGGTTATCTGCGGCGCGGGCGCCTCACTTGGCTCCAGTTGCCAACCCAGCTGCTGCAGAACAGCCATTTTGCAGCCGGCTTCAGCCAGCAACGGCATCGCCAACGCAGACAACACCAGGATCCATCGGCTGGCCCGCTGCTTCGCGTGCCAGCCAAACTTCATCGTGCCGGTTCCGCCGGAACCAGCGGTGTCGCCTGGTCCACGTAGTACTGCAAGCGCCCAAAGAAATTGCGGTAGAACTGCGCGTCCTGGACGGTGCTGCTGGCAACCCGCACCAGCGAGTCGTCATTGCTGCCGAACGGCAGCGACACCGAACCCAACGCGCCGACGCCAACGCTGGCCGAGGTCGGCGACTTCTTCAAGGCATAGCGGTCCTGCACCGCACTCACGAACACCTGTGCCTTGCCGGCTCCCTGCGCGGCGCAGGACACCCGCAACACCAGTTGCTCATGCACCTCGTCCTTGGGCTGGAAGTTCTTGTTGCCCTCCACGTTGCTGGCATCGGCACGGGTGATCGCATAGCCCTGGCCAAGCAGCGCGCGTCGCGCGGCCTCGCAGGCCTGCGCTGGTTCAGCATCGATGCTGCGCGTATAGGTATCGCCCGAATCGAAGGATTCGCGCAGCAAGGTGCTGTTGACGGCCTTGCCGCCGCACGCGGTGGGCAGCAGGCTCACAACGGCCAGCGCGGGCAGCAGATGTCGGCGCATGGGCAACTCCACAGTCAGCGAAGACCCACAGCATAACGCCGCCAACGTAGGGCTACGTTGACGGCGTTTAAAGCTTGCAGATCCCGTTGTCGCTGCGCTCAGCTCGGCTGTGCGCAGCGCGGTGTCAGTCGGCCCAGCGGCCCGGGCCGGTCGACTGCGGCAACACCTGCGCCGACAGCGGACGGTCCTTTTCCAGCACGTTCAAGGCGTCGGCGAGGATCGAGGCCGACTCCCTCAACAGCGGGTCCGGACGCTTCTCGGCAGCCTTCTCACGCGCGGCATCCTTGACGATGTCACGCTCGTTGCCGGTCAGGCCATCGTCGTTGCTGTCCTCGGCCAGCGGATCCAGCGGCAGGCCCAGTTCCTTGCGGATCTGCTGGCGCTGCTTGCGCTGTGCTTCCTGCTTGTCACGCTCGGCACGGCGCTCGGCTTCGTTGAGCGATACGTACTTCTTGGCGGCCTCGGTGCGGAACTGCTGCACGTCCTCTTCCCACCACTGGAACTCACGGTCGGCGCGGATGCGCGTTGCATGCAGGGTTTCCAGGCGCGGCACGATCGGTGCGAAGTTGCCGTACTGGGTATGCGGCACGGCGGCGATACGGGTCCACGGCAAGGCATTGTCGTAGGTGCTTTCACCAAACTCGCTGGCATCGACGCTGGCCGGGAAGGCCAGGTCCGGCACCACGCCCTTGTGCTGGGTGCTGGAGCCACTGACACGGAAGAACTGGGCGATGGTCAGCTTGACCTGGCCAAAGCGTTCCTTCTCGCTGGCCGGCCAACGATCCAGCGGCACCACGTTCTGCACGGTGCCCTTGCCGAAGGTGGTTTCACCGATCACCAGGCCACGGCCGTAGTCCTGGATGGCACCAGCAAAAATCTCCGAGGCCGAGGCCGAGCCACGGTTGATCAGCACCGCCAGCGGGCCGTCCCAGGCCACGGCCGGGTTGCGGTCGCTGTTGACGGTGACGCGGCCGCCGGATTCACGCACCTGCACCACCGGGCCCTGCTCGATGAACAGACCGGTCAACTCAATGGCTTCGTCCAGCGAACCACCGCCGTTGTTGCGCAGGTCCAGCACCACGCCATCGAGCTTGTCGGCCTTGAAACCGGCCAGCAGCTTGGCAACGTCGCGGGTAGCGGAGGCGTAGTCGGCGGCATTGCGGCGACGGCCTTCGAAGTCCTGGTAGAAGGTCGGCAGCTTGACCACGCCGATGCGGCGTTCCTGCTCGCCACCGACACCCGGGATGGTCATGGTCTCGCCCTTGGCGGCCTGCTCGGACAGGCGGATCTTCTGCCGGGTCAGGGTCAGCATGCGGTGCTTGCCATCCACGCCTTCGGCGGCCGGGATGTATTCCAGACGTACCTGGGTGTCCTTGGCGCCACGGATCTTGCCGACCACATCGTCGATGCGCCAGCCGATCACGTCCTCGACCGGGCCGGAACGACCCTGGCCAACGCCGACGATGCGGTCACCGGCCTTGAGCGTGCCGTCCATCGCCACCGGACCACCCGGCACCACTTCGCGGATCACCACCATGTCGTCCTGGCGCTGCAGCTGGGCACCAATGCCCTCCAGCGACAGCGACATGGCCTGGTTGAAGTTCTCGGCCGTACGCGGGGTGAAGTAATCGGTATGCGGGTCGACGGCGCTGGTGTAGGCGTTCATGTAGAACGAGAACACGTCGTCACCCTTGAGCTCGTTGATGGTCTTGAGCAGGGTGTCGTAACGCTTGTCCAGGGTCTTGCGGATGTCAGCGGCCGGCTTGCCGGCCAGCTTCAGCCGCAGCCAGTCGTTCTTGACCGACTTGCGCCACAGCTCGTCCAACTCGGCGTTGGTTGCCCACGGCACGTCCTTGCGGTCGTAGTTGAAGCGCTCTTCAACGGTGAAATCAGGCTCCTGGCGCAGCAGGCGACGGGCATAGGCCACGCGCTCGCCCACCCGCTGGCGGTACACCGCGAACACCTGGTAGGCCGGATCCAGCTCGCCGGAACGGATGGCGTCACCGGTCCGAGCCGCCAGCGGCGCGAAGCGATCCACGTCCTCCTTGGTGAAGAACTGCTTGCCGCTGTCCAACGACTCCAGGTAACGCTTGAACACGTCCTGCGAGGTCGCCGCGTCGAGCTGGCGCGGGCGGTAGGCGTAACGGCTGTCCGACAACAAGCCGTAGACCAGCTTGGAGGTGGTGGCCTGGTCGATGGTCGCTGCCGAGGGCAAGGCCGTATCGGCGCGCGCCAGCAAGGCGGCGGGAGCGGTCAGCGCGAGGGCCAGCAGGAAAACGGGAACTCGGTAGTTCATCAAAATACTCGTGGCACCGAATGTTGTGGGGAGACTGCGGGCAAGTTCGACACGCCGACAGTGCCGAAAGTTTCGGCACTTGTCACCTTGCTTGGCTCCAGAGTAGCTGCCGCCCCGTAGCAGTTTGTGAATCGCTGCCGTGGCGCCACTCGAATCGACGCGATCCCGGCTGCGGCAGTGGGCCGCAGCGGGATGCTAGGGTCTGGTTCAGACAGCGACGCCGGCGCCGGCCGCCTGCTGGTCGGCGTGGTAGGACGAACGCACCATCGGGCCGGAGGCAACGTGGGTAAAACCCAGTTCGTAGCCGTACTCCTCGAACGCCTTGTACTCCTCCGGCGTCCAGTAACGCAGCACCGGGTGGTGGTGGGCGGTCGGCTGCAGGTACTGGCCGATGGTCACCATTTCCACGTCGTGCGCGCGCAGGTCACGCAGGGTGGCCTGCACCTGCTCGAAGGTTTCACCCAGGCCGAGCATGATGCCGGACTTGGTCGGCACGTTCGGGTGCTGTGCCTTGAAATTCTTCAACAGGGTCAGCGACCACTGGTAGTCCGCGCCCGGGCGTACGTTGCGGTACAGGTCCGGCACGGTTTCGATGTTGTGGTTGAACACGTCCGGCGGGTTCTGCGCGAGGATTTCCAGCGCGCGTTCCATGCGGCCCTTGCCACGGAAGTCCGGGGTCAGCACTTCGATGCGGGTCTTGGGCGACTTCTCGCGGATGGCGGTGATGCAGTCGACGAAGTGCTGGGCACCGCCGTCACGCAGGTCATCGCGGTCAACGCTGGTCACCACCACGTACTTCAAGCCCATGTCGGCCACGGTCTGGCCAAGGCTGGCCGGTTCGTTGGCGTCCGGCGGCTTGGGCCGGCCGTGGGCCACATCGCAGAACGAGCAGCGGCGGGTACAGACTTCACCCAGGATCATGAAGGTGGCGGTGCCATGGCCGAAGCATTCGTGGATGTTCGGGCAGCTGGCTTCCTCGCACACCGTCACCAGGCGGTTCTCGCGCAGCTTGGCCTTGAGGTTGGCCACAGCATTGCCCGAAGGAATGCGCACGCGGATCCAGGAAGGCTTGCGCAGCACCGGCGCGTCGGCGAACTGCACCGGCGAGCGGTTGATCTTGTCGCCGCCAAGCTGTTTGACACCGGCCTGCAACGGTGCGGACGGAATGTCGCCCTGCACGACCTGCAGGGGGATGGAGCGCGTGGTGGTTTCAGTCATGGCGTTATCAGCGGTCTCAGAGCCGCGTAGTCAGATCGGGCAGTTCGGGCGTCGGCTGCAAGGCCAGGCCGAACTGCTGGGCCAGATGGGACAGCAGCACCGACTTGACCGCTTCGATGCCCGAAGGACCGCCCAAGTCTAGCACCGAGGTCACCTGCATCCCGGCGTAACCGCAGGGGTTGATGCGGTGGAAGGGTTCCAGGTCCAGCGACACATTGAACGCCAGCCCGTGGAAACTGCAGCCGCGGCGCACGCGGATGCCGAGCGCGGCGATCTTGGCGCCGCCGACGTAGACACCGGGCGCGCCGTCCATGCGTTCGGCACCGATGTTCCATTCATCCAGCGTATCGATGATGGCCTGCTCGATCCGGCACACGTAATCACGCACACCGATGCCGAGCCGGCGCAGGTCCAGCAGCGGATAGACCACGATCTGGCCCGGCCCGTGATAGGTCACCTGGCCGCCGCGGTCCACATGCAGCACCGGGATATCACCGGCCGCGAGCACGTGCTCGGGCTTGCCGGCCTGGCCCAGGGTGAACACCGGGTCATGCTCGACCACCCACAGTTCATCGGCGGTGGCGTCGCCACGGCTATCGGTGAACTGCTGCATGGCGTGCCAGACAGGCTCATAGCCCTGCCGGCCCAGGTCCCGCAGCAATGCTGGCCGCAGCGCCTTGCGCTGCGTTTCTGCCGCACAGGCGGTTACAGCGTCCACTTCACTTCCGGATGCTCACGCATCGCCGTGTGGGCAGCATCGTACTGTTCGCGGCTCTCCGCCTTGAAGGCGATGCGCACCGAGACATACTTGCCGTTGGAGGACTGTTTCCAGCTGATGCGCTCTTCCAGTACCTCGATACCGGCGCTTTGCAGCAACTTGGGCAGTTCAGCTTCCAGGCCGATATTGGCTGCGCCCATGGCGCTGAGCTCAAAGGTACCGGGGAACTGGAAGCCGTGTTCAGGGTTGTCGGACTTGATTTCCATGCCGCCATTATCGGGGCGAACGCCTACAAACCCAAGGCCACAGCCGATCCACAGCCTTCCACGGACGCCGGGTAGTGCCGAGCCGTGCTCGGCAGGGGCCGTTCCCAGCACACCTGTCCGTAGTGCCGAGCCATGCTCGGCAGAGGCCTTACCGGCAACGCTCGCAGTAGGAGCGGCGTCAGCCGCGAAGCTCATGGATGTTCAGGTTGCGGGCATTGCCATTGATGCAGATAGCCAGCTTCGCGGCTGACGCCGCTCCTACATTGGCCGCCGGGAAGGCCCCTTGCCGAGCATGGCTCGGCACTACACCCTAGAAACCAGAAGGGCCGCTTGCGCGGCCCTTCTGGGGGGGTAAACCCAGGCTTACTTGGACAACTGCAGCAGGGTGGACGACACCCAGCCGCGGTTGCCCAGTTCATCCTCGACTTCCCACATCACGCCTTCCTTGGTGCCGGTCGGGTACAGCATCATCCCGGCTTCCAGGGTGCGCACCGGCGCGCCGGTACCGCGGGCATTGGCCAGCAGGCGACCGGCACGGGTCACCGTCACCGCCTGCTGCGCGTTGGCGGCAGAGGCGTTATCCGGCAAACCTCCCAGCTGCGCGATGATGTCGGTGTAGGCCTGCAGGTAGGCCATGGTGATCACCTGGCCGATTTCGGTGTTGGCGTAACCGCCAACGCCCGCGGCGCCCAGGCCGCTGCCGCCGAACAGGCCACCGCTGGCACCGAAGCCCATGTCGCTCTTGCGCGCCGAACCTTCGGAGATGGCGACCTGCTCCGACGAACGCACGTCGGTCACGGTCAGCACCACGTCGGCGGTCTTGCTGGTGAAGTTCAAGCCACCCACCAACGCACCGGCGCGGCCGCCGATCAGGCCACCCAGCAAACCACCAATGGCATTGCCACCGGCATTGCTGTTCTGCGAGATCAGGTCCGGGATCATCACATAGTCAGCGGCCTTGATCTGGCCCTTGCCGACGTTGGAACGACCACGCAGGTCACCACTGGCTGCCAGTTCACGCTCGAACTGGCCCGCGGCCATGCCGGCACCACGGTCCACCAGGGTGAAACAGCGCGAACGGCTGACGAAGGCCTTGATCAGGCGCGACGGCGCCGGCAGCTGCTGGCCAGTCCACCAATGGGTGGAGTCTTCCGGCTCGATCACCGACAAGGTGCCGATCGGACGCTGGCAGGTTGGAATCTGTGCGGCGGCCTGCTGGCGCTGTTCCTGCGCCTGGGTACCCTTGGCCTTGAATGCTGCCTGGGCCGGCTGGCTGCTGACAGCCGCAGCAATACCCAGAGTGATGACCGCTGCAGTGAGCGGCGAAAAAACGTTACGCATCTGATACTTCCCCATTAACCTGCACCTTACGAGGTGCGTTCCATTGGCTTAGAGACCTTGCGGTAAGACTCTGTCCCTGATGTTACCTAGCAGACGAGCACGGTCCGGTCCGCCGGAATCCTAACCCAGACCGACGTCAGGATGCATGACGTTTTTGTGAGGCGGCTCCCTTTATATGCACTGAAACTGCCTCTGTCGCATCACATCTCCCCGCAAAAAGACGGCCAGAAGGCATCGACCACCTCCGGCCCATTCCACGTCCAATGCGGAGGCCATGCCGCATCGCCTGCTGCCAGAGCCTCCTCCTGCGTGGAGATCACGGGCCCATCCCCTATTCAGGCCAGAGCACACCTAACCGCGTGAACCGCTGGGCTGGGCGGGACCAGGGAAGCTCCGAGGGGTATCGACTGAAGACAGGGCTGGCGGCATCAACGACAGCCACGATGCGGCTTGTTTGCGCAGCAGAACCCTGCCACCACCGCGAACGCCCACCAACAACATGTCAGCCACACAATGACTGTCTCATCTGGGAAAACCTCCATCCCGCCAGACCGACGAAAGCCAGAACAGGAAAGCGGCGACAATGACGAGCGCAGTTGAACTGCGCCGCGTGCATGCATACGAAACGCCCTCCAGCCAAGACCACCCACCTCGTCTGGTGCGCGCATCCACGCGCGGAAATCCATCGTCACACCCACAACAATCTGTCCGCTCGATAGCGATATGCCGACCCACAACGGATCACTAAGCTGCATGTCACTCTGCCGGCGAGGAGTCCGTACATGAAGAAAGGCACCCGACTGCTGTTGCTGATGGCAGGCAGCCTTGCAATCACCCCCGCTTGGGCAGCGCAACAATGCGCACAAAGCGCCTTGAGCGACCACCCGCCTGCGATCAATTTCCGCGTCGACAATGACTTGCTCGGCGGTGCACAGCAGGATCAGGGATACACCAATGGCGCGATGTTCACGCTGGTGTCGCCGAACCTGCAGGACTACACCGACGACCCCTGCCTGCCGCGCCTTGCGCGCTGGATGAATCGTCATCTGGAACGCCTGCATCCTGGTGAATTCCAGCAGCAGAACATGATTTTCAGTTTCGGCCAGGGCCTGTACACACCGACCGACAACACCCGTAGCGACCTGATCGAAGATGACCGCCCGTATGCAGCGGTGTTGATGGTCAACTTCGGCTACAACGCGCGTAACGGCAACCACCTGCGCACCACCCAGTTGGCGCTGGGGATGGTTGGCCCCTCCGCGCAGGGAAAGCAGGTGCAGGATGCCGTGCACAGCGTTCTTGGCGATGAGAAGTTCATGGGCTGGGACAACCAGTTGCATGACGAACCGGTGTTCAAACTCTTGCATGAGCGTATGCAACGCTGGCCTGCCGAAGGTAACGCGAGCGGCTGGGGCTGGGACGCGATCAGCCATTGGGGTGGCGCCATCGGCAACCTGGCTACGTATGCCAATGTTGGTGGCGAAGTACGTTTCGGCTGGAAGCTGCCTGACGACTTCGGCAGCTCACCGATGCGCCCCGCCGGTGAGAACACCGCACCCACCCGCCGCGGCCGTGCAGAAGGCTGGTCCAGCCATCTGTTCGTCACCAGCGACGCGCGTTGGGTACTGCGCGACATCACCTTGGATGGCAACACCTTCCGCAACAGCCACAGCGTAGACAAGCGTCCGTTTGTCGGCGACATCGGCTATGGCGTTGCAGTGATGCGTGGCAAGTGGAAATTCGCGCTGGCGCGTTACCACCGCACCCGCGAATTTGACGGCCAGAAAGAGACGCCGGTATTCGGCAGCTTCACCATCAGCCGCACGCTCTGACTGCGGCGGTGAACAATTGCAGCCACTCGCGCTGTAAAAGCGACAAGGCAAAAGCGCCCTCACCCCCGCTCCGCGCCCCGGCCCTTGCGCTGGCGCAAGTGCGTTCGATGGGCAGCGAACCAGTGGTTCGCAAGCTTCCCCTCTCACCCCGCAGGCGGGAGAGGGGTTGGGGTGAGGGCGCTTCTGCTCCACAGCTTTTGCTTTTGCTTCGGCTCCAGCCTTTGCTCTACAGCTTTTGACTTACCGGGCCCCTTCCGCAGCGACGGAGCTGGCAGACAAGACCCCGAACGGGGCGACGCACATGGATGTGCGTCGTTTTTCGACGAGACATGGATGTCTCGTCGAAAAATCCTGCCAGCGGAGTGAACCCGCGTCGCGTAGCGACGTGGGCGCGGAGGCAGGGTGTGCTTTCTTTGGGCCACCTTTCTTTGCACAAGCAAAGAAAGGTGTGCTCGCGCGCCAAAGGCGAGCGAAAGTCTTTGATCTTGATCTTGATCTTGGCACCGGCTCCGGCTCCGGCTCCGGCTCCGGCTCCGGCTCCGGCTCCGGCTGAAGCAAGAGCAAGAGCAAGAGCTTTCTCTCCCCTTCGGGGAGCGAGTTACTTTTCTTTGCTTGTGCAAAGAAAAGATAACCAAAAGAAACACACCCTGCCTCCACGCCCACGCCGCTGCGCGACGCGGGTTCACTCCGCCAGCGGGATTTTTCGACACGACATCCCTGTCGTGGCGAAAAACGACGTGCATCCATGCACGTCGCCCTTCGGGTTCTTCCCACTGGCTCCGTCGCTGCGGAAGGGGCCCGGTGAGTCAACGTCCAAAGCAACAGCAACAGCTACGGCAACGGCTACGGCTACGGCTACGGCTACGGCTACGGCTACGGCGAAAGCTACCCCTCCCCAGCCCTCCCCTTGCCTGCGGCAAAGGGAGGGAGCGAAGCTGCACTTGGTAAAGGGTCGGAGCGGCGCTCCGCCACCACGCAGACAAAACAAAAGCGGCGTTGCTGCGCCCCATCGACTTGAACTCCAGTCGACAGAACACCGCAACGCCGCTCGGCTATTCAGCCGGTGAAAGCCCTTACTCGGACTTCCACCACATCATGAAGGCATCCCACAGACGCTTGAAGAAACCGCCCTCTTCCACCGCCTGCACGGCCACCAGCGGCGCCTCGGCAACCACCTTGCCATCCAGCGACACCTTGACCGTACCAATCTGCTGACCTGCAGTGATCGGCGCCACCAACTGCTTCGGCACGTCCATCGACGGCTTCAGATCGTTGTAACGGCCACGCGGCACGCTCACCAGCATCGGCTGCGCCACGCCCAGCTGCACCTCATCGGCCGCGCCCTTCCACACATGCTGCGTGGTCACCGCCTTGCCCGGCTCATACATGCGATGGGTTTCGAAGAAACGGAAACCCCAATTCAACAGCGCCAAGCTGTCATCAGCGCGCTGCTTCTCCGATGCGCCGCCCATCAACACCGCGACGAGACGCTGGTCACCGCGCTGCGCCGAGCTCAGCAGGCAGTAACCGGCCGCCGAGGTGTGGCCGGTCTTGATGCCGTCCACGCTCTGGTCACGCCACAACAGCAGGTTGCGGTTCGGCTGGGTGATCTTGCCTACCGTGAATTCCTTGATCTTGTTGTACGCATACGTCTCCGGATAATCGCGCACGAAAGCGCGGCCCAGCAGCGCCAGATCATAGGCGCTGGACTGGTGACCCTCGGCGTTCAGGCCATGTGCGTTGACGAAATGCGAATCCTTCATGCCGATCTTGGCAGCGTAGCTGTTCATCAACGCCGCGAACGCTTCCTGGCTGCCGGCAGCATGTTCGGCCAGCGCGATTGCCGCGTCGTTGCCGGACTGGATCGCCATGCCCTTTTCCATGTCTTCCAGACGCGCGGTCTGGTTGACCGGGAAGCCGCTGTAGCTGCCATCGGTGCCTGCGCCGCCTTCGCGCCAGGCGCGCTCGCTCATCATCACCTGGTCGTCCGGCTTGATCTTGCCGGTCTTCATTTCCGCAGCCAGTACGTAGGACGTCATCACCTTGGTGATGCTGGCCGGCGGCAGCGGGGTATGGATGTTCTCGCCCGCCAGCACCTGGCCGGTGGCGTAATCCATCAGCACCCATGCCGTGGCGGTGGTCGGAACCGGGGCCGGCGGCGTCGCCACCTGCGCCGGAGCAGCAGCTGCGGCCGGTGCAGGCGTGGGCGTCGGGGTGGGCGTCTGGGCGGAGGCCAGACCCACGACGAGCGTGGTGGCCAGTGCAGCGGCGGCAAAACGGAATTTCATCGGACAGCGGTTCCTGATGGACGAGGAAGAAAAATTCGGGGAGTCATTGTAGGGCGACACCGGCCAGCTGGCGGCGCCCCGGTGTGCTGGGGTTAATCGCGGACCACTTGCGGCAAGCCAAACCCAAGACCGGCAATACGCCCGGCAAGTTCCGTGGCATTGCTGCTGTCACTGGCCGGCACACGCAGGCGCCACAGGGTGCGGCCACCACTGACGATGTCACTGAGGCTGGCACCGACGATACCCGCTGACGCCAGCTGGCCCAAGGCCCGCGCGGCATTGTCACGGCTGGAGAAACTGGCCACCTGCAACACCGTAGGCGGCGTGAACTGCAGCAGTTCCGACGCTGCGGGAAGCGCCTGGACACTCACCGGTGCAGCTGCCGTGCTGGCAGCACTGGTGGTGGCCGGGCGACCGGTAGCGACGCGCACGCCGTTGTCCTTCATCCAGGCGTCGAAATGGTCGGCATTGCCGGCAACCGGGCGTGCCGGTGCGGCGGGCAGCTTCTCGACCAGCTGGTCCATGCGGCTGGGGCTGGCCACTGCTGGCCGCGGTGCCGGCGCTGCGGCGGCTACCGTCGCCGCAGCCCGTTCACGACGGGCGCGACGGCTGTCGCCGGAGGCCTGCAGGTTCTCGCTGCCCGGGGTCAGGCCATGCACTTCGACCCGGCCGGTGCCGCGCTGGGTGATGCCCAGCCGCACTGCGGCGGCATAGCTGAGATCGATGACGCGACCTTCGTGGAACGGCCCGCGGTCGTTGACCCGCACGATCACCGACTCGCCGTTGTCCAGGTTGGTCACCCGCGCAAAACTCGGCAGCGGCAAGGTCTTGTGCGCGGCGGTGAAGGCGTACATGTCGTACACCTCACGGTTGGAGGTGAGGCGGCCGTGGAACTTCTGCCCGTAGTACGAGGCGGTGCCCTGTTCCACGTAGTTATCGACACGGTCCATGATCTGGTATTGCTTGCCCAGCACCGTATACGGCGACCGATTGCCGACCGCCGAGCGCGCCTCGTTGGTCACCACCGGCTCGGGAATACAGTCCACATTGGGTATATAGCTCGGCGTGGAGTCGCTTACACCGGGCTTGTACAGGCCGCCAGCGGTGTAGTTGCCACGGGTGGACAGGTCTTCCTGCGCCTTGGCATAAGGCGAACCCTCAGGGCATTCACCGCGTGCACTGCCGCGCCCGTGCACCACCGTCGCCGGCCGCGATGCCGAGCTGGCACCCGCCGTAGCGGATGACGACTTCTTGGGGGCGCTGCTGCAGGCGGCCAGCCCGAGCACGATCAACGCAGGGACCAGCCACTTGATGTTCATGCCGGGGGAAGCTCCTTGCCGGCGATGGCCTGGGACAGCTGGAACACGGCCATCGCGTACATTTTGGAGATGTTGTAACGGGTGATCGCGTAGTAGTTCTGGAAGCCCAGCCAGTACTGCTTGCCGTCGCTGCCTTCAAGCGTCACCGGGGTGGCTTTGGCATTGACTGCACGCACAGGGGTGACCGGCTGGTAGCCACGCGCCGCCAGCTCGCTGACGGTATAGGCCGGGGTCCAGTCGGTGGGATTGAATTCCTCGAAGCCAGCCTGCAGCGTCGCCGGTACCGCCACGGTGCCGCCACGGATCCAGCCGCCCTTCTTGACGAAGTAATTGGCAATGGACGAGAAGACGTCGTCGTAGCTGTTGAACAGGTCACGGCGGCCATCGCCATTGCCGTCCACCGCGAAGTCCAGGTAGCTGGACGGCATGAACTGGCCCATGCCCATCGCCCCGGCGTAACTGCCCTTGAGCGTGGTGATGTCGAGCTTCTCCAGCGCACTCAGCTCGAACAGCTTGGCCAGTTCGTCACGGAAGAACAGTTCGCGGCGCACTTCGCGCTCGAGCTTGGCCGGATCGCCGGTACGCGGGTATTTGAAGGCCAGCGTGTACAGCGCGTCGAGCACGCGGTGGTTGCCGGTATTACGGCCGTAGCTGGTTTCCACACCAATGATGGAGACGATCACTTCAGCGGGCACGCCGGTGCGTTCCTGCACCCGCATCAGCTCATCGCGGTGCTCGGCCAGGAAGGCACGACCACCGTCGATGCGGGCCTGGGTGATGAACATCGGCCGGTATTCGTTCCACGGCTTGACCCGCTCGGCCGGACGCGACATCGCGGCGATGATCGGTTCGCGGATCTGCGCCTGCGCCAGGGTGCTTTCGATATAGGCCGGATCGATGCCGTACTTCGCCGCCGTATCGCGCACGAAGTTGGCGCGGGCGGTTTCGAATGGCACCGGCGTCAGGTCGACCGGCGGCAACGCGGTCTTGGCCTCGGGTACGGCTTCGGCCGGGCCGGTACTCGGCTTGACTGGAGTTTCCGCCGGGGCCGGCAGAGGTGCAGGAGTCTTCGGCTGGGTTGCGCAGGCAACCATGCCGAGGGTGAGGCAACAAACCAGGGCGCGTCTAATCATCGGGCGAGATTAGCAGGTCAAAGATGAATTTCCTGCAATAACACCATGAAACACAACAGGATTGAAGCGAAAAATACGCTACGCCGATCCGCACCGAAGCCCCTCGGATTCACGCTATTCGATGAATAGGCAAGGCGATGCCGCCGATTGTGGACCGGCAATCTGGCCCGGAAAGGATCGAGGCCAAGCCGGCCAGGCAAAAAAAGGAGCGTCGGTCATCTCCCCATCCCGCTGAGATGACCGACACTCGCGTCAGCGTCCGGGGGACCCGGGACGACGGCTCCCCCCGTCATCCCGCCAGATGCCAACCTGCCAACTGCCCCATACGGCGAGCCGGCAGTCACAGCGCGGACAGCGCGCCGGTGACGGGGCGTAGTGTGAAGGTTTGGTAAAGCCAGGTGTTTGATCTGGATCAAAGCTCACAATATTGCCGCGGATAAATGGACGATCCACGCAACAGCATTGCGCTAGCCGCCGTGCACCGGCCGGTGCGCACGTACAGCCATCACCAACCCGAAGCCGGCCAGCAACGACACCGCCGAGGTACCGCCGTAACTGATCAACGGCATCGGCACGCCCACCACCGGCAACAGGCCGGAGATCATGCCGCCGTTGACCAGGATGTAGACGAAGAACGCCAGACCGGTCGCGCCCGCCAGCAGCCGCGAATAGGTATCGCGCGAATCCACCGCGATCCACAGGCAGCGGCCGATCACGAACAGATACAAGGCCAGCACCACCGCCACACCGATCCAGCCGTACTCCTCGCTCAGTACCGAGAACGCGAAGTCGGTGGTCTGTTCGGGAATGAAGTTCAGGTGTGACTGCGAGCCCAGCCCCCAGCCCTTGCCGGTGAGCCCGCCGGAACCAATGGCGATCTTGGACTGGATGATGTTCCAGCCCGCACCGAGTGCATCGCTCTCCGGGTCGAGGAACATCATGATGCGGTCCTTCTGGTACGGCCGCAGCAGCCAGAACCAGGCTACCGGCGCGGCCGCGGCAACACCGCCCACGCCCACGCCCACCCACCACCACGGCAGGCCGGCCAGCAACAAGACGAAGGCACCGCTGGCGGCAATCAGCACGCCGGTGCCGAAGTCCGGCTGCAACATCACCAGCCCGGTCGGCACACCAATGATCACCGCTGCCACCAGCACCACCGGGATACGCGGTGGCAAGGGCATGCGGTTGAGATACCAGGCCACCATCATCGGCAGGCTGACCTTCAACAACTCGGCCGGCTGCAGGTAGAACAGGCCCAGGTTCAACCACTGCCGCCCGTACTTGCCGGTACCGAGCACGAACACTGCCAGCAGTGGCAGCATCGACAAGGCATAGATCATCGGCGTCCACGCGCGGATGCGCAGGATCGACACCCGCGAGATCGCCCACATCGCTACCAGGCCCACCGCGAAGCGCGCGCCCTGCGCCATCACCAGGCCACTGCCACCGGCGCTGTCCAGCACCGACAGGCCAATGACCATCAAGGCGAGCAAGGCAAACAGCAACGGCCAGTCCAGGCCACGGGTCAGGCGCTGACCCATCTCCAACGCCCAGCTCAGGAAATCCCTCATCGGCGCACCTCCGCTGGGGTTGCCGCCGGCAGCGCCGGACGTGCAGCTGCCGGCGCAACACCGGGCAGCGCCTCGGGCACTGGCTGCGGCGGCGTGCCTGGCAGCGGTGCCGGAGCACCAACCATGATCGGCAGATCGGCGAACTGCGGTGCTACCAGCTCCCCGCGCGCGCGCCAGCTGGCATCTTCGGTATCGAAGGTCGCCACGCCCACCGCCACCGTGCCGCGCTCGGCATCCAGCGGCTGCAGGCCTTCGGGCATCACCCCAAGCAACCAGGCATCAAACACTTTGCGGGCGATCGGCGCGGCGGCCGAACCACCGTAGCCGCCGCCTTCCACCGCGATGGCAATCGCGATCACCGGTTCTTCGGCCGGTGCGAAACCAACGAACAGCGCGCGATGGCGCAGGTGCATCGGCAGGCTGCGCGGGTTCAACGCAGCCGTGCCCTTGCGGCTGATGACCTGCGCGGTACCGGTCTTGCCAGCCATGAGGTACTGCGCACCGGCAGCCACACGCCAGCCACTGCCGCCGGGCTGCATGGTGCCCATCATGCCCTCGCGTACCGCCTGCACATTGGCCGGATTGGGGCTGATCGGCCTGCTCGCCGGCTGCGGCGTTGGCGCCCAATCGTGGTCGAAACCGGCGCGCTGTTCCATCACCAGGTGCGGTGTGCGCAACTGCCCGGTCGCCAATCCACCAACCCCGCGCACCAGCTGCAGCGGCGTCACCTTCCACAGGCCCTGGCCGATGCTGGCATTGACCGTATCGCCGGGATACCAGCGTTCCTTGTTGGCCTTGAGCTTGGCGGCCGGCGACGGCAGGATGCCGCCGATCTCACCGGCCAAGTCGATGCCGGTGGGTTGGCCGAAGCCGTAGCGGTTGCCCATGTAGTCGTCATAGCGCTCGATGCCCATATCGATACCGAGCTGGTAGTAATAGGTGTTGACCGACTGCGAGATGGATTTGCGCAGGTCGGTCCAGCCATGGCCGCCACGGTTGGCGTCACCCCAGCCACGGCTCACGCCGGGCAGGTAGAACATGCCGCGCGACAGGATCTTGTCTTCGGGCCTGCGCAAACCACTGTCCAGGCCAGCCAGGCCAAGGAAGGGCTTCACCGTCGAACCCGGCGCCACGCCACCCAGCACCAGTCGGTTGAACTGCGGCCGTGAGGGGTTCTCATTGAGAAGCTTGAAATCGGCGTGGGAAATGCCGTTGACGAACAGATTGGGATCGAACGACGGCAGACTGACCATGGCCAGGATTTCGCCGGTGCGTGGATCGATCGCCACCGCCGAACCTTCCTGCTCGCCGAACGCCGCCACCATGGCACGCTGCAGGTCGGCATCGATCGACAGCCGCAGATCGGTGCCCGACTGCGCCGGCACCCGCCCGACCGTGCGGATCGCACGACCCTGCACATTGGTCTCGACCTGCTCATAGCCGATCTTGCCGCGCAGCTGGGTCTCGTAGAAGCGCTCCAGCCCGGACTTGCCGATGTGGGTCAGCGCTGCATTGCCCTCGCCCAGTTCTTCCAGATCCTTGTCATCGACCCGGCCGACGTAGCCGATGATGTGGCCGAACAGATCGCCATACGGATAGCGCCGGGTCAGGTAGGGCTCGAGCTCGACGCCCGGGTAGCGCCAGCGGTCCACGGCGAAGCGTGCCATCTCGTCGTCGCTGACCCGCAGCTTCAACGTCACCGGCATGAAGCCACGGCGCGCCTTGCGCGATTGCTTGAAGCGCTCGATGTCCTCCTCGCTGAGCGAGAAGATCTTCTGCAGCCCGGCCAGGGTGGCGTCCATGTCCGCGACCTTGTCGGCGGTCACGTCCAGGCGGAAGGCCGGCACGTTCTCGGCCAGCAGGCGACCGTTGCGGTCGTAGATCAGGCCACGCCCCGGCACCACCGGCCGCGCCTTGATGCGGTTGGCCTCGGAGCGGGTGGCGTAGATGTCGTGGTCCAGCACCTGCAGCTTGAAGTACCAGCCGGCGAGGAACCCCAGGGTCAGCAGCACACCCAGGAAGCCGATCGCGGCACGCCGCCGGAACTGCTCGGCCTCTGCGTGCGTGTTCTTGTGCTGGCGGCGCGACGCCATCGTCAGCGCCCGCGCTTGCCCAGCCGCACCGCATCCAGCAGCACATACAGTGGCAGCCACAAGGCCATGCCCAGCAACGGTGCCACCCAGTAGCTCCACGGTAGCATCGGCTCGCCCACCAGCAGGTGGATGGCTGCATCGATCACGCGGTCGTTGAACAGCAGCCCGCCCATCGCCAAGGCCTGCTGCGACAGCGGGAAGAAACGGATGCGCGCACGGAAGCGCTGCAGGATGAAGGCCATCACCACCAGCCGCAGCGCCTGCTCACCCAGAATGCCGCCAAACATCACATCGGCCAGCAGGCCAATGCAGAACGCAAAGCCCAGCCCAACCTTGTCCGGGGTCTCGATCACCCAGTAGGCCAGCACCAGCGCAAGCCAATACGGGCGCGCCGGCAACAGCAGTTCGGGCAGCGGAATCAGCGCCAGCAGCAAGGCCAACACGAAGCTGACCGGCATCACCCAGCCCTTGGTGCGCAGACGACTCATGGGCGCACCTGCGGCGGGGTCGGGTTGTCAGTGGTCACTGGTGTTGCCGGGCTTGCGGATTCGTTGGCTGGCGTTGTCGCCGGGACGGGTGCCTGGCCTGCCGCTGCCGGCTCGGTCGCTGGCGTGCTGGCCGGGGCCTGCGTGGCCGCCGCAGCTGGAGGGGTGCTGGCGTTGCCGCTGGCAGGAACAACGGCAGCCGGCGCGCCCATGCGGTTGACCGGGGCGGCGGATGGACCGCCCGCGGCCGCAGCTTCCGGCGCCGATTCGATGACAGTGCTGTCGGGCAGTTGCGGCAGCGCCGGTACCGAACGCAGCAGCAGCACGTTGCGGCCACGGTCCAGCTTGGCCGCTGGCTCCAGCTCGCCGACCAGGAAGGCGTGGGTATCGTCCGGACGCAGCTTCAGGATCTTGCCGACCGGGAAGCCGGCCGGGAAACGCCCACCCAGACCGGAAGTGACGATCTCATCGCCGACTTCCACGCCCGCGCTGAGCGGAATATCACGCAGTTCCAGCCGGTCGCCACGGCCGTAGACAATCAGCCGCACGCCATTGCGTGCCACCGCCACCGGCACCGCATGGTCCGGATCGGTCAGCAACAGCACCGTCGAATGCGCCGGCGTCACCGCGATCACCTGGCCCATCAGGCCACCGGCATCGATCACTGCCTGGCCGACATGCACACCGGCACGGCTGCCCGAATCCAGCACCAGGCGCTGTTTGACCGGGTCCAGGTCGATATCGAGGATGGGCGCCAGTTGCACGTCCAGGCCATTGCGCTCGGCCACGTTGAGCAACTCGCGCAGCTGTGCGTTGTCCAGCGCCGCAGTCTGCAGGCGGGTCAGGCGTGCGTTGGCGATCAGCAGCTGGTTGCGCAGCTCGCGGTTTTCGCTGACCAACTGGTTATGGCTGGCCGCGTTGTCCTTGACCGATGCCCCTACCCGGCCCGGCACACCGGCCAGGGCCCAGATCGGCTGCACCAGCACATTGGCCTGGGCGCGCAGGCGCGACATCCACCCGCCCTGGTCGTCGAGCACGATCAAGGTGATGGCCAAGGCCAGGTACGCCAGCAGACGCAGCGTGCTGCTGGCATCCCCTTGACGGGAGGCTACGGGAGGACCGGCGTAAGGGGGCACGACAGAAGGCTGGAAAAGGGAAATGAAGAATCAGGTATGGAAACGGCGCGACTGGCGTCACGCCGATGGTTCCGGGAAATGGATGCTGGAGACCGGAACGAACTGCAGGACACCCTGCCCCTCGCTACCAATTCCCCAGCCCCTGTTCCCTGCGGATCACTCCGGCGCAAAGAACTCGTTGCCGTGCATGTCCACCAGCTCCAGCGCACGACCGCCACCGCGGGCCACGCAGGTCAACGGATCGTCGGCCACCTGCACGTGCAGGCCGGTTTCCTCGGAGATCAGGCGGTCCAGGTCACGTAGCAGGGCGCCGCCACCGGTCAGCACGATGCCGCGCTCGGCGACGTCGGCGCACAGTTCCGGCGGGGTCTGCTCCAGGGCCAGCTTGACCGCCGAGACGATGCCCGACAGCGGCTCGTGCAGGGCTTCCAACACTTCGTTGGAGCTGATCTTGATCATCTTCGGCACGCCCTCGGCCAGGTTGCGGCCGGAGATTTCCATCTCGATCACTTCCGCCTGCGGGTAGGCGCAACCCAGCTCCACCTTGATGCGCTCGGCGGTGGCTTCACCGATCAGCATGCCGTGGTTGCGGCGCACGTAATTGGTGATGGATTCGTCGAAACGGTCGCCGCCGATACGCACCGAGGCCGAATAGACAATGCCGTTCAGCGAGATGACCGCAACTTCGGTGGTGCCACCGCCGATATCGATGACCATCGAACCGCGCGCCTCGGTGACCGGCATGCCGGCACCGATCGCAGCCGCCATCGGCTCTTCGATCAGGAACACATCACGTGCACCGGCCTCCTCGGCCGATTCCTTGATGGCGCGGCGCTCCACCTGGGTGGAGCCGGCCGGCACGCAGACCAGCACGCGCGGGCTGGGGCGCAGCACGCGCGACTTGTGCACCTTCTTGATGAAGTGCTTGAGCATCGCCTCGGTGTAGGTGAAGTCAGCGATGACGCCGTC
>QFOV01000386.1 GCA_003248565.1 Stenotrophomonas sp.
GAAGGTTGGGGCCGCAGATTGTGGATGGCCGGTGACGCCGAGTGGGGCCAGAAAATGCAGGATGACAAGGACGACGGCGCCAAGTGGATGATCGAACAGAACATCGCCAAACCCGGCCATATCGCCATGTTCGGCTTCTCCTATGGCGGCTACTCGGCATTCGCCGCAGCAGTGCGTCCGGAAGGCATGTACAAGTGCGCCATCGCCGGCGCGGGCGTTTCGGATATCAAGAAGATCTGGTCGCGCTTCTACACCAATCCGTTCTTCCGTCAGGCACAGGCACCAACGGTTGATGGCCTCAACCCGCTCGATCACGCTGACAAGATCAAGATCCCGTTGATGGTCTATCACGGTGACCGCGATCAGACCGTGCCGATCGAGCAGTCCGAATGGTTCGTATCCAAGGCCAAGGCTTCTGGCCAGCCCGTGGAATACCACGCCATTGCCGACTATGCGCACGGCCCTGCGTGGACGCGCGCCATCATGGCCGATCAGCTGCGCATCATTGATACGTACCTGGCCAGCGGTTGCGGCGGCACTGGACTTTAAACAGGGGCGCCTCGTGGTTCCGACAACGGCCGCATCAGCGGCCGTTGTCTTTGATGATCACCGCGGCCGCATTATGCCCAGGCGCCCCGGTAACTCCTCCGCCCGGGTGCGTTCCCGAACCACATAGATAGAGCCCAGGCAGCGCACCCTTGTAGCCCGCCTGCCCCAGCATCGGCCGCGCACTGAACAGCTGGTTCAGGCTCAACGCGCCGTGGAAGATATCGCCGCCAATCAGGCCGAAGGTCCGCTCGAGATCCAGCGGGCTCATGATCTGCCTACCGAGCACCGAAGCAGCAAAACCCGGCGCATGCTTGTCGACGGTGGCGATCATCAGATCCGCGACTTCTTCGCGATGATCGTCCCAGCTGCGTCCATCCGGCAACTGCGGGGCCACGTGCTGGCAGAACAGACTGGCAACGTGCTGTCCCGGCGGTGCGAGTGAATCATCCAGCGTACTGGGAATCAGCATCTCGACGATGGGCTCGCGTGACCACCCATACTGACGCGCATCCAGATAGGCGCGATCCATGTAGTCCAGGCTCGGTGCGATGATGATGCCGGCGGTCAGGTGATCACCGAGTCCCGGCAGCACACTGAAATCAGGCAGCTTCGACAAAGCCACATTCATGCGGAATGTTCCCGAGCCGCAGCGCCAGTTGGCCATGCGCTCCAACGTAACCGCCGGCACATCGGCAGGATCGAACAGGCGCTCGTAGAGCAGCTTCGGATTGACGTTGGCAACGATGGCAGAGCCGCGCAGCACGTCGCCACCGGCCAATACAACGCCGACTGCACGCCCCTGCTCCACCAGGACCTTCTCGACGGCGGCATCGGTACGGATTTCAACACCGGCCTCAACCGCCGATCGCGCCATCGCCTGGGTGATCGCGCCCATGCCGCCGATCGCGTGACCCCAGGCACCTTTGACACCGTTGCTTTCACCAAACACGTGATGCAACAACACGTAGGCCGTGCCCGGCGCATAAGGACTGGCGTAGTTGCCAACGATGCCATCGAAGCCGAACAAGGCCTTGATCGGTGCGCTCTCGAACCAGCGGTCCAGGTACTCGGCGGCGGAGATGGTGAACAGATCCATCAATTCCTGCTGCAAGCCGGGGTCCAGGCGCTGCAGCTGCCGGCCCAGCTGCCCTGCCTTCCACAGCTCCGGCAGCGCACGCAACCAACTCGCACCGCTGATGTTCGGCGGCGCCTGCAGGGCCTGCGCACGCAGCACGTCCGCGAAGATCTCCAGCCGCTGTTCGTACTCGGGCAAGCGTGCCGCATCGCGTGCGGAGAAGCGCGCAACCTGTTCGGCAGTGCGCCCGCCCCCGGCCAACAGATACTCGCTATTGCCCAAGGGCAGGAAGTTGTTGAGCTTGCGTGGGACCACCCGCAGGCCGTGCCGCTCCAGCTCCAGCTCGGCAATCACCTTGGGTTGCAGCAGCGACACCGTATAAGAGGCCACCGAATTGCGGAACCCCGGATGGAACTCCTCGGTGACGGCTGCGCCTCCGACTACTGAACGTCGCTCCAATACCAATACCCGCTTGCCGGCCCTGGCCAGATAGGCCGCGCACACCAGTCCGTTATGGCCGCCGCCGATCAGGATCGCGTCCCGCTGCTTGCTTGATGTCTTGGTCATTCCCGCTGTATAGCACCGGCCAGCCGTCGCCGCCCATAGGAATACACCCGCAGCGACCCATGACCTTCTACACCCCTTCCTCATCGGTTTCAGGCGTATCTTCCTGCTTCGGCCCCGGACTCCGCGGCCTCACTCATGCTTTGAAACCGGC
>QFOV01000387.1 GCA_003248565.1 Stenotrophomonas sp.
TGGCCTGCTGGCCCTGCGGTATGCGTGCCTGTTCACCCGCTGACAATGCCGCCGGACGGCCCAGCGATTCAACCTTGGCCTTGCCCGCTTCCAGCGTGGCTGCATCGTCGCGCCACAGCGATTCCAGCCAACTGCTGTTGGCTGTCACCTTGACCTTGCCCTCGCTGACCGCCACCAGCGTGCCCGAAGGCAACCGGTTGACGGTGAAGCGCGTGCCCACCGCCTGCACGGTGTTGTCACCAGCATGTACGCGGAACGGGCGGCTGCTGTCATGTGCCACGTCGAAAGTGGCCTCGCCATCACGCAACTCGATGTCACGCACACCCGCGCTGAAGCGCACGGCGATGTAAGAAGCCGGTGCCAGCGTGACCATCGAGCCGTCGGCCAGGGCGATGCTGCGCTGCTCGCCGACCGCGCTGGCGTACTGGTGGACCGGCACTTCCGGCTGCTCCGGCTGCAGCAGGGTCCAGCTGCCCGCCAGCAGCGCGCAACCGGCAACGCCTGCCGCCAGCGCCCAGCCCAGCCTGCGACGGCGCCCACGTGCGGCAGGTTTACGTTCCAGCAGCCTTGCCCCGGTTACAGCGCTGGGCGCATCGTACAGCGGCACCACGTTGTCCATGGCCTGCGCCTGTGCCAACACCGCATCCAGATCGAAGGCCTGCAGCGCGGCGCTGGAGGCCAGCTCGCGCTGCACCAGCTGCGCCATCAACAGTTCTTCCAGGTGCAGCGGCGAACGCGCCACCCAGGCGGCAAAGCCGGCACGGTCCGCATCGCTGGGCGTGTCGCCCATGACCTGCAGCCACTCCGCCGCCTCGCGTGCGGCGCGCTCCCGGCTCTGTTGCGGCGATGTGCGATAGATATTCATGGTTTCACCCGCCCTGCCTGTCGCAGGGTCCACATCCTGTTCATCGTTCCAAGCTCGCGCGTACATGCGCCAGCGCTTCGACACTGTATTTCTTCACCGTATGCACGCTCAGCCCCAGCTTCTGCGCGATCTGCGCGTGGCTCAGGCCTTCGCGCCGCTCCAGCAGCAGCACCGCCAGCCGGTTGGCCGGCAGCTGCGCCAGCGCATCACCCACCTGCCGCTCGAAGAAGCCGCCGCCTTCGCTGAAAGCCGCCTGCCCCGGGTTCTCGGACACCGCATCGACCACGGTCGAGTCGTACAGCAGCCGGCCCTGGCGCTGGCGCATGTTGAACTCGCTGGCCACATGCGCGGCGATGCCATAGATATAGGCCAGCGGGTTGCGAACCGTCTCGATGTTCTGCACGCGCAGCAGGCGCAGGTAGACCTCCTGCACCAGGTCACCCAGGTCCTGCGCCTCGGCCACCCGCCGGCGCAGGTAGCGGTGCAGCTCGGCGCTATAGTCGTGGACCGCGCGGGCAGCGAAATCGCGCCCGGGCTGGTCCTGTCCGGCCGGCTCCATCATCGTCTCCCGCCCGGACCTTGCCGGTCGTGGCTTTTCCGCACCCTCATTACCCGCTCCCAATGGCAGGGGCGACGGACACAGTGCCCCCTTGACCATGCAGTGCGTGGCAAGGGGCGATTTGGGTACTCCTGGAAAACAACTGGTTCAGCTCGCGATCACAAGGGCGGGCAGCTTAGCCCGTCGCTGCACCACCTTCGCACTGTGCCCAGGCATCCGAAGTCCATGGACAGCTTTCCAAGGCCACCGGCGGCCCGTACCCGCTGCTTGCGCAAAGCAAAAGCCCGGCGCTGGGCCGGGCTTCGAGCAACGTCGGGGGAGAGAGGACCGGGCTGCTGGCGGTGATTATCCGTAGTCCCGGTTACGCTCCCGTGACACCTGCGTTACTCCACGGTAACGCTCTTGGCCAGGTTGCGCGGCTTGTCCACGTCGGTGCCGCGTGCCAAGGCGGTGTGGTAGGCCAGCATCTGCACCGGGATGGTGTGGACGATGGCGCTGAGCACGCCGGCATGGCGCGGGGTGCGGATCACATGCACGCCCTCGGAGGCGTTGAAGTTGCTGTCCTGGTCGGCGAACACGAACAGCTCACCGCCGCGCGCGCGCACTTCCTGCATGTTGGATTTCACCTTCTCCAGCAGGCTGTCGTTGGGCGCGATCACCACCACCGGCATCTCCGCGTCCACCAGTGCCAACGGACCATGCTTGAGCTCGCCGGCCGGGTAGGCCTCGGCGTGGATGTAGGAGATTTCCTTGAGTTTGAGCGCGCCTTCCAGCGCGATCGGGTAATGCAGGCCGCGGCCGAGGAACAACGCGTTCGACTTGCCGGCGAAACGCTCGGCCCAGGCGATGATCTGCGGCTCCAGGTTCAAGGCGTGCTGCACGCTGCCCGGCAGATGCCGCAGCTGCTCCAGATAGTCTGCTTCCTTGGTGGCATCAACCTTGCCATGCAGTTTGCCCAGCACCACGGTCAGCTGGAACAGCGCCGCCAGCTGGGTGGTGAAGGCCTTGGTCGAGGCCACGCCGATCTCGGCACCGGCACGGGTGTAGCAGACGAGCTCGCTGGCACGCGGAATCGCGCTTTCCGGCACGTTGCAGATCGACAGCGTATGCGTGTGACCCAGCGACTTGGCGTACTTCAGCGCTTCCATCGTGTCCAGCGTTTCGCCGGACTGGGAAATGGTGACGATCAGGTGCTTGGGATTGGCGTAGGCGGCGCGGTAGCGGTATTCGCTGGCGATTTCCACGCTGCACGGCAGCCCGGCGATCGCTTCGATC
>QFOV01000388.1 GCA_003248565.1 Stenotrophomonas sp.
GTCGATGTAGCGTTGCTCGCTGCCGTGCCAGTCCAGGTGCTCCGGAAAGATGTTCAGCACGATGGCGACGTCCGGCCGCGTACCGCTGCGGGCGACTTCACCGGTCTGGTAGCTGGACAGTTCCACCGCCCAATAGTCCGGTGCCGGTTTTGGGTCCAGGGCCTCCAGCAGCGGCAGACCGATATTGCCGATCAGGCCGGTGCGATGCCCGGCCGCGCGCAGCAGGTGCGCCAGCAGCGAGGTGGTGGTGCTCTTGCCCTTGGTGCCGGTAACGCAGACCGTGTTCGGCAGCGCGCCATCGGCATCGGCGTGCTCACTGAACCACAGCGAGGTACCGCCGATGAACTGCGTGCCCTGCGCCAAGGCATGCTGCGCCTCGGGCTTGTACGGACTGATACCCGGTGACTTGATCACCACATCAAACGAAGCCAGCAACTCACCGCTGAGCTCGGTTTCAACGCGCAGGTGTGCGTCACCAAGCGCAAGAATTCCCTCTGCTTCAGCAGCAGAACAAAGCACCGTCAAACGCGCAGGAAACCGCTCCTGCGAGTCACTGCTGACGATTCCCCATTCCCTATCACGCAGCGCGTGATAGGCCGCGCGGCCCTCACGCCCCCAACCCCACAGCGCGACCCGCTTGCCTTCAAGCTGCGAAATTCGCACGCAGACGCTCCCACAGTACTGCCGGGATGCGGTGCTCGCCATCAAATACCAGCAGCGGCTCGATCTGCAGTTCGTCCGCCGACAGGGTCGGCTGGATCAGGTTGGCGAAGCGCTTGACCAGCACGTCTTCCTTCCAGTCCGGACGCGATGCCAGGGTCGCCATTGCCGCGCGCGATTCCTTGCCCTCGCCCACGCACTCGAACGGTTTGTGGTCCTGGAACTCCAGCAGCGCATCGTAGCCGCCGGCCTGTTCCAGGTCGTCAAGCAGGTTGCGGCCGAAGATGCGCACCAGCCGGATCTTCGGCATGAACGGCGCCAGCGCCAGGAACACGAAGTGGCACTTCGGGCAGACGCCGCACCAGCGGTTCACCGGGCGCTCGCCGAGGATGTGGAAGTTGCGGTTGCAGCTGGAGCGGACGCAGCAGCGAGTAGTAGTTCAGGTCGGCGGCGATGTGCTGCTGCACGTATTCGCCGAACGCCTTCTCGAAGGCCCAGCCCTTGGACCACTGGTGGTTCACCTCACCGGTACCGGCGATCTGGCTGCCGTAGCTGGCCGAGCGCTCGTTGGAGAACACCACTTGATCCACGCCCTGCACCACGGCGGCCAGCACCATGATCGCCGAGTTCACCGCGGTGACCGGGATATGGCCATTCCATGCGCCCTGGCGGTTGAGCTCGAACAGCTCCGGCGCCAGCGTGCGGCCGATGTTCAGGGTCGGCAGGCCGGTGCGCTCGGCGCAGGCCCGGATCAGCTGCGAGCCGCCGATCCAGGTGACGGTTTCGGCCACGCCGGCATTGCGCAGGGCTTCGATGCTGACCAGCGAGTCCTTGCCGCCGCCGATGGCTACGAGGGCGTGGTGGGACAGGCCGAGCGCAGGCGCTTTGCTCCCCTCTCCCGTCGGGAGAGGGGCCGGGGGTGAGGGTACGGCTACGGAGGAAGCTGCGTCGGCTGACGCACCCTCACCCCAACCCCTCTCCCGGGGGGAGAGGGGCACATTCACCGGCAGTTTGAACCGGTCGCGCAGGTTCAGGCCGTTGCGGTAGGCGAATTCGCCCAGGCCGTTGAAGTACACCGTTTCCACCAACGCGGCGGTGGCCGCGTCGATGGCGTAGCTGTCGATGCTTACCTGCGCCGGCACCGCCGCCTTGTAGTAGCTGACACCTGCAATCAGGTGTAGCAGCTGCAGGGCGCGTTGCACCGCGGCCGTGCGTTCGTCGTCCAACTGGAACGGCGCGCCCGGCACGGTGACGGTCTCGGTCAACTCCGGACCGTCGTCGAAGGCGTATACCAGCCGTGCCACACCGGTGTCCGCGGCGAAATCGCAGCGGACGAAGCGGAAACGGGAAACCTGGTCTTTATCAAAAGCTGTCATGGCGTATCCGGAAATCAAACTGGCCGTTGCGCGTCAGCGCGCAACGGACGACAAAGGTTTTCGCAGCAAACAGACGTCATTGCACTTCATCAATGACGTCCTCGCGCGGCAAGGCGCGTTGGTTATAGGTACTGGCCATGCTGAAACCATAGGCGCCAGCATCGGCGATGACCATCACATCGCCCGGTGCGGTCGCCGCCGGCAGTTTCACCCGCTCGGCAAACACATCGCTGGATTCGCAGATCGGGCCGACCACGCTGAAATCAACATCGCGCTCGGCATCCAGCCGCGACAGGTTGGCGATGTCGTGCCAGGCGTCGTACAGCGCCGGGCGCAGCAGGGCGTTCATGCCGGCATCCAGGCCAACGCGGCGCACGCCATCCTTCTCCACTACCTGCGAAGCATGGGTCAGCAGCACGCCGGACTCGGCCACCATGAAGCGGCCAGGCTCGATTGCCAGCTGGAAGGCCGGGTGCACCGCCTTGATGTCGGCCAGGCCAGCGGCCCAGGCGTCCAGATCGAAGGGCTCGTCATCATCGCTGTACGGCACCGGCAGACCGCCGCCGATATCGAGGATTTCAACGCTGCCGATACGGCGCGCGAAGCCGGCCATCTCATCGACCATCTGCTTCCAGTGCCCGCTGTTCTCGATGCCGCTGCCCAGGTGCGCGTGCACGCCGGTAATGCGGATATCCAGCGCGCGGGCAGCGGCGATGAACTCGTCCACACGCTGCGCGGACAGACCGAACTTGGAATCCTTGCCGCCGGTGTTCACCTTCTTGTGGTGACCATCGCCGTGGCCCAGGTCGATACGCAGCCACAGCGAACGGCCACGGAACACTTCCGGCCAATGCTTCAGCAGCTCGACGTTGTCGACGGTGACGTTGACGCCCAGCGCCAGCACCGCCTGGTACTCATTGATCGGCGCGAAGCTCGGGGTGAACAGCACGCGCTCCGGGGTGATACCCGGCACCGAGGCGAACACCAGTTCCACCTCGCCCTGCGACACGCATTCCAGGCCGAAACCTTCGGCTGCGAGGGTGCGCAGGATCTCTGGGTGCGAGTTGGCCTTGATGGCGTAGAAACGACGATCGATCGCCGGAATCGCCTTCAACTGACGGGCGCGCTCACGCACCTTGTCCAGGTCATAGATATAGGCCGGCGTGCCCTGCGCAGCCAGCTCCAGCAGCTTCTTCTGCTTGGCCGGCGCCTGCCAC